>JAEUJP010000057.1 GCA_016793725.1 Myxococcaceae bacterium | reverse complement strand
CTCAAGACCGCCGCACCAGGCTGTTGACCTTCGCAATCAGCGCGTCGACCTGAAACGGCTTCGTCACGAACGCCGCTGCGCCCATCTCGCGCGCCGCGCGAGGCACGTCGCCATCGCCCGAGAGCACCATCACCGGCACCGTCGCGAGCAACGGGTCTTCGAGCTGCGCGGCGCGAAACTGGCGGCCGCTGAGCCCGGGCATGTTCAGGTCGAGCAGAATGAGGTCGGGCCGCGCGTTGTGCAGGTGGGTCGTCTTCAACGCTTCGGCGCCGCCGCGCACGGCCTCGACCGCATAGCCTTCATCGCGGAGCACGCTGGTGAGCTCCTCGCGCACCTCGGTGTCGTCTTCGACGACGAGCAGGAGCGGCATGCGCGCACGCTCTCTGCCGAAGCGGTCGGCCCGGTACACCGGCGGCACCGTCTGGCGGCGAAAGCGCATCACCCACGTGTGGCCGGCCTCCGCCACGTCGAGGTGCCCGCCCAACATCGCGACGGTGCGGCTCGCGAGCTCGAGGCCCGAGTCGCGGGCGGGCTCGAGCATTTCACCCGCGCCCTGCACCTCGATGAGGCACATCGCGGTGTCTGCCGCGAGCCGCACCCGAACCGAGCCGGCGCGCAGCGCCTTCGCGGCGTGAACCACCAGCGCCTCGAGCGCGAGCCCCATCAGCTCGCGGTCGGTCTGGAGCTCCAGCACGCCGTCTGGCGCCACGAACGTCAGCTCGAGCTGCCGGCTCTGGGCATCGGCCTGCAGCGAAGCGACGACCGCGGCCGCGAGCGCCCTGAGGTCGACCCCCTGGGGTGGCGGTCGTACGGCGGCCTGCGCCTCGAGCGCGTGCCGGAGCGCCGCGTCGGCCATGTGCGAGAGCCGGCGGGTCGCCGCGGACAGGTGGCGCAGCGCACGCTCCTGCGCGTCGCCGAGGTCGTTCTCGCGGTGCAGCCGCGACAGCTGCAGCTCGAGCGTGGTGAGGGCGCTGCGGAGCGCGTGCGCCGGCAACCGGAGGTGCAAGGCCTCGGGCGCGTCGCGCAGCGCCACGGGCACCTCGAGCGCGCGCCGCACGGGCTCGGTCGTGCGCGGCAGGGTGAAGGTGAACCGGCTGCCGCCGGTCGGGAGGTTCTCGGCCCAGACGCGCCCGCCCATCGCGTCGATCAACCCCTGCACGATGAACAGGCCGAGCCCCGCGCCGCCGCGCCGGCTCTTCTCGGCCTGCCAGTAGCGGTCGAAGATGTGCCCCAACGTCTCGCTGGCGAGCCCCGGCCCCGTGTCGCTGACGTTCACCTCGACGAAGCCGCCTTCGACGCGCGCGTGCACCGACACCTTGCCGCCCGCGGGTGTGAACTTGAGCGCGTTGCCGAGCAGGTTCGAGAGCACCTGCTGCAGCCGCGCCGGGTCTGCGCGCACGGCGCCGATGGCCGGGAGCATCAGCTCGAGCTCGACGCCCTTCTCGCGCGCGACACTTCGGAGCGCATCGACCGCCGACGTGACCTGCGCGGCGGCGTCGACGGGGCGGCTCTCTTCGATGGAGAAGTGGCCCGACTCGATGCTGCCCGCGTCGAGGAGGTCGTCGACCAGCCCGTTCATACGCGCGGCCGCATGGAGGATGCGCTCGACGGCGCGCGGCGGCCCGGCGAGCGCACGAGCGTTCAGCGTGATGACGCTCAGCGGGTTCTTCAGGTCGTGCGAGACGAGGGCGAGCAGCTCCTGGCGGGTCTCGATGGCGCGCTGGTGGAGCTCGAGCAGGCGCGCGTTGTCGAGGTGCATCGCGGCGCGGCGGCCGAGCTCTTCGGCGAAGGTGAGGTCTTCGGCGGTGTAGCTGGGGCTCGCGCCGGTGCGCGCGAAGGTGAGCGCGCCGAGCATGCGGCCACGAGCGACGAGCGGCACGATCATCACCGACGTGATGCCCGCGCGGCGCATCGCCTCGAGGCCCGCGTCGGGCGCCATACTGTCGATGGTCTCGCGCGAGACCTGGGCCGCGCGCTCGGGCTGCCGCGTCGCGATGACGCGCGCCTGCGGGCTCGCCGCGGCGAGCGCGACGGTGCTCTCGAGCTGGTCGCCGAGCTCGAGCTGCTTGTCGAGGCTCGCGAAGCTCGCGGCGACGCGCTCGGTGGCTCCGTCGGGCAGAATCACGTCGACGAAGCACAGGTCGGCGAGGGCCGGCACGACCAGCCGCGTCATGGCGCTGAGCGTGTCGGCGTGGTGCAGCGGCTGCGCGAGCACGGAGCCCACATCGGCCAACAGCTCGAGGTCTGCGTCGCTGTGGCGAGAGCGGCTCGCCGTCACTTCGGCGACGAGCTCGTCGTGCGTCATCTGGTTCGGTGCCCTTGGAGCCATGGGGTGGCCTCCTTGAAGAAGCCTAACGGCCCGCCCGGCACCGACGCTCAGAACACGTACGAGTAGCTGAGCATCATCAGCATCAGCCCGCTGTTCGCGCTGAGGCTCGGGGTCGTGCCGATGACGGGCTGAGCGAACCACAGCCGAATCTCATGCTCACCCGCCGGGCCGAAGCGGAAGATGGCCGGCGAGAACGAGGGGCCGATGCAGAAGTCGACGCCGGGTGACAACACCACCGCGGAGTAGAGGCCGACGCCCAGCGAGTAGAACTTCGCGAAGTTCACGCGCATCTGCGGGTTGAAGCCGACGAAGAGCGCTCGCGTGTTGCCCTTGAAGTAGCCCATCGGCATCAGCTCGCCGACGAGGTCGAGCCAGCCGAAGCCCCAGCGCAAGGTGCCCATCGCGCCGACGAAGCCGGCGACGTTGAACGTGAGGGTGGTGCCGGCGCTGGTGAGGCCGGGGTCGACCATGCCGCCGGCGCCGATGCTCCAGTGAAAGCCGCGTCGCTCGCTGCGCCAGTCGGGCACCGGGTGCTCTTCGGGCAGCGGCTCGTCGGGCGAGCGCTCGGGCGGCGGCGGCGTGCCCTCGTACACCGGCTGGGTGCCCGGCTCGGGCGCCGGCATCGGCGGAGGAGGTGGCGGCGGCGCCACGGCCGGGGGCGGGCTCTCGGCGGGCAACATGTCTTGAATGTCCGAGAAGAGCACCGTCTCGCCGGTGTCGAGCACGTAGCCCTGCGCCGTCTCGGAGGTGACGGTGCCGCGCAGCTCGCGCCCGTCCCGGGTGTGAATCACCTGCGGGCCGGCGGGCGGCTCGGCGAAGGCGGTGAGGGCGCAGAGAGCGATGGCGACGGGGGTGAGGCGCAGCATGAGGGGAGGTCGAATGTAGACGAATAACCCCGGTGCTTTCCGGCCGCCGAGCGTTCAGTCTCTGCGTTCGACCTTGAACCGGCGCGTCACCTCGGTGAGCGCGTTCACGGCCGACTGCAGGTCTTGCGCGATGCGCGTGGTGCGGCCGGTCGCGTCGACGCCCTGCTTCACGAGGTCGGCGACGTTGCGAGCGCCCTGCACCGCCTGCTCGCTCGACTGCCGCTGCTGCCGCGTCGCCACTGAAATCTGCTGCGCCGCCTCTTTCGTGCCGCGCGACAGCTCGACAATCTGCTCGAACACGCTCGACGCGCGCTCGGCCACCTGCACACCCTTGTCGCTCGCCGTCACACCTTCGCGGGCCTTGTTCACGGCCTGGTCACCGCTCGCCTGCACGTTCTCGACGAGCCGCCCGATGTCGCGCGCGCTGCCCGCCACGTTCTCGGCCAGCTTGCGCATCTCGGCTGCGACGAGGCTGAACCCGCGGCCGACCTCGCCCGCCTTCGTACCCTCGAGCGCCGCGTTCAGCGCGAGCAGGTCTGACCGGTCGGCGACCTGCTTGATGACCTGCGCGATGCGCGACACCTGCTGCAGGTCGACGTTCAGCTTGCCGATGCTGTCGGCGACCTCTTTCGACTCGCGCCGAATTTCGCTGATGCCGCCGACCATCTCGTTCACGACCGCGCGCGCCTCGTCGACCGCCGACGCCGTACGAATCGCCGCCTGCTCGACGACGTCGGTCGACGCCGTGATCATCTCGGCCGTGCGCGACAGCTCTTCGAACGTCGCCGCGATCTGCTGCGCGTACGCCGACTGCTGCGACGTCACGTGCTCCTGGTCGGCGCTCGCCGCGTTCAGGCCCTTCGCCGCGCCGGTGAGCCGCTCAGACAGCGACACCATCTGCGTCACCAGCGCGCGCAAAGACACGAGCATCTCGTTCACGCTCGACGCCATCGACCGCACCTCGCCCACGCCCTGCACCGACACCTGAGGCACCGTCACGTCACCGGCGGCGACCTCGCGCGCGACGCGCGTCACGACGCCCATGGGGCCGGCGAGCGCGCCCGAGAACACGAACGCCAGCGTGAGGCCGACGCCGACGGCGACGAGCAGCACCCACAGGCCGACGGTCTGGTTCTCGCGCTCGGCGTCTTGCAGCTGACGCAGTGAGACCGAGATGATCATGAGGGCCTCGTAGTCCTGGTCTTTCTGGCTGCAGCGCACCGTCAGCCCCTCGGCGCTGTCGATGTCGCACGTGCCCGCCTTCGGCACGCTGTAGCGCCCCGGCTTCAGGTCGCCCTCCATCATCACCTTCTTGTCGCCCGCCACGATGTCGACGAAGCGGCGCTCGCCTTCTTTTTTCACCGTCTCGGAGCTCACCACCAGCGCGCCCATCGACTCGACGTTGCCGCTCGCGCGCACGCCGTCGAACACGCTCTTCAGCTCTTCGGGGTTCGCGAGGCCGTCGCGAATCAGCCGCATCGTCGGCGCCGCGTTCGCCACCGCGAGCCGCCCGATGGATTCGATCTGCTGCTCGAGCGCCCGCGCCGCCTGCTCGTTGAGCCGCTTCGGGAAGTACACCGACGCAAACAGCGCGACCACCACGCACGGCAGCACCACCGCCGCCGCCGCTTGAGTCCGTAGGCTGAACCGGCTGAAGAAGCTGTCCATCGCTGGCGCGGGCCCTGGAGCTATCACAAACTCGGTGCCCTGCCCCGCTCCATCGCAACGGCCCTCGCCACGTTGTCTGCGGTCGCCGCCGCGCAGACGTTCGGCCCCGTACAGGTGCCCGCACCCGGCCATTCGCTCGGCCTCGCCTCCGGCACCCAGAACCTCGTCGACCTCGCCGCGTACGACGGCGGCGCCCTCGCCGTCTGGCAAGACACCCGCCGCTCGCGCCACTTCGTCGAGCTCTACGCCGCCCGCATCGACAACGCCGGCAACGTGCTCGACCCGCGCGGCATCGCCGCCGGCACCTACGGCTACGACGACTGGTCGCCCGCCGTCGGCTGCGGCCGCAGCGTCTGCCTCGCCGTGTGGTCGACCGACGAAGACATGCGCGCGATTCGCATCGGCTTCGACGGCAGCCTGCTCGACGCCGCCCCGCTCACGCTGTCGACCCGCAGCGCCATGCAGCTGCCCGCAAGCGTCACGTTCGACGGCGCGGTGTTTCGCGTCGCGTGGCGCGAAGACGGCAACGTCGCCACCGTCGACGTCTCAGAGAGCGGCACGGTCGAAGGGCTCCTGCTCCGCGCGGTGTCGAGCGACCTCGTCGCGCTCTCGACGACGTGGGCGCAAGACCGGTACGCCGTCGCGTGGGCGTCGCCGTCGGGCGCGTTCACCACGCAGCTGTTCGCCGACGGCGGCATGTCGAGCCCGACGAGGGTCGGCCCCGCCGACGCCGTGAAGATTGCGCTCGCGCACGACGGCGTCTCGGGCGTCGTCGCGTGGCAGCGCTCGAACGACCCGGCCGAGGTGTACGCGTCGCCGCTCGATGCCCAGGTCTCGCCGACCGACCTTCCGGTCGTCGTGCACGACGTGGCGCGTGGGGTGCGGGGGTACGGCGGCGGCGCTTCGTCGCTGCTGCTCTACCCTCGAGAGACCGGCGGCCCCGACCTGTGGACGGCGACGCTCGACGCCGGCGCGCTCGTGCCCCGCGAAGCGACCTCGGACCACGACGGCCGAACCGAGCCCGCCCTCGCGACGCACCACGTCGCGTACCAGAAGAAAAACGCCGGCGGCGCCGACCTGTTCGCGATGCGCTGGGCCGGCGGCGCCGCCGTGCCCGGCAGCGAGGTGTGGCTCACGAAGACCGGCGAGGCCCAAATCGACGTGCGCATGGCCGCGTCGCCCGAAGGAGCCATGGTCGTCTACGAGCGCGCCACCGACCGCACCGAGGTCGAGGTGGTGGCGCTGGGGCTGAACGGTGAGCCGCTCGGCCCGCCGCGCGAGGTGACCGGCACCAACGCCGACGCGACCGGCGCCGACGTCACGTTCGACGGCACGAGCTACGTGGTGTCGTGGGTGCAGGCCGACGCGCTGTGGGTGCGCGCGTTCGGGCTCGACGGCTCGCTGCAGGGCGCGGCCCTGCGCATTCAGCCGCTCGCGGCCGGCAAGCCGTCACTCGCGGGCGGCGCGGGCGCGCGGCTGCTCTGCTTTCAGACCGGCACGGGCTTCGCGATTCGCGCGTTCGACTTCAACGGGTTCACCGGCGTGCCCTACCTCGCGCCGAGCTCGAACGGGCGCTGCGCCGCGGCGTGGAGCAGCGGCAACGACGGCGGCTTCATCGTCGGGTACCAGGAGTCGAGCCAGGTGCACTACGTGCTGATGGCGCCCGACGGGCGGGTGCGCGGCTCGACGCGGCAGCTTCCCGAGGCGAATGACCTGGGCTTCGAGTCTCACGACCTCACGGTCGCAGGCTCACCGTCGGGCTTTCTCGTCGTGTGGAGGCCCGAGCTCACCCAGACGCTGCTCGCCACGCGCATCGCGCTCGACGGCGGGCAGCTCGATGCGCCGCCGCTCGTGGTGTTCGACCGCGCCGAGCTCGGCGTACAGGGGCAGACCGAGGGCCGCTTCGCGTCGGCCACGTTCGACGGCACCGACTACGTGGTGGCGTGGGACACGACGACGCTCGACGGCGGCGCAGACGTGTACTCACGGCGCGTGGGGCTCGACGGCGCCCTGAGCGCGCTCGGCCTGCTCGCGAGCGGCCCCGTCGACCAGGAGGTGCCCGCCCTCGCCTCGACCGGCGACGGGCGCGTGACGGTCGCGTGGTCCGAGTGGGAGCCTCCGCCGGGCTCCGACTCGCTGCGGCTGCGCGCGCGCGTGGTGACGTGGCGAGATGGCGGCGCGCCGGTGCTCGACGCCGGCGTCGTGGTCGATGCGGGGACGACGTCGCCCGACGGAGGCACCACCGTCGCGCCACCCGCGCTCGAGCGAAAGCTGAACGTGCAGTGCGGGTGCGGTGCACTCTCGGGAGCTGGACCGCCGTTGCTGCTCCTCGCGCACTCGCTCGCACGCGCGAGAAGTCGTGACCGAGCGGTCACGTGGCGACGGCCGCAAGTTTGATTCGCGGTCGTGTGTTCCGTACAAGCACGCACATGCCCTCAATCATCCCTGGTGCACGTACGCCGGTCGTGTCCGCTCCGCAGCTCGGCCGTCCCTCCGCGACGCTCGGCACGCCGGCCGACACCGCAGACACGTCGACGCTCATCAACGAGCTCAACGCGAAGTGGCCCCAGATTCAGAAGAACGGGCTCTCGAAGGCAGAAGGTGCGTGGCTGGTGCAGCTCGCGAACCATCAGAACGCGAGCGAGCCGGTGTGGGCGGCCATCGTGGCGAAGCTCGAGACGTCGCGGCCGACGGCGGCGGCGGCGCCGCACATCACGGCGGTGCGCGAGACGTTGAAGGCGCGCATCAGCGGCGCGAGCGGCTTCACGCCGACGGGGCCGACGACGCCGACGACTCCGGGTGGGGCGCTCGACCCGGCGGCGAGCGGCGGCTCGCAGGTGGGCGTGCACGGCATCGACTACGACCGCAAGCGGCCGGCGTCGAACTACACCGTCAACTTCGACGCGGCGAACGCGACGTTCAACCGTGGCGCGAACAAGGCGACGAAGACCGAAGACCTGTTCACGACGCTGGTGCCGAACCCGGCGGGCGGCGCGCCGATGGCGGTGCCGACACATTATGAGCCGGGCAAAGAGATCAAGCTCATCGCGTACGACAACGCGTGGGGTACGAACCAGAAAGACATCGCGCGCTTCCTCGCTCCGGGTGAGGTGATGATTGCGGTGAAGCACCACAAGCCGAAGCACGCAGTGCTGGGCGGCGCCGGCAAAGAAGAAGTGAAGCTCGACGCGACGCACATCGAGCTCGCGGTCGGCGTGATGACGACGAACGCCGACGGCAAAAAAGAAGCGGGCGCCATCACGCTCAACAACCCGCAGAACTACGAGCAGGGTCTGTTCGGCGAAGCCGACTACCCGATGATTTTTCTGAAGATGAAGTTCCCGCCCGGAATCAGCGGCGCCGACAAGCAGGCGTACATGGACAACATTCGCACCTGGCTCACCATCGCGAACACGTTCACGAACTTCCCGGGCGACTACAACGGCGGCGACCCGCTCGGCACGCGCTCGGTCTCGCAGGTGAAGACGATGGGCGACAAGCTCATTCAGGCGATGACGGGCGACCCCGCGCAGCAGGCCGAGGCGATGGCGTGGCTGACGAGCGCCGACAACAAGGTGTACTGCGCCGAGCTCGCGCACGTGGCCCTGAACCTCGGCATCTCGTACCCGCTCAACAAGTCGAACCTCGGCGCGCGCTTCGACGCGGTGAAGACGGCGCTCGAGTCGAAAGAGTTCTTGGCGAAGAACGGCAACCAGCACGCGAAGCTGGTCGACCTGACGCTCGCGCCCGAGAGCCTGAAGCCGATGCAAGAGAAGCTGGGCGTCACGGCGACCGAGCCGACGGCGGCGCAGCCGTTCGGTGACGGGCTCGCGACGCGGCCGTTCACGATGCCGAACCTCATCGAAGAGTTCGTGGCGAGCATGGCGACGCGCGACCTGGGCCGCACGCTGACGCCTGACGAGGCGAAGGGCCTGGCGGCGGCGCAGACCGAGCTGTTCAAGGGCTCGCGGCCGGGCATCGTCGAGGCGGCGGGCTTGAACCAGATGCCTTCGACCGACCCGCGGCGCGTGGGCATCGAGGCGCTGCTCGACGGCATTCAGGGTGTGCTGGCGCAGCCGTTCACCGAGTACGCGCAGTTCCGCGCGGCGATCGACCCGCTGCTCGCGAAGGCGGGCGAAGTGGCCGGGCCCCGCCCGAACGGTGCGGGCGCGTTCTTCCCTCCGCACGGCTGGCTCCTGCACGCGCTGAACAAGGCCGAGACGAAGGGCGGCCTCATCGGCATGGAAATCGTGGGGCACGGGCTGCACGCGAGCCACCTGAACGAGAAGCCGGCGCCCTGAATCAGCTCGGCACGCGCACCCGTTCGTTCGCGCGTGAGCGGGTCACCACGGCACGCGCACGAAGCGCGGTGAGTACATCAGCGGCTCGAAGCCGAACGGGGCGCCCGTGTTGTCGCCCCAGCACGCGAGCGCGCCGCTGCGCGTGACGGCGCAGCTGTGCCGGTACGTGGTCGAGAGCGACACGATGGGCTCGCCGACGACGACGTCGACAGCGGTGTACCGCGTCGGCGGCGCTCTGGCGCCGGCGGGCAGGCTCTCGCCCGGCGCACCCCAGCACTGCACCCCAGAAGGAGGGATGAGCACGCACCCCACCCCGCCATAGCCATGGTCGGAGGTGATGAGTGTTGCGCCAGGGCGCAGCCCGACGATGGGGTTCAGCTCGACGCCGCCATCGCCCGGGCGATTCCAGCAGACGGCGCCTCCAGCGGGCGTGAGCCCGCAGCCGTGGTCGTGGCGCGACTGATCGCTGATTTGCGTGAGCGCCACGGGCACATCGATGCCGCCGCCATCGGGCCTGAGCACGAGCCGGCGGCTGATTGAGAGCGCAGGCCCCAGGTCGTCGCCGGTCGTGAGCTCCCACGCGTGCCCTGCAGCCATCGCTCGCACGCCAGAGACCCGGCTCGCCGGGCCGGGCAGCGCGACGGGGTGACGCAGCTGCCCTCCAGCTCCGAGCCACACGCCGCCGTCGCGGGTGACGAAGCTCCATTCGCCCTGCAGTGAGCCGTCGACGTGGCTGAGCTGCACGGGCTCGACGCCGGCGGGCAGCGACACGAAATGGGCACCGCTACCGAGCCGGCGCAGGCCTCCATCGACCACGATGACGGTCACGCCAAAGTCTGGCACGTCGAGCGCGCGTGCGCCCATCGGCAGCGTCGAGACCTCGAGCGGCGTGACCGAGTACTCGCCGAGCGCGCTGAAGGGGTTGGCCCCCGCGCACCAGGGCTCGCCGTTCACGAGCGCGCAGAGCTGGCCCTGCGTCGTGCGCGAGAGCAGTGAGATGGGGCCGGGCAAGGTCTCGCCCATCAGCGGGTTGTTGCCCTGCACCCGGGTACAGCCGACGGAGCCCGCGTCGACCACCCAGCAGACCTGGTCGTGGGTGCCGCCGAGCATCGTCGCACCGGCGTCGGGGCCGCAGAGCGAGGTGCCGCACCAGACGGCTCCCCCGGTCGTCAGACCGACGGGGCCACCCAACGTCATCGCGACCGTCGTCATCGCGAGCTGTGGGGGAAACACCTGCGGAGTCGAGCGACAGGGCGCGCCGCCGTCGGGCAAGACGACGCACGGCCCGGCCACCGACCACGCGCGCACCGACCCTGCATCGAACAGCCTGACTGCGCCCGCGTCAGAGCCTGCCTGCCAGCACTCGAGCGACTCGTCGTCGAGGCGCGCGCAGACCCGGTCGTCAGACGTCTGCACGTCGAGCGCGGGCCGGGTGAACGGCACAGGGTCGGGTGGCAGCGCGCGCGGTAGCCCGTTGAACAGCACGCAGCTCACCGTACCTCCGGCACGAAGGCCGCACGCGAAGGCCTCGGCGTCGAGGCTGCCCGGCAAGATGCCATGCAGCGCGGGAAGGAGCCGTGGCCCCTGCATGACGCCCCAGCACTTCACGTCGCCGCCGACCGTGAGGCCGCAGCCGCCCGAGCGCGCCGGCGCGACGTCGGTGTACCGGCAGTCGGTCTGGGCGTTCGGCCGCGGCGTCAGCGCGCAGCGACCCCCGAGGCAGATGTACGCGTCTTCGCAGCGCGATGGGCCACACGAGGTGCCGTCGGTGACCGGCGAGGTGCCGCACCCGCTCACCGGGTCGCACGTCGCCACGAGGCACGGGTCAGAGACCGGGCACTCGCGCGGCACGTGCAGGCAGCCCTCGACGCCGCAGCCGTCGACCGTACAAGCGTCGCCGTCGTCGCACGCAGCCGACAGCACGCCGCGGCACACGCCGCCCTGGCACGACGCGCTCGCGTAGCAGCTGAGCTCGGGCGCGCACGACGTGTCGTCAGGCCGGTTCGACTCGACACACGCCTCACCCACGGTGTCGAACTGCGCCTGCCGGCACACGCCGCTCGCGGCGCACGCCGGCACGGCCAACGCGGCGCCCTCGAGCGCGACGCGCGTCACGCCGCCGAGCGAGTCGGTCAGCACCAGCTCGCCGGTGAACGTGCCCACGCCCGCCGGAGCGAACCTCACCTCGAGCGCGACGCTCTCGGCAGAGTCCAGCGAGAGCTCGAGGGGCGCGACCTCGAACGGCCCGCTCACCGTCGCGGTCGCGTCGACCCGCGCGCGGTCGGGGTTGAACACCGACACCGTGTCGCGGAGCTCATGACCCACGTAGGCGCGGAGCAGCAGCCGAGCGGGGTCGGCGCGCAGCGGCTCGTGCTCGACGGTGCCGATGGGCCGGTGGCAGGCCACCGTGAACAGCGTGGCGAGGGCGAGCCACCGGGTCATGCCTGCACGACACCTCGAGGCGCGCGCAGGTGCAGACTCAAGCTCGTGGCTCAGCTCCGCGAACACTTCGAAAGAGGGTCCTTCGCGAAGTCGCTCGCAGCGGGGGCTACGGCCGGAGCTCGAGCGGCGGCGGGCCTCGCGCGGCAGTGACGCGAAACATCGTGCCGGGTGGTTCGTACACCGGGCATGGTACTCAAGCTCGCTCTCGGCGGCCTGGCCGCGCTGGTCTCGTTCGGCCTGGTGCGCTGGCAGCTGGCGGGCCGCTTCGTCGAAGAGCCAGCGTACGAAGTCGAGCGCGACGATGGTGGGTTCGAGGTGCGGCGGTACGGGCCGACGGTGCTCGCCGAGACCGTGGTGGAGGCCGAGTCGTCGGCGAGCGCGGTCAACACCGGGTTTCGCCGGCTGGCGGGCTACATCTTCGGGAATAACACGCGCTCCGAGAAGCTCGCGATGACCGCTCCGGTGACGCAATCGCTCTCTTCCGGCGAGACCCTCGCGATGACGGCGCCGGTCACGCAGAGCGCCGAGGGGGCGGGCCGTTGGCGGGTGACCTTCACCCTTCCCAAGGGTCGCACGGTCGCCGACCTCCCCGTTCCGGTCGACGGCTCGGTCTCACTTCGCGCGGTCGGCGCGCGCCGCGTGGCGGTGCTGCGCTACTCGGGCACGACCCCGCCGGAGCGCGTGACCGAGCAGGAGCGCGCCTTGCGCGAGGCTCTGGCTTCGGCCGGCTTGAGCCCTAGGAGCGAAGCCGTCTCGGCCCGATACGACCCGCCGTCGGTTTTGCCGTTTCTGCGGCGCAACGAGGTGTGGCTCGAGCTCGCCGAGACGCCAGGCCCGGGTCGCGCCGACCCCTGAGTCCGCTCGCAGGCTGGGCCTATGCCACGGCACCCTTGCCCGACGACCAGGAGGTGCTGCTGGTGAAGACGTTCGGTGACGTCGCGCGCGCGACCGTGTTCGGAAACGGCTGCAGGCCTGGGTCCAGAGAGCCCCGCCCGCGTAGCCCTCCTACATGGCCGCGAGGTGCACTGCGGTCACGAGTGATGAGGCGAATGAGAGTTGCGGCCGTACAGCGTGCCGTCGACGAGGAGCTTCGGGTCGACCTTCGCTCCGCGCTTCGCCGACATGGTTCGGCTCGCGCCATACGGTTTACGTTTCGTGCCATGCTCGCGCGCATCAATGCTCGTGCTCCTGCTGCTGGCAGCCGCGCCGTTTCCCGTCGAGAAGTTCGACCCCGAGAAGCTGCTCG
>JAEUJP010000040.1 GCA_016793725.1 Myxococcaceae bacterium | reverse complement strand
AGCTACCCGAACGCCGTGCGCATCGCGAAGCGCTGCAAGGGCCGCGTCGTCGAGTACGCCGCGCGCGACGCGAAGTTTTCGGCCGATGGCGCGCGCTTCGCGACCGAGGGCGGCGAGGTGCTGCTCCCGCTCGGCGGCCGGCACAACGTCGAGAACGCGCTCGGCGTCTACGTGGCGGCGCGGGCGCTCGGGCTCAGCCACGAAGAAGTTGCCCAGGGCTTCGCGACGTTTCAGGGCGTGAAGCGGCGGCAAGAAGAGCGCGGCACGGCGCGCGGGGTGCTCGTCATCGACGACTTCGCGCATCACCCGACGGCCGTGCGCGAGACGATCGCCGCGGTGAAGGGGCGCTACGCCGGCCGCAGGCTCGTGGCGGTGTTCGAGCCGCGCTCGAACACGAGCCGGCGCAACCTGCACCAAGACGAGTACGCGGGCTCGTTCGGTGGAGCCGACCACGCCTTCGTGAAGGTTCCCGAGAAGCACGACAAGATCCCCGAGGGTGAAGGGCTCGACGTGCCGCGGCTGTGCCGCGACCTGACGGCGCGCGGCATCACCGCCGAGCGGGCCGCGACGGTCGATGGGCTCTTCGAGCAGGTCTCGGGATGCGCGCGGTAGAACGACGTGGTGCTGGTGATTAGCAACGGCGGGTTCGGCGGCTTCATCGAGAAGCTGCTGAAGCGCCTGGGGGAGCCATGAGACTGCTGCTGGTGCTGTCGTGCCTGGGGTTCGTCGCCTGCGTGAAGCGCGAGCCGCCGCCGACCCTCGTCGACCCGCAGCGTGAGCACCCCGCGATGGCGCTCACGTCGCTCGACTTCACGCTGAACAAGTACCCCGATCAGACCGCGTTCAAGCTCTCGAGCCTGCGCGGCAGCGTCGTGCTCATCGACATCTGGGCGACCTGGTGTGACCCGTGCCGCGACGCGATGCCGATGTACCAGGACCTGCAGAAGGAGTTCGGCGCCAAGGGCTTCAAGGTGCTCGCGCTCAACGTCGACGCCGACGCGTCGCAGATTCCGAAGTTTCTCACCGAGACGAAGCTCGACCTCGACATTCTGCTCGACCCGAACGCGGCCTATGCCGAGAGCACGCTCAAGGTGAAGGTGATGCCGACCGCCCTGCTCGTCGACCGGCAGGGCAGGGTGCGGCAGGTGCACGAGGGGTTCGCCGAAGACTTCCTCGCGGTCTACCTGAAAGAAGTGCAGGAGCTGCTCGACGAGCCGCTCGAGCCGAAGAAGTAGGCAAGTTCAGAAGAACGACTCGGGCACGAACACGATGTCGCCCGGCTGCAGCTGAAAGTTCTTCTCGCGGCCCTGCTCGATCTCGGCGACCGGCACGCGCACGCGCGTCTCTTGGCCTGACACGAGCCGCGTCACCGAGGTGCCGTTCTTCGCGGCGAGCTTCGTGAAGCCGCCGGCCAGCGTGACCGCCTGGATGATCGACATGTTCTCTTCGTACGGAAACGTGCCCGGCTTCGAAATTTCACCCAGCACGAACACCTTCTTCGACGTGTACTCGCGCACCAGCACCGTGACCTGCGGGTTCTTCAGGTACCCGTTCTTGAGGCACTCGGTGATGGCGTCGGCCGCCTTGCTCGACGTGAGGTTCTGAACGCTCACGCGGCCGCACAGCGGGTAGTCGATGTGGCCCTCGGGTGAGACGCGAAACGCGCCCGACAGGTCGGTCTCTTGATAGACGCGCACCTCGAGCAGGTCGCCGCCGCCGAGGGTGCTCGCCGTGCCGCGCACCTCGGTGGGCTGCGTGTCGGAGGCGTTGACGGTGTTGCCAACCGAACTTAGCTTTGGGCTGACGCAGGCCGAGAGCGCGAGAACGAGAGGCAGTGAGAGCGGGCGCATCAGTACGACAACATGACGTTGAGAGCGGGCTCGTGGCGTACGTACTGATTGCCGACGGGTGCGCCGTTGCCTGGAATGCGCCAGCTCAGGTTGTAACTGACCGAGACCGACAAGATGCTGATGATCTGCACGGCGATTTCAGACTGAACGGTCACGAAGTAGTCGTTGCGGTCGACCAACCGGGTCGTGCCCATCACCGTGTCGTTGATCACGGGGAAGTCGATGTAGTCGAACGCGCCGAAGAGCCGCGCAGTGAGCCGACCGAAGAACGTCGCGCGGAACTCGGCGTAGCCGCGGTGTTGGCCGACCGTACCGTAGACCGGCACCGGGTTCATCGCGAGCAGGTAGCCGCCGCGCAGCGTCAGGTCAGACCCGAGGTAGGCGACCTCGGCCTGGGCGAGCGGGCTGGCACCTCGACCGAGACCGAAGTCACCCGCACCACCGATGAGGGCGAGCACGCTCAATCGTGAGGTGATGAGGCCCGAGAGACCGGCCGTACCGCGAAGAATGTACGAGGTGAGGTTTGCACCCGCCGTTGGTGCGGGTGTGCCTGGCGCCGGGGGCGTCGGGTCAGACGTGTTGAAGTACGTGCGGTGGTCGAACTGAACGTCGGCGACGACCGCCGTCTTCGGCAGGAACTTCCACCGGCCCCCGAGAGACGCGTTCAAGTTGCTGTAGTTCATCTCTTGAACGAGGTTCGGGTTGCAGCGAATGTCGTTCGGGTTGCAGCCGCTCAGCCCACGGCTCGGCAGCTGCGGCGAGAAGAACTCGACGTCCCACCTCACCCGTGGAGTCACCGTAATCGCGCCACCGCCCGGGTGAATCGGCACGGCGAGATAAGCCGAGTTGAAGAGTGAAATGACGCCGATGCTCGATGCGAGGTTGGCGGTCGCGTTCGTGCGAGAGAACGTGTCGCCGATCTGCACCTCGACGGCCCCGGTCTTGTTGAACGCGGTGTCGAGCCCGACCAACGCGTTGACGTAGCTCATCGGCGTCGCGCTCGGGGTGACGAGCCCGGTGTACCAGGCGAAGCCGCCCTGCCCGCGAAAGTTGACCGCCGTCGACGGCGTGTCGAGCGCAAACGCGAGGCCGAGGCTCGGGGTGATGATGAAGTCGCCCCGAATCTCTTCGCCGCCGCTCGCGGCGGGAAAGAAGCCGGCCGCGCTGTCGTACGCGGCGCGTACCGCAAGAAACGGGTGCAGCCGCCCGTCACCGATCTTGATGCCGTTCGGTTTCGGCGGCGCATCAGCGCCCGCAGACGCGGCGATCAACACGGCAACGACGCTCAGGAGGCGCTTGCTCATCGGGGTTGAAGAACCTGCGGAAAAGACGCGTGTCGCGCCTTAACACACCCCCCAAATTCGCCGGTAGGTATTCATCGCAGAGCGCAGTCGACGCCGTCACATCGTGGTGCTGGCCGCCGGGGCCCGCGCGTCGATGAGAATCGGCGTGGTCGGAACCGTCGGGTCGCCCTTCGGCAGATCCTCAGGCACTTCCACGTCGATCGCGAGGTTCTCGTCAGTACGAAACGCCAGCTGCCCCAGGCACTGCTCGGCTTCGGCCCGCAGCTGCGTCACCTTCGACGTCGCGATCGACGTCTTCGTGTACTCGTGCAGCGCGCTCGAGTCTTCTTTCTTCGCGATGGCTTCTTGCATCGCCACGTCGGCGAGCTCAGAGATGCGCAAGAGGCCCTTCACCTGGGTGAGCTTCTCGTTCACGCAGTTCAGCTTCACCACGTCACGGCTGTTGCGCGCTTCTTCGAGCTTCGCGAGCACGTCTTTCAACGCCTGGCGCATCTTCGACAGCGACTCGGCGCTGCGGCGAATCTTCTCGGGGTTGGGCGGGTTGTCGCGCTCATCGGCCTGCGACGCCGCCGCACCCGAGCTCCCACCCTCGGGGGCCTGAGCCCACGCCAGGGAAACCCCGATGCAAACGACCAGCAACGACCGCTTCAGCACGCTTGAACCCCGCCTCTCGTAAGACCGAACCACTCTAGAGACCACCTACCTTGGTGTCAACGCAAGTCACTGATACCACGGGGTAACAGGAGTACCAAACCCTGGGTTCCCGGTCGCGGCCGGCCGATTCACGCCCCAGGGTCAGAGGCGCGCCGCCAGGCGTGTGTTCGCGTCGCGCAGCCGGGCCGACAAGATGCGCGCGATGTTGATGACCACGAACGTGAACCCGTCGCGGTGCTGCTTGCGAAACGTGGTCAGGTTTTCGGCGGTCAGATGTAGGAGCTCGACCTCACCCCGCGCCCGCACCGTCGCCGACCGGTACTCTTTGTCGATCAGCGACATCTCACCGAAGAACTCGCGGGGCCCGAGCACCGCGATCACCTTCTCGGCCCCCGACGCGTCTTTGCGAACCACCTCGACCTCACCCGAGGCGATCACGTAGAGGCTGTCGCCCAGATCGCCCTCTTCGATGATGATCTGAGCCGGCCCGAAGCGCCGCGGGCGCGAGAGGTCGGCCACGTAGTCGAGCTCCTGGTTCGAGAGCATCTCGAACAGCGGCGACCCCGAGAGCAGCGCGAGTTTTTCCATCAGGTGGTCGCCCTTGCCTCTCCCTTACGGCCCTTGAGGAAATAGTCTTCGAACCGCCGGTCACCTTCTTCGAGCGACGGCGTCGACGCCCGCGCCGGCTCGAGAAACGAGACGCCGCGCTGCCGATCGACCTGGTACACCGCGAGCGGTTTCACCTCGACGTTGTAACCCTCGGTGTCTTCGACCAGTGCAACGCAGTAGGCCAGCCGCGGGTCGTCTTTCGTGCGGAAGTAGAGAAAGTCGGTACCCGTCGCGCAGCCGAACCTCTCGCGCGCCAGCGAGTGCAGCGCCGACACCTTCGCCTTCGCCCCCTCGTGCTGGGTCGCGCACGCTTCGACTTCGGCCTTGAGCTCTCTCGACCGCTTCTTGCGCTCTTCGGCCAGCGCGAAGAGCGTCTCGGCCTCGCGGCGCACCTTCTTGCCGAGCGCCCGCTCTTCGGCGACCAGCAGGCTCACCTCGGCCGACCGCGCCCACAGCCGCTCGACCTCGTCCCACAGACGCAGCTTTCGCGCGTTCTCTTTTTCGTACTCTTCGAGCGCAGTCATCTGCGTGCGCTGCGCCGCCTTCACTTCGGCCTCGGCCAGCTTCTTGTCGACCGCTTCTTCGCGCTTCTTCTCGGCCGCGCCGAGTCGGTACCACGCCTCTGAGGCCCGAAAGCGCTGCTCTTCGAACTCGCCGACGCCCTTGAAGCTCTTGTTCTCGAGGTCGGTCGCCTCGAACAACATGTTCGCGGCGGTGTCTTCGTGCTCGCCCGCCCGGTACAGGGTGTCGATCGCGTTCTTCTGCGTGAGCTCGGCGCGAAACTCCATCAGCGTCGTCTGCGCCAGCAGCTCGTCGTAGCGCGCAGTCGCATCGCGCAGCACGGCTCGCGCCGCCGTGAGCTGCCCCCACCACTCCGTGAATTCGGCGCTGCTCAACAACGAGCGAACGTCGGTCAACCGGCGTTGCTTCACGCCGATCTATCTACGTCAACCGCCAGTCGGGGTGAAGAGAACTGGGAAAGTCAGTGGCACCTCGTCGCCCGGCTTCACGGGGAAGATCCACCTCCGAATGACACCCTCGAGACACCCGGCCACCTCGGCGCTGCGCAGCGAGTCGGCGCTCACGGCGACCTCTCGCGCCCGGCCATCGGCCGTCACCGTCAGATGCACCGTCACGCGACCCTTCAGCGTCGGGTTGTGCTTCAGCTCCCGCTCGTAGCACGAGGTGAGGGCCGCGCTGCGCGAGCGAATGAACCGCAGCAGCGCGCTCGCGTCGGGCACCTCGTCTGGCTCGTCGAGCTCGATGTCCTGCACCTTGCCTCGCGGCACCACCACGTCGGCGTGCTCGCCGATGCGCACGTCGCGCGCGCCGTTCGTCACGATCGGCCCCACCGACTGCGCCTCGCTCGGGCCGCGCTCGCGCCGGCTCGCCAGCACGCTCGTGTCGACCGGGCCCTGCTTCGCGCCGAACAGCGCCGCCTCGGTGTCGCCGCTGCCTCGGTTCAGGTCGCTCACCGCCGCCGCGAGCAGACCCGTGAGGTTCGGTGAAGAGCGGCCCGGGCCCGGGCTCGAAGGCCGCCTCCCCGGCGGAACCGGCGAGGAGGAGGGCGGCTGCCTCTTCACCGGAGGAAAGACCTTGGGAATCGGCAGCAGCGGCGCGCGCGAAAACCGGTCGGGCGCCCGCTCATACGGGTCTTCGCTGGCCACGTGCGGCTGCCGGTTCACCCACACCGCCACCGTCAGGTGCACGAGCAGCGACCCGAACAGCACGTGCAGAAACCGCCGGTCGATCTGCGAGAACGGCGAAGTATCGACCGTCAACGTGGTGTCCATGAATGAACTGACCACGTCGCAGAATTTCGGTTCCCGCGGTGCTTACGTCGCCGGCGAGAACACGAACGGGAAGGCGACCGGCACGTCGGAGTCGGGCTTGAACGGGAACACCCACGTGCGAATGATGCTCTTGATGCACGCGCCGACCGCGTCGTTGCCGAGCGAGTTCTCTTCGATCTCGATCTCGGTCGCGCGCCCCGAGGTCGAGATGCTGAACCGCACCACGACCTTGCCCTTCATCGACGGGTTGCGCTTCAGCTCTTTTTCGTAGCACGCCACGATCGCCGCCTTGCGTGCCTTCACGTAGCGGTTGAGCGCCTCACGGTCGACGTCGCTCGAGTCGACCTCGGGCGCCGCGTCGGCCACCCGGCCACGAATCGCCGCGTCGCCCTTCGCGCCCAGGTTCACGTTGCCGCCGCCGCTCGTGCCGAGCTCACCGATGCCGGCCGCCACGCCGGCGCCGCCGCCCTTGGGCCCACCCACGTCACCCGCGCTCGCCACCCCGACTCCGCCCGCGCCGCTGAGCGCGTTCGCGATGTCGGCGCCACCCGTCGAGTTGCCGAGCACGTCGTCGAACGCCGAGCCCTTCGAACCCGAGGAGCCGAGGATCTTGAGCAGACCCTTCGACGCCACGGCCTTCTGCATCGCGGCCTTCTTCGTCGCCTCGTCGGCCGGCTTCTTCTCGGCCTTCTTCTCTTCGGTCTTCTTCTCGTCTTTTTTCTCGTCGGCTTTCGCCGTCTCTTCTTTCGGCGGAGGCGGCTTCTCGACCTTCACCGGCATCATCACCTTCGCGAACCGGTCAGGCAGCTCGTCGAGCGACAGCTCGCGCTCTTCGGGCATCGGCTGGCAGGCGATGAACGACGCTCCCGAGAAGTGCACGAAGATCGACACCGCGAGAATGAGGAAGACGAACTGGTCGACACCCGCGAGCACGCTGCCCTTCACGGTCGGGGGCAGCTCGGGGCGCGGGGGCTCGGGCGGCGGCGTGACGAACTGGAACAGCAGCGAGACCTCGCCGACGGCGACGCGGCCCTTCGTGCTGTCGTTGAGCGGCAACACGTAGACGTTGCCGCGCTTCTTCGCGAGGTTCTGCTCGCGCAGCGCCGCGAACGAAAGGTCGGAGTCGCCGACCTTCACCTTGCCGTCCATCTGCTCGGTGAAGACGAGCGAGTACACGCCGTTCAAGAACTCGAAGAGCGTGAAGGCCGCCGGCAGGTTCGAGACCGGCACGACGAAGGTGTTCTTGGGGTCTTGCCCGACCGTGACGTTCGCGCGCCGCTTGAGCGTGCGGTCTTCGGTGATCTTGGCGCCCTGAATCAGCGCCACTCTGAGAATTTTGGCTGAGGCTGCTTGCGCCATGATTTGTGCCGTCTGGAAACGGTGTCGCTTTAGACCTCGAGTTGCCCAGTCAGGTTCCGGACTTCTTCAAGCCCGCGTAACTTAGGGTCTTCGAGGCAGCAACGCCAGATCAGAACGCGTCCTTTTCGACGCTCTTTTCGACCTTGGGAATGAACGACTCCGCCCGGTTCAGCTCGTCGAAGTTCAGCTGGCTGCGCTGCAGAATGTAGAAGGCCTGCGGCTTCTGAATGCGCCCCTCGACCGTCAGCGCGTCGAGCCGAATCACCTTCTTCTTCTTCGCCTGCGCGAACGTGGGCAGCGCGAGCGCCAACACCAGAAGGAGGAACACACGCTTCATTTTTCGTCCTCCCCGAGCTTGCTCGGCTTCGCCGGCGTGTCGTCGTCTTTGTCCGACAGCTTCGTACCCGCCGACGGCTTGCGCTTCGCCGCCTCGGCCTCTTCTTTCGCCCGCTGCTTCGCTTCGGCTTCGGCGCGCTTCTTTGCTTCGGCTTCCGCCGCCTTCTGCGCCTTCGCCTCTTCCGCCAGCCGCTTCTTCTCGGCCGCTTCGGCCTTCTTCGCGTCGGCCTCGGCCTGCTTCTTCGCCTTCGCGGCGTCGGCGGCCGCCTTCTTCGCATCGGCCTCGGCCTGCTTCTTCGCCTTCGCCTCTTCTGCGGCGCGCTTCTTCTCGTCGGCCTCTTGTTGCTTCTTCAGCTCCGACGCCTTCATCGACGCCTTGCGCTCTTCTTCTTTCGCCTCTTCTTCGGCCTTCTTCTTCGCCTCGGCCTCGGCGCGGGCCTTCGCTTCGGCCTCGTCTTTCGCCTTCTGCCTGGCCTCTTCTTCGGCCTTCTTCTTCTCTTCGGCTTCGCGCTGAACCTTTCGCAGGGCGTCTTTCTTCTCGCGCTCTTTGCGGCGCTCTTCCTTCTCGATGCCCTTGTTCGCGTCTTTGATGTACTGGTCGACGCGCTCGTCTTTGCCGCCCTTCGCCCGGTACTGGTTGAAGTAGTCGATCGACTTCTTGAACCGGTCGGTCGTCTCGAGGCCCGGCACGTCGCTGTCGAGGTGCAGCACCGCGAGGTTGTAATACGTGTCGGTGAGGTCGGGCCTCAGCTGCACGACCTTGTTGTACTCGGCCAGCGCCCTGGCGGTGTCTTGTTTGCCGCGGTACGCGTTCGCGAGGTTCAGGTGCGCCGGCACCATGTCGGGTGCCGCCGCCACCGCGGCCTCGAGCTCGCGCACCGCGCCGTCGAAGTCTTGGGTCTCATTCAGCATGCTGCCGAAGTTGTTGCGGGCTTCGGCGAAGTCGGGGCGCAGCGATGCGGCCGTCTTGAACGAGTCGATCGCCAGGTTCTTCTGCTTGAGCTGCAGCAGCACCAGGCCGAGCGCGTTGTGGGTCGCTGCGTCGTTGCGGTCGATCTCACGCGCGTTCTCGAGCACCATCTTCGCGAGCTCGATCTTCCCCTCTTTCAGGTACACCTGCGCGAGCAGCTGCATCGCGCGCACGTTGCGCTCGTCGGCCTTCAGCACCTTCTTCGCTTCGTTCGCCGCCGTCTCGAGCTTGCCCTGCTGCATCAGCGCGTAGACGAGCGCGGTGCGCAGCCCGAGCGCTGCCGGGTTCTGCGAGATGGCGAGCCGCAGCTCGGCTTCGATCGCGCTGCACTTCTTCTGCCGGCACTGCAGGCGGGCGAGCGCGTCCCACGCGGCGTCTTGGCCAGGGTCGACCTCACCCGCCTTGCGGTAGTACTTCTCGGCGCCCGACGTGTCGCCGCGCCGTTCGGCCAGCATGCCCAGGTTCGTCAGCGCGTACGCCGCCTTCGGGTCGCGATCGTAGGCCGCCTTGAACTGCGCCTCGGCCCCCGCCAGGTCGCCCTGCGCCACTGCGTCGACGCCCGCGCGAAAGCTGCTGTTCGTCGTCGCGTCGAAGACGTGTTTCGGCGGTGGCGGAGGCTCTTCCTGCTCCTGAATTTTGCCTGCGCTGCCCCCCTGCGCCGGGGTCGCCGCTGCCTGATCGGCCGGCTGCGCCGCACCAGCGGGCTGCGAGCTGTCGCCAGCGACCTTGTCGGAAGGGCGCGGCTTCGCCTGGTACGGCACCTCGGGTGTGTCGCCGGCTTGAGTGCCGTCGGTCGACGTGACCTTGTCGTCGCTCTTCGTGTTCGAGCCCGTCGTCTCGCAGTCGCACAGGCCGAACACGAGCGTGCAGACGACGAACAGCGCTCTCACTTGTCGTCCCCTTTGAGCTTCTGGGCTTCGTCACCCGGCTTCGGGTTGCCCTCGGGGGTCAAGATCACGCCGTCGACGTACGCACCTTCGGTCGACAGCACGCCCTTGGGCTCTTTCAGCACCGGGTACTCTTTCGGGCGGAAGCGGTTCAGCGACTCGAGGGTCTTCTTCGTCCACTCGTTCGAGATGAAGTTCTTCTTCGCCTCTTTGAGTGTCGCCTCGTACTTCTCGACCGCGGCGTCTTCGAGCTTCACGGTCTGCTGGGCGAGGCCGTCTTGGTACGCAACGATCGCTTCGTCGCCGAGGCGCTTCACCTCGGGGGGCACCGGCGTCTCGATCAGCGTCTGCGCGAACCGCTCGAGCACGTAGCCGTTGCGGAACAGCGACGCCAGAGTCCACTCGAGGCGCTTGTACTTGTAGACCTCGTTGTAGACGTTCTGCACCTTCTTCACGGCCTCGGTCTTCACCTTGAACGAGTTCGCCAGCGCCTTGCCGCTGCCGCTGATCTTGATCTTGTCGAACTCGGCGAACTGCGCCTCGGCGAGCAGGAAGCGGGCTTCGGCCGCAGCGTTGGCCGCGATGGGGTACTTGTCGAAGTCGAGCTTGCGCTTGTCGTACTCGTCGGCGGCCGCCGCATAGGCCTTGCGGGCGTCGGCCTCTTTGTTCTGCTTGCGCAGGGCGTCGCCGATGCGCTTCTTCGCGTCGATGGTGTAGTCGCTCTGCTTCGGGTCTTTCTGGTAGCGCGTGATGAACTCGTTCAGCGCGCCGATCATCTTCGGGTAGTCGCCCTGCTTCTCGTAGATGAGCGCGGCCTTGAACTGCGTCTTCGGCGCGTCTTCGCTCTTCGGGTAGAGGTCGACG
>JAEUJP010000025.1 GCA_016793725.1 Myxococcaceae bacterium | reverse complement strand
ATGTACGGGCAGACCGAGGCGACGGCGCGGCTCGCGGTGCTTTTGCCCGAGCACTCAGGCAAAGAGGGCAGCATCGGCCGCGCGATACCCGGGGTGACGTTGAAGCTGGTCGACGACGACGGCCGTGACGTGCCGGCGGGCGCGGTGGGCAACCTGGTGGCGCGCGGGGCGAACGTGATGAAGGGCTACCTCGATGCGCCCGAGGCGACGGCCGAGGTGGTGCGCGACGGCTGGCTGTGGACGGGCGACCTCGCGCGCGTCGACGCCGACGGCTTCTTCTTCGTGACGGGGCGCACGCGCGAGATGTTGAAGCTGGGCGGGCAGCGGGTGTCGCCGGCCGAGCTCGAGGCGGTCATCGCGACGCACCCTCAGGTGCGCGAAGCGGCGGTGACGGGCGAGCGCGACGAGACGGGCGCCGAGCACGCGGTCGCGTGGGTGGTCGGCGACGTCGAGGCCACCGAGCTCTTGAAGCACTGCCGGTCGCAGCTCGCTGCTGCGCTGGTTCCGAAGCGGGTCGAGCACGTCGCTGCTCTGCCGCGTACCTCGACGGGCAAGCTGGCCCGTCATCTCCTCAAGGTGAAATGACCATGACCGTGTTCGACAAAGACGTGTTGAAGATTGATTTGGAGACCACCGCTGCGCGGCTGTCGTCGAAGCTCGAAGAGGCGGTGTTGAAGAAGCTGAAGCGGCGCGGGCTCGTGGTCGCGGTGTCGGGCGGCATCGACTCGGCGTGTGTCGCGGCGCTGGCGGTGCGGGCCCTGGGCCCGAAGCGGGTGTTCGGGCTCTTGTTGCCCGAGCGCGACTCGGACCCCATCAGCACGCAGTACGGCAAGGCGCTGTGCGCGAAGCTGGGCATCGAGCACGAGGTGGTCGACATCGCTCCGATGCTCGAGGCGGCGGGGTGCTACCGGGCGCGCAACGAGGCGGTGAAGAGCGTATACGCCGAGTTCACGCCGGGCATGCCGTGGAAGATGGTGATGCACGGCGACCGGCTGGGCAGCGAGGCAATCAACTTCTTTCAGGTCGTGATTCGCACGCCGGCGGGAAGAGAAGAGCACGTGCGGCTGACGCCGAAGGCGTACCTGCAGATTGTCGCGGCGACGAACTTCAAGCAGCGCACGCGCAAGATGATGGAGTACTACCACGCAGACCGGCTGGTGTTTGCGACCTCGGGCACGCCGAACCGGCTCGAGTACGACCAGGGCTTCTTCGTGAAGCTGGGTGACGGCGCGGCCGACGTGAAGCCGATCGCCGGGCTGTACAAGACGCAGACGTACGCGCTCGCGCGGCACCTCGGCGTGATTCCCGAAATCTTGAACCGCGAGCCGACGACCGACACGTATTCCCTGCCGCAGTCGCAGGAGGACTTCTACTTCTCGGTGCACTACTCGAAGCTCGATTTGATTCTGTGGGCGAAGAACCACGGCGTGTCGACCGACGAGGTCGGCAAGGTGCTCGGCTACACCGGGGCCCAGGTTGCTCGCGTGTATGCCGACATCGACCAGAAGCGCGCGACGACCGCGTACCTGCACTCGGCGCCGATTCTGCTGGAGTCGGTCGAGGAGCTTGCGCCTTACAAGATCGTGTGACGGGTACGTCCACGTCAACGGGTACGTCCACGTCAACGGGTACGTCCACGACGACGATGACGAGAACGTCGACGGGTTCGGGAGCGCGAACGGGTGCGGGTGCGGGTGCGGGTGCGTTGACGAGAACGCCGACGCAACCGACTGCGACTACGACTGATGGGCGTCACGGACAGATGATCTCAGCGTGACCGATGATCGCCGCACGGAGCACAAGCCAGTCGTCTCCCGTTGAACGTCGCCGGGCACGTTCTCGTTCTCGTCAACGCACCCGCACCCGCTCCCGCTCCCGTTCGCGCTCCCGTTGACGTGCTCGTCATCGTGGACGTTCACGTCGCACGTCGCACGTCGCACGTCACACGTTCACGTCGCACGTCACACGTTCACGTCGCACGTCACACGTTCACGTCACCCGTCAACCGTTCACGTCGTCAGGCGGCAAACCGGGCTCCCCGTGCGCAAGTTCCCCGATGTGAGATATTGACGGGCTCGTGCCCACGGTCACGGCCAACACAGTTCCCGCCGACTGGCTGCAGCGCTCCCAAGACTTCGAAGCGCGGCTGCTGCGCGCGGGCCTGAACGGCGGCCCGGTCATCGAGGCGCCCGAGCGCGACGCGTGGGGCGCCCAGGCCGGCGTGCCCACCCACGAGCTGCTCGCGCTGCTGCTGCCGCAGAAGGCCCTCGGCGCCAGGCTCGTCGACGCCCTCACGAAAGACCCGAGCGGCCCGCTCTCGAAGACGCTGCGCAGCAACACCGCGGTGCCCATGCCTCCGACGCCCGAAGAGGCGCTCTTCCTGCTCGCCACCACGCTCTCGCACTCGGTGAAGTTCGACGCCGAGCGCATCGTGCCGTTCGACGTGCTGCGGCAGATTGGCGAGCAGGGCGCGAAGCTCGTGCCCGACCTGCGCGCGGCGCTGGGCTCGGGCCAGCGCGCTTCGAAACCAGAGGCCGAAAAGGCGCTCGCGAGCTTCGTGAACCTCGTCGCGTACCCGAACCGGGCGGCGCTGCAGGCCGCGCTCGCCCCGCGCGCCGCCGCCACCGTCGACGCGTTCGCCGCCGCATGGCCCGCGAAGCCCGTCACCGCCACCGCTGCGGTCTCGGCCGTCGACCTGAGCGCGGTGAAGGCCGTCACGCTCTCGAACCTCGTCGACGTCGTGACGTACGGCTCGGCGCCGGTGCTCGCAGCCGCCGCGAAGTCGCTCGGGCCGCCGGCGACGGCGCTCGGCGAGCTGCTGCAGAAGGCCGGCGCGCGCGCCGACTCGCCGCTCTCGCTGCGCGCCGCGCTGGTGAAGGTGTTGTGTCAGGCCCGAGACCCGCTCAACCCGAAGACCATCGCGTGGGACAAGGTCGGCGCCGCGCTCGGGGCCGACGTGGCACCGCTCGCCGACGCGCTCGCCGGGGCCGCGACGATGAAGCGCCCCGAGCGGCCGAACTACAGAGCCGCCGCCGAGCTCGTCGAAGAGCTCTCGCGCACGCTGCCCGCGAACGAGGCGCGGCCGCTCATCGACGTGCTGGTGCGCGGCAACGGGCTCTTGCCGGCGAAGGTGCCTGCGCTCGAGCGCACCGCGCGGCAGGTGCCCGAAGACGCGCTGAAGGGGCACGGCCTCGTCGCGGTGCAGCACCTCTTCCCCACCACCGTGTGCCTGGTCGACGCGTGCCTCGAGAAGGGCATGAAGGCCGAAGAGGTGTTTCTGCTCGGCACGCCGTACGCGACGAACCCGCTCGTCGCGGCGTACCTGCGCGCGCAGGGCGTCACCGTGATGGAGGCGAAAGACTCGGGCGGCGCGACGCGGGCGTTCGAAGAGCACCGCATGGGCGAGCTGCAGCAGTTTCTCGGGCACGTGACGCTGCACGCGCGGCCGCCGAACGGCTACGTGGTGCTCGACGACGGCGGCATGCTCGCGACCACCATCGCGGGCCACAAGAGCCTCGCCGGCTCGGGCGTCGACGCGGCGGCGCTGCAGCGCATGTTTCCCCCTTCGCTCACCGCGACCGTCGAGCAGACGACGCGCGGCCTCACCGAGCTGTCGCTGAACCCGCTGAAGTACGACGCGGTGGCGGTGGCGAGCAGCCCGGGCAAGGCGCGCGAGGGCAACCTCGTCGGCTGGTCCATCACGAAGAGCCTGCTGCAAGACCTGAAGCAGCGCGGCGCGCTCGACCGCGTGAAGCAGGTGGCCATCGTGAGCGCGGGCGTCATCGGGCTCAACGTCGCGGGGCACCTGAAGCGCGCGGGGTTCGGGGTGACGGTGCACGACCTCGACCCGAAGAAGCTCGAGCTGGCGAGGGCGGCGGGGTTCGAGGCGTCGAATGACCTGCGCTCCGCCCTGCCGAACACGCAGCTGGTGCTGGGCGCGACGGGCAAGCGGTCGATCGACGCGACGGTGCTCGAGGGCTGGTCGGGCATCGTGGCGCAGGGCTCGTCGGCGGCGATCGAAGCCGACCGCGACCAGATTGAAGCGACGCGCCCGGCTCCGCTCGACTGGCTGAACCGCGGCCGGCCGCTGAACTTCAAGGGCGACGGGCACGAGCTGCTCAGCGCAGAGCAGATCGGCATCACACAGGCGCTGCTCTTCGCCGGCGTCGTCACCGCTGCGACCCGCCCGAAGACCGCCGACAAGCAGCTCGTCGAGGTCGACGCGAAGCTGCACGACACCGCGCTGAAGTTCTGGGAACAGAACGGCGGCGACACCGTCGAGAAGCTGACGCGAGACGTGGTGAAGGGCGCGCCGCGGCCCGACCAGGCCGGCGCGGGGGCCGCACACTCGGAGTGGATGAGCTTTCTCTCGAGCTCGAGCCGCCCGGTGTGCCCGGCGCCGTGCGACACCGGCTTCGTTCCGGGGCTCTACTTCTTTCAAGACGACGACGGCAGCGTTCGCCAGGTCGACACCTCACGGCACGGGCCGCTGGGCGCCTCGGCTTCGCAGGCGGTCGCGCTCGACGTGGTGCCGCAGCGGGTGGTGCCGGTCGACGACGGCCAGGCGAGCGGCTGGCTGCTCGAGCTGAACCGAGGTGGCCAGGTCAGCGTGCTGGGCGCGAAGCTCGAAGGCGGCGCGCTCGAGCTGACGGCCGAGAGAGCCGCGCTGAGCCTCGGCGCGGTGAGCACGGCGCGGCCGACGGTGGTCGACTACAGCGGCAAGCAGAAGCGCAGCGCCGTGTGGGATGCGGGCGATTCGCTCGTCTTCAGCTTCCCGGGCAGCGCCGAGCTGCACACGCTCAAGAAGAAGCTGAGCGGCGGCGAGGTGCTGCTGGCGCGGCCCGACCAGGAGGTCGTGCTCGAGGTGCGCAAGTCACCGCCCGCGGTCGCGTTCAACGAAATTTTCCCCGGAGCGCAGTACGCGCGCGCGTTCGCGGGCTACCAGGTGCCTCGGGGCTTCGCGAAGCTCGAGGCGTGCGCCGCGCTCGACGACACCGGGCAGCGGGTGCTGGTGGGCCGCACGCACGACGGGCGGCTCGCGGTCGCTCCGCTCGTGCCGGGCCCGCTGGGGCAGGCGGTGAAGCTCTTGCCCGAGGGCGCGGTGTACCGGGGCGTGCACCGCGAGAACCCGCTGCGCCCGTGGGACGTGACGGTGAGCTACACGCTGCCCGACGACCCCGTCGAGCTGCAGTCGATGCGCGAGAGCGTGCTGGCGTTCGGCTGACGCATGGAGACCTGGCGCAGGCTGGCGGTCTCGGGCGAGCTCGGCAAACCACGCGTCTTGCGCGACCGCGAAATCGTCTTCGAGCGCGGCCAGCCGGCCGACCGTGCGTACCTGCTCTTCGAGGGCGCGCACGAGGTGGTGCAGGGCAGCGAGAGCGGCCAGTCGGCGGTGCTGAAGGTGGTGACGCCGCTCACCATCGCGGGCTCGGTCGAGCTGCTGGCGGGCGAGCCCGACTACCTCGAGACGATTCGCATCGCGGGCGACGCGGTGATGTACGTGCTCGAGGCCGACGCGTTCATCGCGGTGGTCGGCAAGTCGCCGAGCGCGCTGACCGAGTCGGCGGCCGACGTCGCGCAGTGCTTCTGCGGGGCCGCGCGGTACGAGCCGGCGCGCCTGTTCGAGAACGACGTGGTGCTCGCGACGCTCTTCTCGGCGTACGCCGACGTGTTCGGCGAGCCGACGCCGAAGGGCACGCGCATCTCGCTGCAGCGCTCGCAGTCTGACCTCGCGGCGGCGACCGGCATCGCCGAGCGCTCGGTGAACCGCATTCTCGCGCAGTGGCAGAAGCTCAAGCTCGTGTCGAAAGACGCGGGCCGGTACACGGTGCACGACCTGGCGGCGCTCAAGCGGCTCGCGGGGCCGCTCGACGGCTCGCTGGTGCACCGCTGGGTCACGCCAGAGCATGCGCTGTTCGAGAAGGGCTGAGCGCGTCACGCAGCACGCGCTGGCCGGCATAGAGGCGGGCGTAGGCGGTCTGCACCGGCACTCGGGCGAGCTCGGCGGTCTCTTGCATGGTGAGCTCGTCGAGCGCGAAGCGCAGCAGCACGTGGCGCTGCTCGGGCGGCAGCCGCGCGACGGCGTCACGCACGGCGCGCTGTTCCTCCCGGGCGGCGAGGGCGTCGAACGGCCCGTCGTCGGCGACGCGGTCACACGAGGCCTCACCGAGCAGCTCGCGCCGCACGCGCGCCGAGCGGCGGTAGTCGGCGGCCGCCTTGCGGCAGATGCCGATGACCCACGTGCGCAGGTGACTCTCACAGCGCAGGCCGGGCAGGTTGCGGCGCACGACGACGAACACCTCGTGGGCGATGTCGTCGACGTCGCGCGGGGGCACTCCGAAGCGGAGCAGCGTCTTGGTCACGGTGGAGCGGTGCTGGCGGTAGACGGTCTCGAGTTCCATTCACCCGCAGGTACCGCGCGCGCCCGAGTCGAAAACACGACACGTGGCGGGTTTCCCGAATGCTGAGAGAGCGAGAGCCGCTTCCCTAAGGCGGCGGCATCTTCGTGACGGTGCCGCCCTCGACGTGAAGCCAGACGGTGCCCTCGCCGGCGGCCCTGCGTACGAGCGACGGGTCGGTCGTCGTGAGCAGCGTCTGCGCGCCGCTGTCGTGCAGGTACGTCATCAAGAACGTGTTGCGGTCGGGGTCGAGCTCGCTCGAGACGTCGTCGAGCAGCAAGAGCGGCAGCACGCCGCTCGCGTCGCGCAGGTTCTCGATTTCGGCCACCTTCCACGCGAGCACGAGCGCGCGCGACTGGCCCTGGCTCGCGAACGCCCGGGCGCTCTCACCGCCGAGCGTGAGCTCGAGGTCGTCGGCGTGCGGCCCGGCCGAGGTGAAGCCGCGCTCGAGGTCGCGGTGCACGCGCTGCTCGAGCGCGGTCTGCAGCGCGCCGGCGAGCTGCTCTTCGGTGGCGGCGGCGAAGTCGAGCGCCTCGAGCCGCGACGGCTCGTAGCGGTACGACGCCGAGCCCTCGGTGCGGCCGATGCGCCCGAACGCCGACGACGCGCGGGCGCCGAGCTCGGTCATGAGCGCGCGCCGCCGCACGTAGAGCCGCGCGCCCGCCCTCGCGAGCGTCTCGTTCCACGCCTCGAGGTGGCCGACGCTCGCCTGCTCTTTCAGCAGCCGGTTTCGGCTCTTCAGCGCCTTGGTGTACGCGCGCGACTCGGCGAGGTACGCGGGGTAGCGGTTGAAGACGGCGCGGTCCAAGAAGTTGCGGCGGCCCTCGGGCGAGCCCTTCACCACCACGAGGTCGTCGGGCGTGAACGCGACCACCGACACGCCGCCGAAGTAGTCTTCGAACTTCGCGGTGCGCTTGCCGTCGGCGTACGCGCCGCGCGTGCCGTTCGAAATCTCGACCTTCAGCTCGCGCTCGGCGCCGGCGAGCAGGAAGCGGCCGGCGACCGAGCCCGACTCCTGCTGGTGGGTGACGAGCTCGGCGAGCTTCGTCGCGCGCAGCGGCTTCAGCGTGGCGAGGTAGTAGAGCGCCTCGAGCAGGTTGGTCTTGCCGGCGCCGTTGTGGCCGACGGCGACGGTGGCGCGGGGCGAGGGCTCGAGCTGCACCCGGGCCAGGTTGCGAAACCGCACACACTCGAGCGACAGCAGCTTCATCTCGTGAACGCGCGGCGGACCCTGTCACCTCGGGTCCACCGTGTCCACGCCGAGAGCGAGGTCGAGCAGGTCGCCGCTGGCGGCCTCAGTCGACGTCGACATCGGGTCGAGCCTTCCGAAAGGCCTCGACTTCGGCTGCCGGGAGCGACCCTCGGCTGAAGACAGCGTTGAGTCGCTCTAGACCGACGAGGTTCATCAAACCCGTCAGGCCGGGGTTTCCCCAACACTCGATTCGAGCGAGCTGGGTGTTCGCAGCGAGGGGCGAGAGGTCGGTCACCTTCGAAGCGCTGCAGTCGAGGTGCACGAGCCGCGAGTGGCTCGAGAGCGGCGAGAGGCTTTTGACGGGCGCTCCGCTGAAGGTCAGTCTGCGCAGCGCGCTCGTCGCCTTGAGGGGCTCGAGTGAGCTCACGCTGGAGTCTGTGATGTCAAGGAGCTCGACCGACACGAGGCCCTCGGCGCCGTCGAGCGACTCGAGCGGCGCGCCTTCGAGATCGAGCTCGTCGAGTCGCTTCGAGCTCCGCAGCCCGGCGATGCTGGTGACCTTCGACCCAGGCGCTCGAATCGTCTCGAGACGCGGCAGCGCCCCGAGTGGAGACAGGTCAGCCACCGGGTTTCGCTCCAGCGCCACGAAGCGCGTGTTGGGAAAAGTCGCGAGCTCGGCGATGGACTCGATGTTCGAGTCGGAGAGCGAGAAGAAGTCCTCGGCGCGGAGCTTGCCGAGCTGTTCGTCGATGGGCTCGTCGCGGTCGGCGCGGTCTTTTCGAATCGCCTCGCGCAGCTGGGGGTTCGTGCCGAGCGCCTTCCACCAGGCGCGATCGTGGTCGGTCGTCTTCGGGGGCCAACGCCGGTAGCCGTCGATGCCGATCTCGACGTGGGGTTTCGCCTCCAGAAACGCGCGCACCTCTCGGTCTGGCACCTTCCAGCTGACGCCGTCGAGCACCCTCAGCCGCTCGAGGGGTCGCAGCGCATCGAGGCCCCTGACGATCTTCGACACAGAGAACTCCACCTTCTCGAGCGCACGGCAGCCTTCGAGTGGCGTGAGGTCGGTGACCGCCGTTTTCCGAAGGCCGAGCTCCTTCAGCTCTGCGTGATTGGCGAGCGGGGCGAGGCTGCCGAGCTTCTCGTTCTCGTCGAGGTCCAGCTCGCGCAGCCGGGGAACCCTCGCGAGCTCCTCGATGGAGGTCAGCACGTTTTCGTCGACCTTGAGGACCTCGAGGTTGGGCGCCCGCTCGATGCCCTTCAGCGACTCGAGCCCACCCTTCGACACGTTCAGGCGCTCGAGCTTCGGCATTTCGGGGAGGCTCGAGAGGTCGGTGAGTCGATGCTGGCTGGCGCGGAGGTGATCGAGGCGGAGAAACGCCGAGAGGAACGAGAGATCGCCCACTTTGGCATCGTCGAGATCGAGGCGCTCTCTGCGAACGAGTGACTCCAGCGCCTCGTCGGTTGGGTTGGGGTCGAGCCGCGCTTGTTTCGCGAGTGAATCACGCAGTGGCTTTGGGAGCGCAGACCACCAGGCGCGCGTGGCTGTGGAGTTTGCGGGGCTCGGCGACGCCGTGAACCACGTCAAGATGCTGCGGGCGTGGTCAGCAGGGCGCCCGCCCTCTTTCATGACCGTCTCCAACCCTGATTTCGCTTCGGCCATGAAGACAGGGTGCGACCTGCTCAGCACCGAATGAATCTCATGGTAGGCGCGGGTCGCGCGCACGATGTCGCCGACTCGAAGGGAACACCGGCCCAGGTAGTTCCGGGACCAGAACCACTCGTAATGGTCGCCACCTCCATAGGCGCGAGCGCGCAGGTTGGCGCTGAGCGCGATGGCCTTCGAGAAGTCCTTCTTGTCCTCGTACAGGGAGGTGAGGTTCAAGGTTGCGGTGTCGTCGGCGAGCGCCTGCGCCCGGTGAAAGACGGCGATGGCGTCGTCCTCGCGCTTCAGCTCCCGATACGCGCAGCCGAGGAAGTTGAGGGCCCGAGCGAGGTCATCTGCTCCCCCATCGCCGTACTTCAACTGCGGAATTGCATCGACGATGGGTTCGAGGAGCGTGACGAGCTCTTTGTGCTTCCCCTTCTCGTCGAGCGCCTCGGCCTTCTCGATGGCCTTCTCGAGCTTGTCGAAGGGCGACTTCTCGCCCTTCTTGAGAAGCCGCTTCAAGAATACGGCGAGCGAGGGCGCGAACGCGTGAAAGCCAGCCTCGTGCTCGAAGAAGAAGACGGGGAGCTCGGGGTTCGACGGGTCGACTGCGAAGCACTCGTCGGCGCTCTTGCCCACCACCCCGAGCGGCACGAAGGTCTTCGTCTGCGGCAGGTTCTCGCCGTAGGTGCTCATGATGTCCCAAGCGGCGCGCGGGTCGAAGTGAACCGGACGTCGAGCGGTCACTTCCCGATACGGCAGCGCGTAGACGCTGGCTCCTTCGTACGACGGTAACGCCGACGCGAACGACGTGTGCAGCTGCGAAGGGAGGCGCCCTGCAACCTCGATGGGGAGCAGCGCTGATGCCTTCGACTTCGATCGACTCATTCTGGGGCCTCTTTCGGGTCTGGGGCGTTGGTGCGCTGAGCAACGCCGTGTAGGGCAAACACGCCTTCACCGCGGCGTCTCGCACACAGACACAGCGTCGACGAGCCAGTTGCACGAAAAGCGCAGCCGGGCTCGTCATCGCCGTCGCCCCGACTGCACGCAGCGGCTCTCTGCGCTGAAAGGGCCGCCGTCGTGCCGAGGCCACGTCGGGCATACTCGGCCCTTCCGTGGCGTGTCTCGACGACCAACAGCTCGGGCTGCTCGCGAGCGGCGAGGGCTGCTCCGACCACGTCGCTTCTTGTCCCGACTGCACGCAGCGGCTCTCTGCGCTGCAGCTCGGCGAGACCCGCACGAACGCGCCGCGCACGACGACGGGTGAGGCGCCGGCCGAGGCCCTCGGGCCCGACTCGCGCTTCGGGCGGTACCTCATCATCGAGCGGCTGGGCGCGGGCGCGATGGGCGAGGTGTTCTCGGCGTTCGACCCGAAGCTCGACCGCAAGGTGGCGCTGAAGCTGCTGCGCGTCGACGTGGGCAGCAGCGACTCGGGCTCGAACGGGCGCGAGCGGCTCGAGCGCGAGGCGCGCGCGATGGCGCAGGTCGCCCACCCGAACGTGGCGGCGGTGCACGACGTGGGGGTGTACGACGGGCAGGTCTACGTCGCGATGGAGCTGATCGACGGCCTCACGCTGCGCGAGTGGTGCCGCGAGCCGGGCCGCACCGAAGCGCAGATTCTCGACGCGTACGAGCAGGCGGGCAGAGGCCTCGCGGCGGCGCACCGGGCGGGGCTGATTCACCGCGACTTCAAGCCGGCGAACGTGCTGGTGGGTCACGACGGGCGGGTGCGCGTGCTCGACTTCGGGCTCGCGCGGGTCGCGCCGTCGGGCGAGAGGCCGTCGGGCCGGCTCGTCGCGACCGACCTCACCGTGGTGGGCAGCGTCATCGGCACGCCGGCGTACATGCCGCCCGAGCAGCTCGACGGCGAGCAGGTCGATGCGCGCGCAGACCAATATTCGTTCTGCGTGTCGCTCTACGAGGGGCTGGTCGGCAGGCGGCCGTTCGTCGCCGACAGCCTCGAGTCGATTCGGGTGGCCATCGAGGCGGGGCTGCCGGCGCAGCGACCGCGTCAGATACCCGAGCGGGTGTACGCGGCGCTGCGGCGCGGCACGTCGGTCGACCGCGACGCGCGCTTCCCCTCGATGGAGGTGCTGCTCGAGGCGCTCTCGAACGAGCCGCGGCTTCGGCGGCGGCGGAGGCTGGTGGTTGGAGCGCTCGCGCTCTCGACCGCGCTCGCGGCGGGCGGCCTCGTGTCGCGTGAGGTGGCGAGCCGGCACTGCGCGTCGGCGGCGCCGCGACTCGAAGGAGCGTGGGACGAGGCGACGCGGGCCCGGGTCGGCAAGGCGCTCGGCGCGACGTCGGTGCTCGCGCGGCTCGACACGTACGCGGAAGGGTGGGTCGAAGCATCGCAGCTCGTGTGCGAGGCGCACCGGTCGCGGGGCGAGATTCCGACGGCGAAGTACGTGCTGCAGACGGCGTGTCTCGAGCGGCGCCTCGGCGACCTGCGCGCGTTGACGCGGGTGCTCGCGGGGGCTGACGCCTCACTCTCGAAGGGCGCGGCGATTGCCGTCTCGGGGCTGCGCCCCGTCTCGACGTGCAGCAACGCTTCGGCCGAGTATGCCGAGGCCGAGCAGGAGCGCGCCGACGTCGAGGCGAAGCTGTCGGAGGCGCGCGCGCTCGGGCGGCTGGGCCAGGCCGAGCGCGCAGAGCGGCTCGCGAGCGAGGTGCGTGACGACCGGCTCGCGTCGCACCGGGCGCAGGCCGAGGCGCTGCTGGTGCTCGGCATGGTCGAGCACACGCGCACGCGGTTCGACGAAGCAGAGCGCGCGCTGAACGCGGCGGCGGCGAAGGGGCTGGCGGCGGGCTCGTTCGAGGTGGCCGCGAAGGCGTGGTCGTTGTTGGTCGACCTGTACGGGCGGCGGCTCGACCAGCCGGCGCGGGCGCGCGAGAAGGCAGACCTCGCGCTCGGCGCGCTGACGCGGCTCGGCGACGACCCCGAGATTGCGTCGTACTACTTCGACGCGGTGGGGCGGTTTCAGCTCGGGCAGAGCGAATACCCGGCGGCGGTCGAGTCGTTCACGAAGGCGCTCGCGAACGCAGAGCGCGCGTGGGGGCCGAACCACCCCGAGGTGGCGAACGCGCTCGATGATCTCGGCTGGGCGAACAGCTGGGTGGCGAACACCACGGCCGCGCGAGAGCAGCTCGAGCGGGCGCTGCACATCAAGGCGGCGGTGTACGCGCCCGACAGCGTGCAGAACGCAGAGACGCTGGGCCGGCTGTCGGCGGTGGTGAACGACCTGGGCGACCTGAAGGAGGCCATCGCGCTGCAGGAGCGGGCGCTCGCGATTCGGCGCGCCGCGGTCGAGAGCCCCGACTTCGCGGTGACGACGTCGTTGATCAACCTCTCGGAGCTGTACCTGCAGGCCGGGCGGCTCGACGACGCGCTCGCCGTGCTCGACGAGTCGCTGACGATTTTGGGTCGCATTCTGAAGGGCGACCACCTGCGCACGGTGACGAACCTGCACGCGCGCGGCGCCGTGCTGGTCGCGCTGGGCCGGCTCGACGAGGCGCGCACTGCCTACGCCGCCGCGCTGGCGATGAGCGAGCGGGTGCGGGGCGCTGCGCACGTGCTGTGCGCCGACCCGCTCGAGGGGCTCGCGATGGTCGCGTTGGCGCAGCAGCGGCCGGCCGAGGCGGTGCCGCTCGCCGAACGGGCGCTGGCGCTTCGTGAGGGCTCGCCGACCGGGCCCGCTGCTGCGGCCAAGGTGCGTTTTCTGCTGGCGCGCGCGCTGTGGGAGAGCGGGAAGGACCGCGAGCGTGCGGACGAGCTCTTGGCGTCGGCGCGGGGTGCGCTCGAGAAGGCGGGGCCGGCTGGAGAGCGCCTGCTTCTCGAGCTGTCGCGCTGGGCGGATGCGCGATGAGTGTCAGACCCGGCAGGTAGTGTGCTGATCATGAACGATCAGCTTTCGGGGACGGACGATGCGACGGGGACGACGACGAACACGTCCACGAACACGTCCACGAACACGTCCACGAACACGTCCACGACGACCGGGACGGGTGCGGGTGCGGGTGCGGGTGCGGGGACGAGTGCGGGCACGAGCTCGAGTACGGGTCTGCGCGAACAGCTCAGTGGTGCGTTGTTTGATTTCGAGAAGCTCGATGTCTTCTGGGTGAGCGACGCCTTCGGGCAGCTCGTGACCAGGTGGCTGTCGCGAAAGATCCCGCGGGACCTGAGCGAACAGCTGCGGAGCTCGTCCGACAGTATTCTCGCCAACATCGCAGAGGCAGCCGGCAAGACCTCACGTGCCGACAAGCGCCGCATCTACGAGATTGCGCGCGGCAGCGCGATGGAGTCGGCCGCACAGATTCACCTGCTTCACCTTCGCGGCCTCATCACTCGCGACGAGTACCTCGAAGGACGCGGGCTCCTGCTCAGATCCACCCAGATGCTCAGCCGCATGTGTGCACCATTTCGCTAAACGAATACGTCACACGTCAAACGAGGAACGAAAACGTCCTCGTCAACGCACCCGCACCCGCACCCGCACCCGTTTCGCGCTCCCGTTGACGTGCTCGTCATCGTCGACGTGCTCGTCATCGTCGACGTTCACGTCACACTCACGTCGTCGTCGTACCCGTCGTCGTCCGCGGCCGAGTGTCCATCACCGCGACCGCAAGTACGCAGCAAGGTCGGCGCGCTCACCCACGGTCAGCTGAACCGTCCGCCCATGAACACCATCACCGCCCACCTCGAGCCGCTGCTCAATCGAAGCAGCGCTGCCGTCGTGAAGGTACGGAGCCCGGTACGCCAGCTCATCGAGCCGCGGCACCTGAAACGCGCCGCCCGTACCAACGTCGGCGGAAGCGTTGTTCGTGCCGTGAGCGCCGACATGGCACGCCGCACAACCCACCTGCGTCGACTCGAACAGGTCACGGCCGCGCGCGACCGAGGCCGAGTCGAGCGTGGGCGCGGGCAGCCGGGGCTGCGCATCGAGCCACCCGAGCAGCGCCTCGGCCTGCGGCTGCGACAGCTTCGGCCCCAGCATGCGCTTGCGAAACACGTCGCCCATCAGCGCCGTCACGTCGGCCTGGTCGCCCTTCCAGTGAAACGGCTCGGTGCCGCCGAGCCCTCCGCGCAGCGTCGGCGTGCGGAACAGCTCGCCCCCAATCGTCCACGTGAAGCCATCGTCGCCCGCCTCGGGGTGGCACGAAGCGCACGCCAGCGCGCTGCCCGTCGCCTGGTGAAACAGCTCGTGCGACGTCGACCGCCGCGACAACGTGCTCAGAGAGATGGTGCGCGCGCTCGACGTGCCGGGCTCAATCACCAGCTGCGCGGGCTCCCGGTTGAACACCACCACCGCTTCGCCTCGAAACCCGACCGCCGTCGGCGCCTTCATGACGAGCGGTGTCGTTCGAACCCCGCCCTGCACGGGCTCCTGAACGTGCACCACCTGCGAGCCCGCCAACACGACCGCGAGCCGCATGCCCGACGCCGAGTACGCGGTGTCGACCGGCAGTGCGCCGGCGCCGAAGAGCTGCCACGTGCCCACTGGCTCGGGGTGCCCGCCCGAGACGTCGACCGTCGTGACCGAGGGGATGATGGCGCCGCCGCTGCCGCCGTAGCCGAAGCCCGCATCGGCCCCCAGCGCTTCGGCCTCTTCGGCCGTGTCGACGCACGCTGCGAGCCCCAGCGACTCGCTCGTCGCCGTCTGGTGAGAGATGGCGACCTTGCCGCCCGGCCCCGCCGCCATGCGCCACGCGACGTGTGGCGCTTCGCTGCCGACGCCCGTCACCGCGTGCCGCACCACCGCGCCGCTCTCGGACACCGTGTACAGCTCGGCCGAGCGGAACGTCGACACCAGCACGCCGTTCGGAGTCACCACGACGTCGCGCAGGTCGGGCACCACCATCGTCGTGTTGCCCGGCGTGAAGACCGACCCATTCCACACGAGGCGCGCGAGCTCGCCGCCGGCGCACGCGACATAGAGCGTCGCGCGCGGCGCAGGGGCCCACGCGATGCCACGCGGCACCGCGCACACCGAGTGGCGCGCGACGATGGTCGCGGCTCCGACGTCGAGCTCGACCACCTGCGGCCGGCGGCGCAGCACCACGAGCGCACGAGCGGCCGGCCCTTCGATGACGCGGCCCGGCTCGGCGCCCGCCTCGAGCGGCACCGTCGCCACCTCGTCGTCCGTGCCGACCACGTAGAGCTGGTCGCGGTCGGGGTCGGCCACCACCATCGTGCCGTCGCCCATCACCGCGAGCGTGCCGCCGCTGATGGCCGGCGGAGCCACCACCGGCTCGACGACCGGCTCCGTGCTCACGTCGCCCACACACTGCGGCAGCCGGCTGACCTGCGGCTGAGGCCCCAGGTCGTGCTGACGCACCTGACACCCTGCCAGACCCACCACACACAACGACACGCTCCATCGCTTCATCGGCTGCCCTCCAGTTCTTTGCGCCACACCTTCACGCGCGCCGCCTGCGGCTCGTCTGGAAACCGCTCCAGAAAGTGCCCCGCCTCGGCCGCTGCTTCCGATAGCTCGCCCCGCGCCTGCAGCGAGCCCATCAACGCCAACGACACCTCGGGGGCGAACAGGCCGGCCGGGTACAGCGCCTGGTACTCGCGCAGCACCTTCACCGCTTCGTCGTGTGCCCCACCTGCCCGCGCTTTCTGCGCCCGGTGGTACAGCGCCGTCTCGGCCGCGAGGCTGCTCGGCGAGGGCTTCGGCGTCGGAGCAACCGAATCAGCCGCTGGCGCCGCAACAGCCACCGGCTTCGGCGCCTCGATGGTCACGTGCGCGCCCGCGCCCAGCTTTCCCCCTCCGCCCGGCGAGCGATACACGGCCTCGCCCGACTCCACCGAGAGCACCGTCGCTCCGCTCGACACGTCGAGCAGCGCGCGCGCGTCGTTCAGCGTCACCTGCACGTGCGGTGTCGTCACCACCACCACGTCGCCCGTCGCGGCCCCCCCCACCCCCCCCGGGGGGACCCGCCACCCGGTTGGCCCACGCCGGCCCCCCCCCCCCGCGGGGGGCCCCCCCCCCCGCAGCCCCACGCCCCCCCCCCC
>JAEUJP010000007.1 GCA_016793725.1 Myxococcaceae bacterium | reverse complement strand
AACTGCGGTGAGTTCGACGGCGGCGCCATCACGCCCGACCACTGCAACACGCCCGAAGAGGCGCTGTCAGACACGGCGAACTGCGTGCTGCCGCTGGCGTGCGGCGTCGATGGTGGGCGGGTCGAGTACATTCACCCGCCGAACAACGACGCGCCAGATCAAGACTGGTATTCGGCGTCGTTCGACGGGACGGTGAACGCGCGCACGCTCTTGCGGGTGAGCGCGGGCTACATCGCTCCGTCGACGCCGGTGGCGCTGTCGGTGACGGTGCTGCGTGAAGGCGGCACGATGTCGATCGCGCGCGAGATCGATGATCACGGGGCGGGTGCGCCGAGGCCGATCGACATCATTCTTCCGTACACCGAGCCCAACTCGAAGCTGCTGTTCCTGGTCGCCGACAAGGGCGGGCGGGTGCCGGCGGTGTTCGACGTGCGCAGCCCGTATTTCATCTCGGTGTGCACGCAAGAGAACCCCGACGTGAACGAGCCGAACGACTCGCCCGATGCCGGCGGCACTCCGATTCCGATTCCCGCCTCGGGCATGGAGCTCACCGGCACGCAGAGCGGCTACCTCGCGACCGACAACGACGTCGACCGCTTCAGCATCGACGTGCCGGCGAACATGCCGGGGCCGCGCAACATTCTGTACGTGCACGTGACGACGCCGATGGAGCTCACGCCGCCGCCGCCGTACCGCCTGTCGTTCACGCTGTACGACCCGAACGGCGTGCCGATCGCCGAGCAGGTGACGCCGAACGCGTTTCTGCGCGCCGACCTCGCGACCGCGAAGCTGGTGCGGGTGCCGGGCCGGTACACGCTGGTGGTGCAGGGCTACAAGGCGAACCCGAACGACATGACGGTCGTGGCGGGCGATCTGCGCCAGCGGTACGACGTGACGGTGCGGGTGATGCGCGACGAAGACGTCGCCGAGCCCGACGACTCGCTCGCCGAGGGCGACGCGAAGGCGACGGTGTTGGGCGTGGGCAACTCGCTGACGGTGCGGGGCCGCATCTCGTACGTGCCCGACCCGGCGTACGTGGTGGTCGATCTGCCTCCGGCGGCCGGCTACACGACGCTGTACGCGCGGCTGACCGCATCGTCGACCGCGGGTCGCTTCGCGCCGCTGTCGGGGCCCAAAGACCGGCAGCTGCGCATCTTGTCGCCGGTGCAGGCGATGGGGGCGATGACGGGCCCGGCGCGCTGCAAGGCCGACCCGGTGGCGTGCCCGAAGGGCTACGTGAACAACGACACGATTCTGCAGGGGCTGGTGGCGCAGGTCTGCGACAGCAGCACCGACGCGGGCTTCGGGCAGTGCCTGTGGGCCGAGCGCAACCAGACCGAGGTGACGAACTTCGCGAACCTGCGCAACATGCAGGCGTCGATACCGGTGGCGCCGCACGGCGGCAACCAGCGCTTCTACATCGTGGTCGGCGACGAAGGTAACAACTGGGCCGACGACGTGGAGTGGACGTTGTTCGTGCGGTCTGACGACGACCCCGACGAGGCGCGCTTCGCGGGCGGGCCGGTGGCGGGCTCGGCGAACGGGCAGCTGAGCGGGGTGCTGACGCACGGCTACGGCCGCACGCTCGAGTACGACCTCGGGCTGTGCGCCGAGCGGCCCGACACGTGCCGCGGCGTGCGCTCGCCGAACGACTACGACGCGGTGCCGACCGACACCGACCCGTTTCTGGTCGATCTGCCCGCGACGATGGACGAGACGTGGGGCCTGTCGTGGGACATCTTCAAGGTCGACGGCGGCACGCTGCCGGGCGAGCTGCTCATCGGGCTCGGCTTCGGGGCAGCCGACGGCGGGGCGTCGCGAAACGTGAGCACGGGCTACGTGAGCAGCAACTTCTCGCCCTGGTACAGCGACGTGCTGACCGACCGCGTCTTCGGCTGGGAGCGCACCGACATGGGCAGCTTCGTGCGCGTGACGGCGCGGCCGAACCAGTGCCTGTGCTTTCAGGGGGCGTTTCCGCGCGTGACGATGACGATGAGCCTGGTCGACCGCAACGACTACGCGCCGCTGCGCTACCAGCTCAACAACAGCACGAGCGGGTGGACGGGCATCTACCCCGGTGACGGTGGCATGCCGGCGCCGTGCGGCTTGAGGCAGGGCGACGGCGGGCTCGGCACCTACGCGTGCGGGCTGCCGTGAGGGCGCAGCGGCAGCGAATGTGGCTGCCGAACAGCAGTACCGTTCGCCAGCCTGATGAGCAGCGAAGCCCGAATCGGGTAGCCGTGAAGCACGGGCCGCCCCGCGCGGTGGCGAGAGCGGCCGGGTCGGGTGAACGGCGAGGCTGCGTGGGTCAGCGGGTGCAGCCGCCGTCGGGGCGGTCGAGCGTGCCGGCGTCATCGATGGTGCGCACGCCGACGCCGCACAGCTTGATCTCGAGGTTCTTCACGTTTTCGGCGTTCGACTTGATGGTGAGCGTGCCGCCGTACACGCGCACGTCGCGCGGCGTGAAGATGAGCTGCACGAAGGTCTCTTGTTTGCCCTTCACCTTGACCGGCAAGATGCTCGAGAGCGGGTCGCAGTCGTTGCCGCGCGGCGGCACCTCGCGGCATTCTTGGCCCTCTACGCGCATGAAGAACGCGTCGTCGCCGGTGAGCACGAAGTCGTCGATGCTCAGGTCGGTGAGGCCTTCGTTCTTGACGATGAGCGAGTTCGGGAGCGAGGCGCCGACGATGACGCCCGGGCGGTTGAACTCGGTGCCGAAGCCGAATGACTGCTTGTCGGTGAGAATGAACGCGCCGTCGGGCGGCGGCTTCTCACCACAAGCTACAATGCCGAAGATGGCCAGCAGCGAGAGGTCAGCGATGCGCATGTCGAGGGTCCCTTTGGTGGGTGCTGCAGCAGCGGCTCAGCGCCCATTTTTACTCCAAGCCAGCGTGCTCGTCGCGTTCGCAATCGCGTTCTCGAGCTGTATGGACGAGCGGAGTCAGTTCGTGTTCGGCCGGGTCGCCGACAAGTGCGACACCGAGTGGCCCATCTGCGACACCATCGCCGGGTGCCTGCTCGGCGACTCGAGCTACATCGAGGGCAAGTTCCCCACCACCGGCAAGGTCGCGGTGCAACTCGCCGAGCCGTCGCAGGTGACCGTGTCGTTCTTGCTCGAGAACGTGGCGGGCGCCGGCAGCGAGACCACCATCAACTTCTTCGAAGACCGCTGCCGGGCGCGAACGCGGGTGCAGGTCGAAGGCAAGGTGTTCGTGGGCGAGTCGGAGCAGCGCGGCACCGTGAGCCGCTCGGTCGATTTGTCCGGCATCGGAGACCACCTCATCGAGTACACGTCGGATGCTCGGCTGCAGTACCTGATGAAGATCGAGGTCTTACCGCTGCGGCTGAAAGAAGAGATGGAAGGGGCGATGTGACGGTGGTTCGCGGGGCTGCTCGTTCTTGAACAGCCGGGGCCGGCGACGGGGCCG
>JAEUJP010000853.1 GCA_016793725.1 Myxococcaceae bacterium | reverse complement strand
GGCGTGACGCTGCCGAACATCGCGGCGGCGGCGGGCGTGAAGCCCGAAGAGGCGCCGAACGTGCCGTTCGTGGCGGCGCTGACGTGGGCCGATCTCGAGTGGCTGGCGAAGCTGGGCAAGCCGGTGATCGTGAAGGGCATCTTGCGGGCCGACGATGCGAAAGCGGCGATCGATCACGGAGCGGCGGCGGTCGAGGTGAGCAACCACGGCGGGCGGCAGCTCGACGGGGCGATCGCGTCGCTCGACGCGCTCGACGAGATCGCGAACGCGGTGCAGGGGCGCATACCCCTGCTCGTCGACGGAGGCGTGCGAAGGGGCACCGACGTGCTGACGGCGCTGGCGTGCGGCGCGACGGCGGTGGGCCTGGGCCGCCCGCTCATCTGGGGCCTGGCGGTCAGCGGCGAGGCGGGGGCGGGCCGGGTGCTCGACCTCATCGCGAACGAGCTCGACGCGGCGATGGCGCTGTCGGGCTGTGCGAAGGTGAGCGAAGCGACGCGAGACCTGGTGACGCCGTAGCGCTACTTGCGCAGCGCGTCGCCGAGCTCGATGGCGGGGGGCTTGTTGACGTACTTCCCCTGCTTCGCGATCAGGTTCACGTCGTACGGCACGGCGAAGTGCAGCTTCTCGTCGCGCAGCTCGATGTGGTGCGGCCCCTCGTACATCTTGATGAGCATGCCGGTGTTGCCGATCTTGTGGCCGTTGCAGAACACGCCGAGGCCCTTGATGGCGGGCTTGGTCGAGATCTCGACGTCGGTCTCTTGAAAGGTCTTCTCGATCTTCCGCAGCTCGTCGGGCTGCCCGAACTGAATCGACTCTTCGTACGAGATGCAGAGCTGCTCGCTCATCAGCAGAATCGCGTCGGTGACGCACGCGCCCTTCACGTTCTCGACGGGCGTGAGGCCGAGATCGAGCGGCTGCTGAGACAGCGAGCCCCCGCGCTTCACGATCACGCGGGTCGGGGGGTTGCTGTCGACGGTCAGCCGAATTGGCACGCAGTTCGGCGTGATGTTGTTGGCGCCACCGCCGTTGATCTTGAAGATCGCGACCAGCGCACCGATCGAGACGATCAAGAGCAGCACGATCACCCCGCCCCGCCGCTGCGCCTGCTTGCGCTTCAGCGACTCGAGATCGTTCGACGCGCGATCGAGCTCGGCCGAGTCTTGCTTCGCTTTCGCGGGCGCCGGCGTCGCCTTCTTCTTCTTCTTCGACGCGCTCTCTTCGACCGGGTCGAGCCCGTCGCGCGAGCGCCGCGGCGGCGCCTCGGGCATCTCACCCGTCGCGGTGCGGCGCGGCAGCTTGCCCGCGCTCGAGCTCGTGCGCCGCGGCGCCGGCATCTCGGTCGGCGGCTCGGGGTCATCGTCGTCTTGCACCACCCGCGCGTGCCCGTTCGTGCCGTTCTGCGTCGGCGGGCGCTTCAGCCCCGCGCGCGACTTGCGGCCGCTCGACGACTGCTCTTGTGGCTCTTCGTAGCCTTCGAACTCGCGCGTCGCCGGCTTCTGCCGCGTGACGTCGGGGCTGCCCCCGCCGCTGCTGCCCGACGGGTACGCGCGCTGGTGCGACGTCTGGTTCGGGTTCGAGTACTTGCGGCTCGGCCCGACCGGCGCCTGCGCCGGAGGAGCCTCCCACTCGGGCATCGGCTCGGGGTCGCCGTTTCGGCCCCCGGCCTCGCCCGGCTTCGCGGGGTTCGTGCCGGTGAACTCGGGCTCAGATTCTTCGCGCGGCGGCGGCTGAAGACGCGACTGCTTCTTCGGCTTCGCCGGCATCTCGGGCATGGCCGGCAGGCCCTGCTGAGATTCGCCCTGAACGCTCGGGTTCGGTGAGCCGAGGCGCTGCTCTTCGGCGCGCCGCTCGGCGAAGAGCGTCTCCATCAGCTCCGAGATCTGAACGCTCGTCGCGACGAGGCGCTGGCTGATGAGGAACTCTTCGAGCGCCATCTGGAACATCGAGGCGTCGCGGTAACGGTCGTCGGGCGCCTTCGCGAGCGCTCGCATCACCACGTCGTCGAGCTCGGCCGGCACCTCGGCGACCACCGAGGGCGGGTCGATCGCGCACTCGAGCGCCGCCTGCAGCGTCGCGAGCTCGCTGTCGCGCTTCAGCGGCCGAACGCCGGTGAGCAGCTCGTACAGCACGAGGCCGAGCGCGAAGAGGTCGGTGCGGGCGTCGAGCGGCTTGCCGCCCGCCTGCTCGGGGGCCATGTACGCGAACTTGCCCTTGATGGCGCCCGACTTGGTCATCGAGGCCTGGTCGGCGGCCTTCGCGATGCCGAAGTCGACCAGCTTCACCGAGCCGTCGAAGCTGATGAGAATGTTCTGCGGCGAGATGTCGCGGTGCACGACGCGCAGCGGCTGCCCGCGCTCGTCGTTGCGCGTGTGCGCGTAGTACAGGCCCTTGCACGCCTCGGCGATGATGCGAATGGCGAGGGGCCGCGCGATCCACTGGCCGGTGCTCCAGGCCTTGCGCATCAGCCGGCCGAGATCTTCGCCGTGAATGAACTCCATCGCGATGAAGTACTGACCGTCGCCCTGACCGAGGTCGTAGATCTGCGCGATGTTCGGGTGGTTGAAGCGCGAGGCGATCTTCGCCTCGTTGAGGAACATCTGCACGAACTCGGGGTCTTCGCTGAGGTGAGGCAGAATGCGCTTCACCACGATGTGCCGGTTGAAGCCTTCGATGCCGATCTGGTTCGCAAGCCAGACCTCGGCCATCCCGCCGGTCGCGAGCTTCTTGATCAGCTGGTAGTTGCCGACTGCCTGACCGGCTGCCATTGAGGGTGCTTGAGGGAAAATCCCCGGAACCTTCAAGACTCTAGGTCACACCACCCCGAAGCGACAGTCTGTGTTCGCCGCTGGCATAGGCCCCCCACGCGTGTAGTGTGAGGTACGCGAATGCTGGCCTCGGTCGTCACCCTGTTCCTGGCGCAAGCGCTGGGCTCGCCCCTCGCCGATCACGAGAAGATCGATCTCGTGCGCGTCGTGCGCGGCCCCGACTCTCTCGACCTGGAGTGGACCGACAACGACGACCGCCTGCGCGGCGCGGTGCGGCCGCTCGAACCGATGTCGGGTCGCCCCGTCGAGCTCTCGGTGCTGGTCGGCACGTTTCAAGGCGACGACTTCGACGGGCCCGTGACCATGACCATGCGCTGCGAGGCCTGGTCTGAGACACAGACCGTGCGCCGCGCCAGAGGCGAGAAGGCATGGGGCGCGAAGTTCGTGCCGGTCGCCGACGGCGAAGACTGCACGCTCGACTTCGGGTTCACGACGACCCGCTACAAGCGGCTGCACACCAAGGTGTGGGTGCAGGCAGCTCCCCTCGCGCGTTGGCCGTGGTTCGTGATTCTCGGCCTCGGCGCCGCGATCGCCTTGGGCCTCGGCGTTCGCGCCATCTTCAAGAAGCCGGAGAACGCGTGAAGCCCCAACCCCGCCCCAAGAAGCGCACCCGCTCGAGCTTCAGCCCCGTCTCGGGGCAACGCCGCGAGCGGCCCGTTCGCGAAGATCTCGTCACCCAGGCGTGCCTCGAGGCGTACGGCGCCGTGAAGCACGAGGGCCGCCTCGCCGACCGCGCGCTCGAGTTCACGCTGCGCCACAAGCGAATGTTGTACTCGAACGAGCGCCGCGCCGTGGCCGAGCGCGTCTACGGCCTGTTGCGCCGCGAGCGCCTGGTCGACTTTCTGCTGTCGCGCGCGTCGAGGTCGTTCGAGTCGCTGCCCGCCACGCGCAAAGATCTGCTGCGCCTCACCGCGGTGCGCAGCTTCATGGGCGAAGAGCCCGACGTCTCGCCGCTGCCGGCCGAAGATCGCCCCCTGCTCGCCCGGCTCGACCAGGGCCGCGTGGCGCTGGCCGAGCTGCCCGACGCCGAGCGGTTCGCGGTCGGTGCCTCTCTGCCCGACTGGCTCGCCGCCCGCTTCCGCGCCGAGCTCGGCGACGAGGCCGAGGTCGCCGCCGAGGCGATGAACGTTCGCGCCCCGCTGACGGCGCGCACGAACGCGCTCAAGGGCGACCGCGCCGCGCTGCAAGACAGGCTCGCTGGCGAGAAGGTGACGACGCGCACGACTCCGCTGTCGCCACTCGGGCTGTACCTCGACGAGCGCATCAACGCGTTCACGCTGCAGACGTTTCGCGACGGGTACTTCGAGCTGCAAGACGAGGGCTCGCAGCTGCTCGGCATGCTGGTCGA
>JAEUJP010000822.1 GCA_016793725.1 Myxococcaceae bacterium | reverse complement strand
GCGGCCGAGGCCGAGCTCTCGCACCTTCGACTGATCGAGCCGCCACGCGACCTTCGGCAGCTCGGCGGTGCGCTCGCGCACCCACAAGGGCTGCATCGCCTTCGCGAGCGCGCGGTCGGTGCGCGTGAGCTTGAGCACCTGCTCGCGCGTGACGCCGGGGTACCGCTTCGCCATCTGAGCGATGAAGCCGCCCAGGTCGGTCTTGGGGCCGACGTCTTTCGCGGCCTTGGTGAGGTGCCCGCCCAGGGCGACGCCCGCGGCCCGCGCGCTCGGCACGACGTGCGACTCGTCGCGCAGGTGACGAACCTCGTCTTCCGACCACCCGCGCAGGCCTTTCAGGGTCGCGTCGGCAGCGAACAGCTTCGCGAGCTCGGCGTTCGAGGCCGTGGGGTTCGCGAACGTGATGTCGCGAATGCGCGCCTTGGCGTCGGGGCGCAGCGGGTTCTGCGCGCGGTTGAGCGTCGCGCCCGCCTTGAAGCTCGACTCGGCCGCCTTCTTCTTCGCCGGCGCGGTCTTCGCCCCAGCCGCATCGGCGGGTCGGGCGCTGCGAACCGTCTTCCCGGCGGCGACGCCACGAACCGGCATGCGGCCAACACCCTACCTGAAAGACAATCCGCACGAATGAGCCACCTGTCCAAGAGTGGCGCCTGCCCTCGCCGGTATCTCGGCGGGCATGACGACGACCTTGCTCTTGATGATGCTGGCGCGCTCCGAGATCTCGCCGCTGGAGCAGACCGAGGCCGCCTCGCCGACCCTCACGGCCCCCGGTCGTTCGCGGCAGGCGCCGGCAGCACCGGCACCCAAGCCCGCCCCTGCCCCGCCTGCTTCTACTTCCGCTTCGGCGGGCCGCGTTTGACGGCCTCTTGCAGCGTCGTGCCCAGCTCGGCCGGCGACGCCGACATCACGATGCCGGCCGCCTCCATCGCCTTGATCTTGTCGCTCGCGGCGCCCTTGCCGCCCGAGATGATCGCGCCGGCGTGACCCATGCGCTTGCCCGGAGGCGCCGACTGCCCGGCGATGAACCCCGCCACCGGCTTCGTGAACTCCTTCGCGATGTACGCGGCCGCCTCTTCTTCGGCGCTGCCGCCGATCTCGCCGATCATGATGACCGCGTCGGTCTCGGGGTCGGCGTTGAACAGCTTCAGCACGTCGATGAAGTTCGTACCGTTCACCGGGTCGCCGCCGATGCCGACCGCCGTCGACTGGCCGAGGCCCAGGTTCGTGAGCTGAAACACCGCCTCGTACGTGAGCGTGCCCGAGCGCGACACCACGCCGATGCGACCCGGCTTGTGAATGTGGCCCGGCATGATGCCGATCTTGCACTTGCCGCCCGGCGTGATGACGCCGGGGCAGTTCGGGCCGAGCAGCCGGGTCGACGTCGACTGAATGTAGCGCTTCGCCTTCACCATGTCGGCGACCGGAATGCCCTCGGTGATGCAGATGACGAGCGGCAGCTTCGCGTCGGCCGCTTCCATCAGCGAGTCGGCCGCGAACGGCGGCGGCACGAAGACCACGCTCGCGTTCGCCCCCGTCGCCTTCACGGCCTGCTCGACGGTGTCGAAGATGGGCACCTTGCCCTCGAACTTCTGGCCGCCCTTGCCCGGCGTGACGCCGCCGACGACCTGCGTGCCGTACTCGAGCATCTGCTTCGCGTGAAACGAACCGGCCGAGCCGGTGATGCCCTGCACGAGAACCTTCGTGTTCCCATCAACCATGATGCTCATCGCTTTTCCTCCACGTAGGTCATGTCGACCGGCTGCAGCGCCGTGCCGATGTCGCCCGAAAATTTCCAGCTCTTGGTGCCGCCACAGCCGGCGCCGCAGTCGCGGCTCGCCGTGAGCTCGTACTCGACCGTCACGATCGAAGCGCCGCTCTTGTTCACCCGCAGGTACAGCTCGCCCGGCCCACCGTCGGGCCGCCGCATCGAGAGGTTGACGTCGGGCAGCCCGCTGCCGCCGCCGACGCTCAGCGCCTTCACGAAGTACGTCGCCGACGCCTCGCCGCGCCCGTCGAGCGCCGCCCCGAGGCCCGTCGCGCCGGGCCCCGCATCGCCCTGTTCGACCCACGCCATCGAGCCGCCGTCGCTGGTCATGATGCCCGCCATGATCGCGTCACGCTCGGGCCCGACCGGCAGGGGAAAGATGACCCGCGTGTTGTCTGCCGGGCCCGCCACGAACTTGAGCTTGTACGTGATCGAGGCCTCGCCGGCCGCCTGCGGCGGAGGCGCGCTGCAGCTCGACGCGTACACGACGATCATCGCCACCAGTCGCCTCACGAGATCGCTGCGACCGCTTTTTCAGCCGCCTGACGCAGGTTGTCGGCGGGCGTGATCTTGAGACCCGAGTTCTTCAAGATCTCTTTGCCCTTCTCGACGTTCGTGCCCTCGAGGCGAACCACGAGCGGCATCTTCAGCTGCACCTCTTTCGCCGCAGCCACGATGCCCTCGGCGATCACGTCGCACTTCATGATGCCGCCGAAGATGTTCACCAGCACCGCCTTCACCGCAGGGTCGGCGAGAATCAGCTTGAACGCCGCCGTCACCTTCTCGCGAGAAGCGCCACCGCCGACGTCGAGGAAGTTGGCCGGCTTGCCGCCGACGAGCTTGATCGTGTCCATCGTCGACATCGCCAGGCCGGCCCCGTTCACCATGCACCCGATGTTGCCGTCGAGCGAGATGTACGCGAGGTCGTGCTCGTGGGCCTGCGCTTCGCGCGGGTCTTCTTCGTCTTTGTCGCGCATCGCGGCGATGTCGGGGTGGCGGAAGATCGCGTTGTCGTCGAAGTTCATCTTCGAATCGAGCGCGACGACGCCGCCGTCTTTCAAGATGACGAGCGGGTTGATCTCGGCGAGCGACGCGTCGGTCTCGACGTACGCCTGGTACAGCGCCCGGCAGAACGCGACGAACTTGTTCACCGTGTCGCCGGTGAGGCCGAGGCCGTAGGCGAGCTTGCGGCCCTGAAACGCCTGGAAGCCGACGGCCGGGTCGACCGCTTCGCGCAAGATCTTCTCGGGCGTGTGGTGGGCGACCTCTTCGATGTCCATGCCGCCTTCGGTCGACGCCATGAACGTCACCCGCGACGTCGCACGGTCGAGCGTGAGGCCGAGGTACATCTCTTTGCCGATGTCGAGGCCCTCTTCGATGTAGAGCACGCGCACGCGCTGGCCCTCGGGGCCCGTCTGCGGCGTCTTCAGCATCATGCCGAGGATCTTGCCCGCGAGCTCTTTCGCCTCTTCGGGGCTCTTGGCGATCTTCACGCCGCCGCCCTTGCCGCGCCCACCGGCGTGGATCTGCGCCTTCACCACCGTGATCTTGGTGCCGAGCTGCTTCGCGGCGGCGTAGGCCTCGTCGATGCTGCGCGCGACGATGCCGCGCGGCACGGGGACGTTGTACTTCCGGAAGATTTCTTTACCCTGATACTCGTGGATCTTCATCGCGCGCGGCGGTTTAGCTGATGCCGGCACGGCTCGCACGCGTCTTGTAGAAGCTCTGAGCCATGCGGCTGAACCGACTCGCACTCACGTTGCTCTTCGCGGCCTCTTGCGCGGCCCCGCACGCCGAGACCCACACCCGCGGCCCCCGGCACGCCCTCGCGCAGGAGCGCTGCGGCTGGGCCGTCGAGAGCCGCTTCGAAGACTACGGCCCCGTCGGCATCGTGCGGCTGCCCGATGGCCGCACTGGCTGCGTCGTCTGGTTCACCGAAGGCGGCACCGCGCCGCACCGCCACCTCATCGGCGACGAGAAGCCGCTCCAGATCGTGAAGGTCCCCCACGAGGAGCTGCCCGCGGTGCTCTTTCGCCGCAGCGGCTCGCTCCCGACCTTCGAGCTCGTCTTGATCCGCCCGGCGGTCAACGCCCAGGAGCTGCCCCTCGTCGCCCGGTCGCCGCACCACACGCTCGTCGGCGCTGCCCCCACCTGCCGACACGTCGCGGTGCGCGCGCACCTCTGCCCCGAAAACCTGTGGACGGAAGAGCACGGCTGCCTGGGCGAGGCCGCGACCCACCACTTCCGCCGCTGGGAGCCCGGCCAGCCGAGCCCCTCACACACGCAGCCCGAGCGCCCGGCCTGCGCCGAAGGCCCGGGCGCGCTCTGGTTCGAGGCCGCCGCCGAGCCGCAGCTCCGCCACCCTGCGCCCGACGGCCAGGGCCCACCTCCCCCGAAGCCCCCCGAAGCCGCCGAGTCTGCGACCCTCTTCGGCCGGTACGTGCCCCAGGGCTTCGCGAGCACGCGCGTCACGGCGCTCGCCGCCTACGACGTGCGCCGGCCCGATCTCGACGGCGGCACCGAGCGCGACGTCGATCTGCACGCACGCCTCGACGGCTCGCCCGACTGGCTCCGCTACGCCTCGGTCACGCTCGAGCGCGCAGCTCCCGCGAGCGGCTGCCAGCCGTCGGCCACGCTGAACGAAGACGGCGCCGCCCGCTTCGTCTCGTGCATCGACGGCCGGCGCGTCGAGAGCGCCGTTCAGGCCCCGCTCCCCGAGGGTATGCGTGACGCGCGGTGCCAGCCGACGCCAGCCGGCAGAGTCTGCCTCGAGACCGCGAGCGACGGCACCGCCGTCGGGTGGCTCCATGACAGCCCCTACGGAGCCGCGCGAGGGCTCCCCGCAGTGCGTTCGCTGCGCCTCGTCGATGGGCCCTTCTTCGAGGGCGATCACCTGCGCTTCGTCGGCCACGATGTCGCGGCGCCGGGCAGGCCGCTCCGCTGGGTGCGCGCGCCGTTGCCGGCGAGCCCCGAAGACCCGGTGGGCCGCCGCCAGCTCGAGCCCATCTCGAGCACCGGCGGCTTCACGACGGGCGTCACGACGCTGAAGCACGGCGCCGTGCTGGTCACGCGCGACGCGTGCACCGAGTTCGGCGGCCCGCTGGGCGGCGTGATCCTCTTCCCGAAGGGGCCGCCCCTGCCCGTCGACTCGGGCGAAGCGCTCGATCTCGGCCGCCGGGTGGTGCTCTCGACCGCTGTGACGATCGGCAGCGATGGCAGCGGCGACGAGCACCCGCCGCTCCCCGCCGGCGCGACGTTCTTCGAGCACACGAGCAACGGCGCCTACCTGGTGCGCAGGCTCGTCGTCGTCGACCTCGACGCGCGCACGCAGGTGCCGCTGCCGTGGGGCTCACGCTCGCCTCGCACCGCCGGAGCCCAGCGCGTCATCGTCTTCGCGAAGCGGCTCGACGCCGAGGGCACGCGCCACGAGGTGTACACGTGGCCGCTCCCTTCGGGCCC
>JAEUJP010000753.1 GCA_016793725.1 Myxococcaceae bacterium | reverse complement strand
TGTTTCAGTACTCGCCACACTTCGTGCGATTTCGAAGCGGCGGCGGGCTTCTTGGTGGAGCTGAAATTGAACGCTCCAAACTAGACCCGTCGAAGTCGGTGCTCTCGCAGTTCAGAGATCCCAACGATCCACAGTATGAATTGTTGAGGTTGATGATCGGCTCGGCTCGGTTGCATCGTTCACTTCCAGTGGCACGCGGTGCACCGATTCGCATACCGCAACTTACGGACCTTCCGTCCGACGTCCTCTCCGATGACGGCGGCAATCTCGCCCTCATCGTCAATCGCATTCAGCAGTCGCCCGCGGCAAAGAAATCGCTACTAAAGTACCTTTCCTACGCGTTCGAAGGAGCGCGCGACGTTGACGCGAAGGTGCATGGCGGAACCGTTCAGCTCGTCTTGGAAGAAGATGAGTGGGTGGTTCCTGCAACCCGAATGTCGGATGGCACGCTCCGATGGATCGCGCTTCTTGCAATCCTCTTGGACCCCGAACCTGGCGGCCTGGTGTGTATTGAAGAACCGGAGATCGGTCTTCACCCCGACCTCATGCCCAAATTGGCAGAACTCCTCCGCGTCGCGAGCGGTGATCGGCAACTCGTGGTCACGACGCATAGCGACACTCTCATTGACGCGCTGCAGGACACGCCCGAGGCGATTCTCGTCTGTGAACGCCACGGCGGGTCGACCACTATCGAGCGCCTAAAGCAACCGGCTTTGTCGGAGTGGATGAAGAAGTACTCGCTCGGTCAGCTATGGACGCGCGGTGATCTCGGGGGAACGCGCTGGTGACCGTGAAACTCTTCGTCGAAGGTGGCGGTGACAACAACAAGTCGCTCAAGACGAAGTGTCGCGAGGCGTTCTCGCGCTTGATCGAGCGTGCGCTTCCTGGCTCTCGGAAACCGCGAATCGTCGCGTGCGGCGGTCGCAACGCGGCCTACGAGGACTATCGAAACTCGCAGAAAGTCTCCCCCAGCGAAATCGCGTTTCTGTTGATCGACAGTGAAAGCCCAGTTCCTCTTGGGGAAACCCCAGTGCAGTACCTTCGGCGCACCATGAATTGGGAAGTCGATGATCACGCGCATCTGATGGTGCAGTGTATGGAGTCGTGGCTGCTTGCTGATCGCGACTGCCTTTCGGCCTACTTCGGTCAGGGCTTCAATTTAGGAGCCCTTCCTGCCCGAGCGGACGTGGAACTCGTGCCGAAACAAGACGTTTTCTCAGGCTTGGCAGCGGCCACGCGGCACAGTCGCACCAAAGGAGAGTACGCGAAGGCGAGTCATTCGTTTGCGCTGCTCGGAGAAGTAGATCCGCACAGGCTCCTCACGGCTTCTCCCCGTGCTGCAGCTTTCTTCGCCGACCTCGCGCGGCTCTAGTTTCAAGCGCGCGAGCAGCACGGCAGCGGGAGTCAAGCGCCGTGACAACTACACGAGCACGCCCGACAGCGGCCCACTGCCTTGGTCGAGCGAGCCGTACGTCATGGTCGTCGTGTGACCCATGTGGTGCAGCGCGGTGACGAGCGCGCGGTGGTTCGTGCCGGTCACGCGCTTGTAGCGGCCGCCCTGAATCACCGCAGGCCCGCCGGCGAACACGAACGGCACGTTCGAGATGTCGTGCGTCCACCCGATGCCGAGCTCGCTGCCCCAGAGCACGAGGGTGTGGTCGAGCACGCTGCCGCCGGCCGGGTCGGGCGTCGCAGCGAGCCGGTCGAGCAGGTACGCGAAGCGGCCCGAGTACCACTGGTAGATCGAGGTCAGCTGCGCCTGTGAGCCCGCCGACGAGTCGTGGCTCAGCGCGTGGTGGCCCGACGCGTTCACGCCGAGCCACGGGTAGAGCGAGTTGTCGTTGTCGGCGATGAACATCTGCATCGACACGATGCGCGTGAGCCCACAGCCGAGCGCGGCGGCCGCGAGGTCGGCCTGCCTGTCCATCGCCGTCTGCGAGTTGACCCCCGTCGGCATGCCGGGGGGCGTACACATCGGCGCGTCGGCCGAGAGCCGCATCTCGAGCTCGCGCACCGCGGTCGCGTGGGCGTCGAGGCGCGCACGGTCTGCCGGAGTCAGCCGCGCCTTGCGCGACCCGATGTCATCGACGACGACGTCGAGCACGCTCTTGCGCCGGTTCAGCTTCGCGACCTCGGCCGGCGAGCCGGTGACGCCCGTCGAGAACAGCGTGGTGAACGCGCGCGCGGGGCCGTCGATGGGCGCCTTCGTCATGCGGGGCGCGCGGTAGATCATGCGCGTCGCCGGGTGGTCGCCACCGCACGCGAAGCCCAGCTCGATGGTCGGCCACGTCGACTCACCCGCGGGGAACTGCGCCGCGATGTGCTGGTCGATCGAGACGCCCGTGCCCCAGCCGAAGCACTGCATGTGGTCGGTGCGGCAGAACTGATTCGCCGCCGTGTCGATGGCCGACCCCGTCCACAGCGTCGGCATCGTGTACGTGTGGGGAATGTAATAGGCCGTGCCGTACGGCAGCGAGAGCCCGTCGATGATGCTCAGCCGGCTCTTGTGCGCCTCGAGCGGGTTCAGAATCGTCGACAGCGTGAAGTTCGTCTCGGTGCCCGTCGGCCGCCAGTTCGGCCAGATGGTGCCGTGCGGCGAGAAGTACAACAGCAGCTTCTTCTTCGGCGTCGGCGCCGCGAGCCCGGTCGCCCACGGGAACAGCGCCGACAGCGCACCGACCTTCAACGCCGCACGTCGCGTGAGCGTCATGGCTCGTTGCCCTTTCTCACGTAGTCGCTCGACGCCAGCTCGACGATGACGTGCTCGAGGCCGCTCGGCGTCGAGACCTCGCGCGCGAGCCGCTTCATGTAGCAGGCCACTGGCGCCTGCTCGGGTATGCCCGTGGCGTACCGCGTCCACTGGCGAACGAAGCACTCGCTCACCTCGGGGCGCGCCGCGAGCAGCGTCGAGAGCTCGCCTGCCCCGTCGACCGTGTACTCGGTCGTGCCCAGCTTGAACGTCGCCGAGTCGACGATGGGCTTGCCGTGCTCGAGGTCGCGCCACTTGCCCAGCGCGTCGTAGTGCTCGAACGTGAAGCCCATACCGTCCATCGCGCGGTGGCAGCTCGCGCACGTCGCATCTGAGAAGTGCAGCTCGAGCCGCTCGCGCGTCGTCGCTCCCGGCATCGCCGGCGGCAGCGTCACGCTCACGCCCGCCGGCGGCGGAGGCGGCGGCTTGCACATCACGTTCGACAGCACCGCGTAGCCGCGCAGGGTCGGCGACGCCTCTTCGGCGTGCGCCAGCGCCGCCATCACGCCCGCCGAGGTGAGCAGGCCGAAGCGGCGCGCCGGGTCGAGCGACGTCACGCCGTCGACGGTCGAGAGCGCCTCGGCGCCGTAGTAGCGCACCAGCGCCGGCGCCGCCTGCGTGCGCCGCGTGCTGAACAGGTCGCCGAGGCCCTGGTTCGAGATCGCCGCGAGGCGGAACAGGTCGACCGGCTCGGCCGCCATCGCGTCGACCAGCTCGCGGCCGAGCGCCACGATGTCGGGCCGCGCGTTCGTCTGGTGCAGCCGCTCGAGGTCGAGCCACTGCGTCACGAACGCGTCGAGCCCCTGGCGGCTCTTGGGGTCTTTGAGCATCTCGCGCACGACGCCCGCCACCTGCTCGGTCGTCGCGAGCTCACCCGCCGCCGCCTTCGCCAGCAGCGCGGCGTCGGGGTTCTTGCCCCACATCATCAGCGACAGGCGCGAGGCGACCCCGTAGCCGTCGAGCCAGCCGCCCGCCGTCGTCGGCTCGTCGAGGTAGAGAAACGACGGGCTCTGCAGCATCGCCTCGAGCACCCACTGGGCACCCTCGCGCGGCGTCGCGCCCTGCATCACGCCCTTCTGGAACAGGGCGACGTAGCGCGCGCGCTGCTCGCCCTCGAGCGGCCGGCGAAAGAACAGCGGAGCGACCTCGTCGAACAGCCACGTCTGGCAGCTCGCCGCCGCCGTGCACTGCGCGAGCGGCAGCTGCGCCACCACGGCCTCGGCCCAGTCGAAGTACGCCTGCACCGTCTGGCTGTCGACCGACGCCGAGACGTTCGAGCGGTACGTGAAGAGCCGCTCGTCGGTGACGGGCAGCGCGACGGTGACGCCCAGCACGCTGCGCACCGTCTCTTCGACGTGCGCGCGGTTGAGCCGGCGCATCGGCACCGGCGCCGGAGGCAACAGCTCGTCTTCGGTGCCGAGGCACGGGTCGGGCGGCGGCGGGCCCGGGTCGAACGGCTCTTCGACCTTCGGCGGCGGGGTGAAGATGTCGGCCGTGCAGCCGCAGAACACGAGCAGTGCGATGAGGGGAGCCGAGCGCACGGCGGCAGTAGACCACCGCGCGCCCGGCATTGCGACCCTTCATCTCCTACCTGTCGTACCTGCGTTTCACCGGCGGTGAATGACGACGCCGCTACCGCCCGTGTCGAGGTGACCGATGAGCGCCGTGTTCGTCGGCCCATCGCTGCGGCGGCCGCGCTTCACGCGAGCCCGACCGCTTCGGGCTTCACCGCCCACGCGAGCGCGGCGTCGGCGACCTCTTCCCAGCCCTTCTCGCCGACGATGAAGTGATCGCGGCCCTCGAACTCACGAAACGCCACCACGCCGCTCTTGTACTTGCGCGCGTTCGCGCGGTTCAGCGCGGCGGGCATGATGTGGTCCTTTTCACCGGCGATGAAGAACAGCGGCGCGCGGTCGGGCTTCTCGAAGTCGACCTTCGCGGCGCTCTTCGGGTCGAGGTTGATGGTGGCGCCCTCGAACAGAATGCGACCGGGGCTGGGAATCGCGAACTGCTCGTACGCGGCCCGGGCTTCGTCTTCGCTCAGCGTGTTCGTGAACGCGTAGTTGAACGCCTCGAACGAGATGGGCACGGCGCGGTTGCGGTTCGCGGGGTTCTTGAGCACGTGGAAGGTCGACCGCACCTGCGTGAACGGCACGCGCAGCACACCCTTCACCGGCGCCGAGTCGATGACGATGCCGGCCGCGCCGAGGCCGCGGTCGAGCAGCAGCTGCACCACGGTGCCGCCGAACGAGTGGCCGATGAGAATCGGCTTCGTGGGCAGCGCGCTGACGATGGCCGCGTAGTGGTCGACCACCTTCTGCACCGACAGCTCGGCGATGGGCGACGGGTCGGCGCGCAGGGCCTGCACCTCGCCCTCGAGGCCGGGGTACGTCGGCGCGAGCACCTTGAAGCCGCGCGCCTCGTAGTGCTTCACCCAGTGGGCCCAGCTGCGCGGCGTCATCCACAGCCCGTGAATCAGCACGATGGTGTCGGGGGTCTCGGTCTTCATGACTGCTCTCCTTGGGTTGTTGCTGCGTTGGTGAAGACACAATGCGCCTTCGGCGCTGCTCCCAGTAGTCACAACGTCGTCAAATCACTTTCAACCGACGGTTGAAGCTGAGACGCTGCGCCGCCATGGAGACACTCTCTTCCGTCGAGGCCTTCGTGCGCAGCGCCGAGCTCAGCAGCTTCTCGGCGGCGGCGCGGAAGCTCGCGCGCACCCCGGCTGCGGTCAGCAAGAGCATCGCGAAGCTCGAAGACTCGCTGGGCGTGCGGCTCTTTCAGCGCTCGACCCGGCGCGTGAAGCTCACCGAGGCCGGCGAGCGGCTCTTCGCCGACGCCGCGGGCGGCCTGAAGACGCTGCAAGAGGCGCTCGAGCGCGTCTCGAGCGAGCGGCAGGAGCCGAGCGGCACGCTGAAGCTCAGCCTCGCCCCGGTGTTCGGGCGCGACTACGTGCTGCCGGTGCTGAAGCCGTACCTGCAGGCATGCCCGCGGGTCACGCCCGAGTGGCACTTCGAGAACCGGCAGGTCGACCTCATCGCCGAGGGCTTCGACGTCGCCGTCGGCACGGGCGTCGAGCTCGGCGCGGGCATCGTCGCGCGCGAGCTGGCCCGCATTCACGTGGTGGCCGTCGCGTCGAAGGCGTGGCTCAAGAGGCACGGCGCGCCGAAGACCCCGGCCGAGCTCGCTGCGTGCGACTTCATCGCCTACCGGTCGCCGAAGAGCCGGCTGCGCGACACGTACGCCCTGCGCAGCACGACGGGCGCGAAGGCGATCGTCGACCCGAGCCGGCGCATCATGCTCACCGAGCTCGACGCGGTCGAAGCGGCGGTGCGGCTCGGCCTCGGCGTGGCGTTGCTGCCGACCTCGCAGGCGCTGCGCGGCCTCGACGACGGCTCGCTCGTGCGTGTGCTGCCCGGCTGGTACGCCGACGTCGGCCCGCTGTTCGTGTACTACCCGAGCCAGCGGCAGCTGCCGGCCCGGGTGCGCGTCTTCATCGACCTGCTGGCCACCCACTTCAAGACCGAGCGGTACGCCGAGAGATTTCGCGCAGATCGCTAGCCCCCCCCCGTTCGCGGTGAGCGGAGGCCGAAGGCCGAAGTCGAACCGGCCCAGTTGAATCTGCATTGCATTCATGTGTAGATATATCGACACATGAATTCATCGCGCGACGCGCTCATCGAGCAGCTGTGGCCCCGGATGATGGGGTTCACCCGGCGCATGCAGGCGGGCATGGCGGGCGGCCTGGGGCCCCTCGCGGTGCTGAACCTGACGGTGCCCCAGGCGATGGCGCTGTTTCGGCTCGCCGAGCGGCCGCGCACCATCGGCGAGCTGCAAGAGGCGACGGGCCGCTCGCAGGCCGCGACCAGCCACGGGGTCGCGGCGCTCGAGAAGAAGAAGCTGGTCGCGCGAGGCACCGACCCCGAAGACGCGCGCCGCACGGTGGTGCAGCTGACGCCCAGGGCGCGCGGGCTGCTCGGCCAGGTCGAGGGCCTGCGGGTGAAGACGTTCGAAGAGGTGATGGCGCCCGTGCCGACCGAGCTCCTTCAGCGGCTCGATCGCGCGTTCACCGACCTGCTGCAGGCGATGGAGCCCAAATGATGTACCTGAGGACGTCGCCGTTCTTCGCCGTGTTCGCGCTCGCCTACTTCCCCGCGGCCGGCAGCCTCACCCAGCCGCTCGGCTGGGCGTACGGCCTCACGCTGTGGCTCGCGGCGGGCACGGTGTTCACGCTGCTGCTGCACAAGAGCCCCGAGCTCTTGAAAGAGCGCCTGAAGCCGCCGAGCGACCGCGACCAGAACAGCCGCCGCATCGCGATTCCCGGGATGGTGCTGCACTGGGTGCTCGCCGGCCTCGACGCGCGCTACGGCTGGAGCCACGTTCCGCTCCCCCTCAGCATCGTCGGCGACGTGCTGGTCGCGGCGGCGCTCGCGCTGACGGGGTGGACGTTGCTGTCGAACCCGTACGCCTCGACCGCGGTGCGCATTCAGAGTGAGCGCGGGCACGAGGTCATCACGGGTGGGCCGTACAAGTTCGTGCGCCACCCGATGTACCTCGGCGTGCTGCTGCTCGGGCTCGGCAGCGGGCCGGCGCTCGGCTCGTGGTGGGCGCAGCTCTTCGTGGTGCCGCTGCTCGTGGTGTTCGTGCTCCGCACGCTGAAAGAAGACCGCATGCTGCACGGCGAGCTGAAGGGCTACCCCGAGTACGCCGCGCGCGTCAGATGGCGCGTGGTGCCCGGCGTCTTCTGACGAGCAGGAGCGCGAGACCGAAAAAGGGCGCCGCCGCGACCGCGGCAATGCCTCCGACACCGTGAATCGCGCCCCGAGCCTCGCGCCACTGGCGCGGAAACGGGAGCGCAGCGACCACGAGCCTCAGCGCCGCTGCGGCGCGCCGCGCCGCATTCGAATCAACTCGACTCGAACACCTCACGGCTCGACCGCGAGCCCACACGCCTTCGCCAGCGCCGCGCCCGCCTTCTCGAGCAGCAGCGTCAGCTGGGCGTCGAGCACGGCGCGCGCGTCGTTCGGGCTCGACAGCAGCGCGAAGTCACCGTCGTCGAGCTCGACCGTCACGTCGGCCAGCTCTTGGCCCTTCAGCGTCGCCTTCGCGCTCAGCCCCACCACCGGCCACCGCGTCTTGCCGACCCGAACCTGCCTCGGCAAGAGCCGCGGCGTCAGCGCGACGTCGATCGCCACGCCCCGCTCGACCGAGTTGGGCGACACCGCGAGCACGTCGCGCGCGCGGGCGGTGAGCGCCTGCGAGAACCCGTTGTAGAGCGTCAGCGGTATGCGGCGCAGCGACGCCTGCAGCTCGCGGTCGCTGAACGCGGTGGCCTGGGGCCCCGTCACACCTTCGGCGGGCAGCGTGCTCGTACGCAGGTGCACCACCGGGTGCGGCGACCGCTCGATCTCGCCGAGCAGCGCGTTCAGCGCGAGCAGCCGCGGGTCGGTCTTCTCGAGCGTCGCCTCGAGGCCGCGCCGCGCTTCGACCATCTTCGCGTGGCGATAGGCCTCGAACGCCTCGCTCGAGCCGTCGTGCGGCCGCTGCTGCAGCACCTTCGCCATCTCGGTCGCCGAGCCCGTGTTCACCGCGTTCGCCCACACCTTCTCGCGCTCGCGGTTCGCCCCGACCACGGCGGCGGCCACCGCGAGCACTGCGGCGACGCCGGCGCTCCAGCCCCAGCGCTTCGCGCGCGCCGCGCGCTTCTGCACCTTCACCTTCGAGCGGTGCCCCGGCGCCAGGAACTCGAGCGGTATGAAGTCGAACCCCTGCTCGGCCTCGAGCATGCCGCTGTGCATGAGCTGCAGCGCGCGGTAGCGGAAGTTCTGCAGCGCCTGCGCGAAGTCGACGGCGAGCTGCTGGCCCTTGATGCCGACCGCGACCTTCTTCTTGCCGAACTGCAGCGTGACGTTGCTCTGCGTGTAGATGCCGTTCGTGTACTGATGAACGATGCGCGGCTCGTTGAAGTTCACGAGCGGCCAGGCGACGAGCTTCTCGACGCCGACCTCGAGCATGTACAGCGGGTGCACGCTGACCATGCGCCGGTAGGGCACCGCGAAGCTCCAGGTGAGCTCGCGCCACGACCAGACCATCGGCGCCGTCGCCCCGAGCGCCACCAGCCAGTACGCGATCGCGAGCCCGCCGGGCCACCCGCTCTCGTTCACCACGCTCACCAGCGCGACGAGGCCCCACAACGCGGTCAGCAGCAGCGCGATGAAGACGTCGACCGCCTTGCCGCGCCGGTTCTGCTTGAAGATGTGCTGCTCTTTCGTCTCGTCGACGAGCCACTGGCGCGAGGCCTCGGGCAGCTCCTCGATGAAGACCTCGAGCCGCTGGGGAAACTGAACGCCCTGCTCTTTGCCGCCGAGCTCACGCGCCACCTTGAGCAGCGCGTTCGCCTCGTCGGGCAGCGCGCGCGAGAAGAACAGCGCCGCGAGGCTCTGCAGCCGCTGCGCCGCCCCCTGCCGGTTCTCGTCGTCGTTCGGGGCCAGCGACTGCTTCAGCGCCGCGAGGTCGTGCTCGAGCCCCTTCTTGTCGAGCGTCTCGAGCCGCAGGTGCATGCGCGTGAGAATCAGCGGCGCCGGGTGCTGCACCTTCGCGATGCCCTCTTCGAGGCGCCGGTACGCCTCGTCGTGGCGGTTCTGGGCGGCGAGCGACTCGGCGATGAACTCCCACGCGAGCACGTCTCTGCCCGCGCTGACCTTCAGCCAGGCGTCGCTGGCCTCGCCGGCCTCGGCGTGACGCTCGAGCTTGCTGAGCACGAGCGCGTGCCGGTACAGGTACCAGGTGTTCTCGGGGTGCTTCGCGCGCAGCTTCTGGAGCTGCTTCTCGGCCTCGGCCCAGGCCTCTTCGTTGAAAAAAATCTGGTGCAGCAGGTTGCGGGCGTCGTCGAGGTCGCCGTTCTCGACGATGAGCGTCTTCAGCGCCGCGCGCGCGAGCTCGACCTCACCCGCGTGCAGCTGCGCGAGCGCGTCGCGCAGGCGCGTGCGGTACGGCTCTTCGACGTTCTCGTACGGCTCTTTTTTGTTCTCGAGGTACGCGGCTCGGGCAGCCGGGTCTTTCAGCTCGTCGAACGCGCGCTGCACCCGGTTGAACTCGTCGGGGTGCGTCTCGGGCGGGTACTGCCGCAGCAGCGCGTAGTAGCGCTTCTTCAGGTCTTTGTCGGTGACGTCGGTCGCGACCCCGAGCACCTCGAACGGGTCGTCTGACACGGGCAGGGTCGTGCTCATCGCGGCGCGCGCGCACTCTACCTTGAGCCGCGCTCAGCGCTTGAGCTGGAAACAGCGGCCGTTGAAGCGCTGCAGACAGACGGCGTCGAGCTGCTTCAACCGCAACTCGGCGAACGACCAACCCTTCGAGGCGCACGCGCGCAGGCGGCCCACCTCGTCGAGCACCTCGGGCGGCTTCGCGTCGTCGCGCAGATACTCGAAGCGAGGGCCCTGCGCGGCCGCGTCGCATGCGGGGTCGCCCAGCGACGGAGCGTCGGACGGCTCCACCATCACGGGCTGGCCGGCGACGGTACCGCCGCCGCGAAGCAGCGCAACGGCAAGCGGGGCCTTGAGCTCGACCTTGCCGTCGGCGAGCGGCAGCGCGACGCCGTCGCCGAGCACGAGCGGCCCCTCGGGAGCTTCGCTGCGCGAAGGCACCGTCACCGTCGATGACTCGACCTCGTCGACCGGCGGCAGGGGGTCGGGCTCGCGGCTCGCAAAGGCCGCGCCGAGCGCGCCGCCGCCGAGCACGAGCGCCAAGGTGGCCCAGCCGGCAATCTCGAACAGCCTGCTCTCGTTGCGCCCGCCCGGGATGACGGCCGCCAGGGCTGCGAAGAGCGCGACCCCGAGCGCAGCTCCGACGGCGAGACCGATGACGCCCCCGACCCCGACGTGCGTCTTGAGCCCGCGGTGCACACGGGTGACGGTCTGCACGTCTTGCCGGCACCCGAGGTGGTCTTCGACCGTCAGCACCCACGCGTCACCGGAGGCGTGCGAGAGACGGCCGCGCAGCGCGTGCTCGCACGTCTGGGCGCCGAGCTGCCGCGTGAGCGGCTCGCGGCGCAGCTCGACGGTCGAGCACGCCGACAGCAGCAGACATGGCACGAGCGTCAGCCTCATGCTGCGAGACGTTGCGAGGCTCGTGCCGGGTCGCAAGCGGGCGCGACATGGTCGCCGGCACGGGTGCAGTCATGAGACAGCCACGTGCGGTAGGCTCGCCAGCGCACGATGGACCACGGGCCACTCGTTCGCCACCTGCCCTCGCTCATCGAGAGCGACTGCGGCAACGTGCGCCGTTCGGGTTGCGTCGGGCCGTACCTTCACGGCAGCTGCGAAGCGGCGCTGCCGCGAACCGACGTGGCGCCCGAGACGGGCTCTTTCGTCGACGCGAACGGCGGCGCGTTCGTCATCGAGCTGAAGGTCGAGCCGCACAGATGAGCCGAAAGCAGAAAATCTACGCGCTGCTCGGCTTCTTCTCGCTGATGGCGTGGCTCATCGCGACGGTCGCGATGTCGTCGGGCCGCGACTTCGAGCCCAACGCCATCGCGTTTCTGTTCGGCGTGGCGGTGTTCGCGCTCGGCCACGAGCTCTACCGGCGCTTCGGCTGAGCTACCTGCCGTGAAACTCACGCACCTGCTTGAACTGAATGTTCCCGTCCGGGAGAATCTTGATCTCCATGTCGAGCGACAGCGGCTTGCTCGTATCGAGCCAGACCATGCTGCAGTTGCCCCCCGGGTAGTACGCGGGCTTCGCGCGGCACCACGCGATCTCGACCTTCTTCGCGATCTCGACGATCTCGAGCATGCGCGCCTCGGTCAAAATCGTCGTCGTCATCACCGGGTCGGTCAGCGTCGGCTTCGCGTAGCGCGTCGTGATGAACCGCGGCGGCCGCGAGCCGTCGCTGAACGCCGCCACGTCGAACTCGGTGATGGTGCCCGGCAGCGGGTTCGTCACCAGGTTCTCACCCTTCTGCACCGACAGCGTGTAGCCGTACACCGAGTCGGTGCCGACGACGCGCGTCACCAGCACCAGGTTCGCCTGTTCGTCGCCGTACGACGGGTTCACCGTGATGCCCATGCCGGCCGTCGCGTGGTCGAGCCGCGCGAACGAGCGCTCGACCAGCGCGCGCGAGTTCCACAGGCTGCCGAACACCGCCTTGATGCCGCACTGCACCGTCTTCGGCTTCACCTTCAGCTTCGTCACCACGCCGTCGGTCTCGGTCTCGAGCTTGCACGACAGGTCGGCGTTGTCGGTCTTCGTCAGGTCGACCGAGAAGCTGTCGTAGAGCCCCGCGCCGTTGAAGTTCGCGACGTCTTCGCTGGTCGCGCTCGAGCGGAACTTGAACTCCTGCACGCCGGGGTTCACGACCGCGAGCCGCGCCGTCACGTCGGCCACCAGCGTGCCGGGCACCTTGCCCTTGAGGAACATGCCCTGCACCTCGGCGACCGCCGCGTTGCGCTCGGCGGGCGACCACTGGCCGAGCTTCTCGCTCGCGATGAGCGCGTCGACCTTCGCCTTGATGGCCGCGTTCTCGGGCGCCGCCATGAAGTCACGGTACATCTTCACGGGTATGCCGAAGCCCCGCGGCGTGAGGTCGTAGCCGTACTGGCGGCTCACCGACGACGCGTTCGCGTAGCGGCCCAGCGAGCCCGCGAGGAAGCCGAGGCCCGTCGTCTTGCCGCCGTGCGTGCGCGAGAAGTCGAAGCACGCCGCCGACGACGTCGGGCACGCCTCGTCGAAGCTGATGAGGCGGAAGTCGTCGGCGACCGGCAGCGGCACCCACGGGCCCGAGAGCTTCGCGGCGAGCTTCTGCTCGATGATGGCCGGCGTCGTCGCCTCGAGCGTAAAGCCCTCGTTCGTGACGACGAGGTGAACCGGCTGGTCGGCCCACGGCGCGAGCAGCGCGTGGGTGACGCTCGCGTCGCGCAGCACCATGTTCGGTGTGTTGCGTTCTTTCGACTTGAGGTTCACGTGCGAGTTCACGTCTTGGTAGGCCTTCGTGATGGTGCCGGCGACGACCGAGAGGTCGAGCGGCAGGTCATCGAAGACGGGAATGTCGATGGGGCGCAGCGTCGAGACGTCGGCGGGGAAGATGCGCAGGTAACCCCACGCCTCGCCCACGTTCAGCGCGAGGAACTTCACGTCGCCGAGCACCTGGTCGATGGTCTTGAGCTCGATGCCGAGCGCGGCGGCCTGGCTCGCGATGCGCGCGAACGTCTGCTGAGGGCCGGTGGCGACGAAGATGAGCTTGGCGCCGGGCACCGCGAACGCGCCCTTCACGATGTTCAGCGCCGCCAGCACCGTCTCTTCAGCGATGACGTCGTCGGGGTAGAACTGCACCGCGTACGTCAGCGTCTGGTCGGCGCCCAGGCGGTACGACTGAATGCTGCCCGCGAAGAACCGCTTCTGGTTCGTGAAGTACGTCGAGTCGTTGAACGTCTGCGTGCTCTCGGTCAGCGAGTGCTGCCGGCGCGCGAAGTAGTAGTGGTACTTCGCGTAGTCGGGCACCGCACCGTTCACCTGGTAGTTGCCGTTGATGAAGTCGATGCGCTTGACGCTGCTGCGGTTGTCGATGAGGAACTTCATCGACCGGCCCGAGCTCGAGAGCCCGCCGCCCGGCGTCGAGAACGCGTCGAACTGCGACGCCGCCGTGATGCGCTGCACGTTCAGCTGCGCCGGCGCGGCGCCCGGCAGCTCGACCCACAGCTTCACCGTCGTCGCGCTGTAGCCGTAGACCTGCCACGCCACCTTGTCACCCGCGGTGACCGTCAGCTTCACCGTCTCGCTCGCGGTCGAGCTCTCGCCCTTTGCGTCGTAGCTGGTGCTCGAGGCCGCGGTCGCGTTGCGCTTCACGTAGACGTCGGCGTCGCCCGTGCCGCTCGAACGGAAGGTGAGCACCCCCGAGACGGTCGAGGTGTAGATGCCCGTGCGGCTCGCGCCGCGTGCGATCGAGGTCTGCGCGAGCAGCTCGACGTTCGTCGTCGGCGCCGGGGCGTCGGGCGTCGTCAGCTCGAGCCGCGCCGTGCACGCCGAGTACGCGTACACCAGCCAGTAGACCGTCTCGTTCACCGCGAGCGTGATGCGCACCTCTTCGGTCGCCGTCGGGCTCTCGCTGCGCGCGTCGGCCGTCGTCGTGGTCGGCTCGGCGCCCTTACGAATGTAGAGGTCGGCGTCGCCGGTGCCCGTCGTGCGGAAGATGTACGTGCCCGCGACCGTCGCCTTGTGCGAGCCGCGCTTGCTGGTGCCCTTCGCGAGCGACGTGCTCGGCAGCGCCGTCACGATCGCCGCGCCCTCGGCCGCCCCGACCTCGTCGAGGCCGCCCGTCTGGTCGATGTCGACCATCGCATCGCCGCAGCCGGCGAGAACAAGAGCAGAGAGGACGACAGAGAGGCGCGCGGTCATGGTTCCCTCGGTGTGCGACAAGGTGTGCACGGCTGCTACATCGCCATGACCCGCCGCGTCAAGCGCGGGCGCGGCGGCGGGGTCGCGTCCACAAGACAGCGGCACAACCCCAGAGCAACACGGCGGGAACACCGAGAAGGGCCGACTCGCCGAACTGGCCGACGCTCATGACGGGCGAGCCGCGCTCGACGCGCTCGAGGGCCTCGGCGAGCAGCACGGCGGCGCCGACGGCCGGGGCGGCAGAGAGAAAGAGGAGCAGCCAGCCGATGCCGCGCGGCCCGATGGCCCAGACGTGGGCGGTGACGGGCTCCTTCGGGAGGCGGCCCGGGGGTCGGGCGCCGAGCAGGCCGAGCCAGGTGAGAATGACCTCGGAGGCGTCGAGCGAGCCCTCTTTGGGCTCGGCCTCCCAGCGCAGGGCGCTCGCCATCTTCAGCGTCACGCGGCCGTCGTTCGCTTCGAGCGCGCGCAGGGTGAAGCGCTCGGGGGCCTTGAGGGCGGGTGGAGCGGCAGCGACGCCGTGGACGGTGAGCGCGTCTTCGAACGCGTAGGCCCAGGTGAAGACCTGGCGGCGGCCGTAGCTCTGGTGGGTGTAGTCGCACTGCTCGGTGCGCACGAGCTCGAGGCGCTTGCCGTCGGGGAGCACGGTGTCGAGCGACAGCCACGGGTTCAGGTAGCGCTTCGCGGCGCCCGAGTGCTCGACGCGGAAGCGGCGCGAGTCGGTGGCGTCGAGATCGAGGCGCAGCTTCGCGCTCGAGACGTCGAGGCGGCGCAGCAGCACGGCGGCGAGGTCGATGCGGCGGCTCTCCCAGGCGCGGGTGAAGCGGCGAAAGAGCCAGAGCACGAAGAGCACGGGCAGCACGAGAATGAACGGGGCGATCTGGTCGTGGTGCATGGCGCCGGCGGCGAGCACCGCGATGAGCACGGCGGCGCCCATGAGCCCACCGTAGATGCTGCGGCGCCGGTCGGTGGCCTCGCCGATGGCGCGCAGCATGGCGAGGTCGGCGAGCAGTTCGTCGACCGATGCCTCGCGCTCGTAGCGGTTCTGCGTTCGCGCCGCGGTGACGGCGTCGGCGTAGTAGCGGCGAGAACGCTCTTGAGGGTTCAGCTCGGGCACGGGCGGGCGCGGCTCTTAGCGCGAGTGCGGTTCGGCCGCTGTCAGAGAAGCTGCAGCGCCTCTGGCGCGGAAGCGGGAGCCCGCGCCCCCGGCGCGGAAGCGGGAGCCCGCGCCCCCGGCGCGGAAACGGGAGCGCAGCGACCAGAAACTCAGCGACCAGAAACTCAGCGACCAGAAGCCGCGGCGACGACGGCAGGCTGCGTCACTGCACGCCGGCCGGCGGGGGTCGGCTGGCGGCTTCCCCTCAGTCGCCGAGCTCGGGGCCGGTGAGGGTTTGCGCCATGTTAAACAAACAACCCCCATTTGTTTAACATGGCGTCAACCCCCTCCCGCCCCGAGCTGGGCAACCCCTGAGGGCCCAGCCCTCGCATCTCACGTCGGGCCTCGAGGGAGCGTGCGGTCGTCGCGTGGAGTCTCTGGCTGCGTGCCGTTCAGGCGACGAGCTCAGCCGCGCTTCTCGAGCGCCTCGAGCATCACGCCGCACGCCGCGAGCGCGAGCTTGTAGCGTTTGAGCAGCAGCGCATCGCCCTCGAGGTCGCGCAAGAGCTCGCGCCGGTGACACACGTTCTGCAGCACGCTCGCGGCCGCCTCGAGCATCTCGACCTCACCCTGCGGGTACGCGGCCCACGGCGACGGCTCCCGCTGCTTCGGAGCAGGCTCGGGCGCCTTCGGTACCGGCGCGCCGAACACCATGCTCTGCCCGCGCGACGGCCCCGACGCGTTCTTCACGAAGTCGACCGACACGATTTCAGACGTGCACGCCGTGCCGACCGCGAGCCGCTTCCCGATCCACTCGACCTGCGACACCGCGTACAGCGACTCCGACCCGATGCGCGGCGCCGAGTCTTCGAACGTGCCACTCGCCGAAGGCTGCACCCGCGTCAGCACCGCACACCTGCGCGCACCTTCGGCGCTCTCGCTCTGCACCTCGAGCTCGTACACGCTGTTCGCCGTACCAATTCGGTACACCCGCCACTTTTCGGCGCGCCTCACCGTGGAGCCAAACACCATCGTGCTGTTGCTCATTCGTGCGTTTCCTTTCGGGGGAACCGCACCACTGCAAAGCCCAGGCGAACGCGCTCAGACGAACGCGTGCTCGAGCGCTTCGCCGAGCGAGCTCACCGGGAACAGCTGCATGCCTTCGGTCACCAGCGGCGCCAGCGCCTTCACGTCGGCCGAGTTGCCGCGCGGGTAGAGGAGCCTGCGCACCCCTGCGATGCGCGCCGCGACCACCTTCTCGTAGATGCCCTCGATGCGCTGAACGTCGCCGTGCAGCGTGATGGCGCCCGTCGTCGCGAGCCGGGGAAACAGCGGCTGCCGTCTCAGCGCCGACAGCCCCGCGAGCGTGAACGCCAGCCCCGCGCTGAAGCCCTCTTTCGTCGTCTCGATGTCGGTGAAGTGCAGGTGCAGGTCCATGCCCGTCACCAGGCCGTCGATGCCGAGCTCGGCGCCCTTCGCCTTCAGGCACGTGAACGCCACCGAGCACGACTCTTTGATGTGGTCACCCACGTTGCCCGTGAACTGCAGCTTGCCCTCGCCCACCACTGCCAGCGCCTCGAGCGCCGACACCGCGCCGCCGTACGGAGTCCACCCCAGCACTCCGATGTGGCCCGGCGTGCGCTCGTCGATGAGGCGCGCCAGCTTGCCCGGCCGGTACGGGCGCGCGTCGAAGTCTTTCGCCCGCTCGAACGCCTTCTTCGCACGCGCCGTCTCGCCCTCCGACTGCCACACCTCACCGCGAATGCGGTGAAAGAACCCCGTGCTCTGCAGGCCCTCGTCGGCCATCGCGAGCACGCGCTTCGCGCCGATGACGTCGCCGTCGACGAGCAGCGACAGCGCGTCGTGCAGCGGCCCCAGCGGCGCCTCGGAGTACAGGTCGACCGCGTCGTCTTCACCCATCGACTGCAGCAGCTTGTCGCGGTCTTCGAGAATGCGCGCCTCGCGCTGCGAGATGGCGAGCGCCCGGCCGTAGCAGAGGCGCGCGCGCTCGGTGAGCCGCCGGTACGAGCACCACTTCGCGAGCTCGGCCCAGCGCCGGTAGTCGTCGGGCTCGCGCTCGCACGCCGCGCGGCCGAACAGCACCGCGTCGTCGAGGCGCCGGCGCTCGAGGTGGTCGAGGGCGGTGCTCCACCAGCCCTCGGGGCGGTTGTTCAGCGCTCGCGTCAGCTCGGCGTGCAGCCGCCGCGCGTGCACGTGGTCGGGGTCGATGGTGAGCGCGCGGTGCAGCTGCTTCATCGCCTCGGGCAGCTGCCCGCCGTCGGCGAACGCCTTCGCGAGGTCGAGCCGCGCTCCGATGTCTTCGGGCGCGATCACCACCGCCTTCTTCAGCTCGGCGAGGCTCACGCTTACTCGAGGTCGAACAGCGCGTCGGTCAGGTCGGCCTCGGCCTTCGAGGTCTTCGCCGCGTCGCCCCCCGCCCGCGCGTCGCGCAGCGCCTTCACCTTCGCCTCGAGCCCGGCGCGCTGGTCGGCCGACACCGTCTTCAGCTTCTCTTCGGCCTTCTTCAAGAGCGGGTCGGCCGCCGCAGCAGCCCCACCGCCCGGAGCCGAGGGCTTCGGCGCGCTGCCGTCACCCTTCCACTCGCGGTCGATGCGCTTCTGCGCCTCTTCACGCTCGGTCGGAGACATGCGCTGCCCGCTCTTGTCGACCATCAGCGCCGCCTCTTTGCCGATGGAGTTGATGCGCGTCTTCACGTTCAAGATGCCGTTGATGTCGTACGTGAACGTGATGTCGATGCTCTCTTGGCCGGCCGGCTTCGGCGGCATGCCGTCGACCGTGTACATGTCGAGAAAGGTGTTGTTGCGAACGAAGCGGTCTTCGCCCTGGTAGATGCGCACGTCGACGGCCCGCTGGTTGTCGGCCGTCGTGTAGTACGTCTCGGTGCGCGAGACCGGCACCTTGCAGTTGCGGGGGATGATGGGGCTGAACAGGCCCGTCACCTTCTGGTCTCTCGCCGAGCCCATCACCTCGACGCCCAGCGTGAACGGCGCCACGTCGGCGATCATGATGCTGTTGCCGCTCTTGATGGTGCCGCTCTTCAGGCCCGCCTGAATCGCCGCGCCCAGCGCCACCGCCTCGTCGGGGTGCACGCCACCCTTCGGCGGCTTGCCGAAGAACTTCGTGAGCAGCTGGTGCACCAGGGGTATGCGCGAGCTGCCGCCGACCAGAATCACCTCGGCCACCGTCGCCTTGTCGAGCTTCGCGTCTTTCAACGCCGTCTCGATCGGCTTCATCGTGCTCTCGAGCTGGTTGCCGAGCAGCTTCTCGAGCGTCTCGCGCGACAGGTCGATCTCGAGCGAGACCGGCGACCCGTCTTTCATGCCCAGGAAGGGAATGTTGATGTGGGTCTCCATCACGTTCGACAGCTCGATCTTCGCTGCCTCGGCCGCCACCTTGAGCCGCGCCTTCGCCTTCGCGTCGTTGCGAAGGTCGAGCCCCAATGCCTCGGCCGCCTGCATCAGCCACTCGCCGATGGCCGCGTCGAAGTCGGCGCCGCCGAGGTGGTTGTTGCCCGCGCTCGCCTTCACGTCGAGCACGCCCTCGAACATCTCGAGCACCGACACGTCGAACGTGCCGCCGCCGAGGTCGTAGACGAGCACGAACTGCTCTTTGTCGAGGTGGTCGATGCCGTACGCGAGCGCCGCCGCGGTCGGCTCGTTCAAGATGCGCTCGACCTTCAGGCCCGCGAGCGCGCCGGCGTCTTTCGTCGCCTGGCGCTGCGCGTCGGTGAAGTAGGCGGGCACCGTCACGACGGCCTCGACGATGGTCTCGCCCAGCGCGCGCTCGGCGTCTTCTTTGAGCGCCTTCAAGATGAAGCCCGAGATCTCTTGCGGCGTGTACGTGCGGTCGCCGAGCGAGACCTTCTGGGTCGTGCCCATGATGCGCTTCACCTCGAGCACCGTGCGATCGGGCGCCGAGACGAGCTGGTTCTTCGCCGACTCGCCGACGTGCACCTGCCCGTTCTTGTCGAGGCCGACGATGCTGGGCGTGAGGCGCTTGCCGAAACGGTTGGGGATCAGCTCGGGCCGCTCGCCCTTCATCACGGCGACGAGGCTGTGGGTGGTACCAAGGTCGATTCCGACGACGGGAGCGGGCATGGCGGCGGTCGACTGTAGAACACCTCAGCCGCAGCGCGTGCGAATCAAACTTTCGTCGAGGAACCGGTTCCACAGCCGGCGCCACGTCGACCACGAGTGCCCGCCGTTCTCGCGCAGCACGTTCTCTCTGGGCAGCGCCGACGCCAGCAGATCAGCGTTGCCGCCCGTGATCAGATCGCTCTCGCCGAACCCCAGGTACACCTGCGGCCCCGGCCGACCGTCGATCGCCCGGCCCTTCAGCCAGCGCCACGTGTCTTCCGTGTAGTTCGCGCCGTGAAAGCGCCGGCTCTGCGGGGGCTCCCACTGGCCCAGCCCGCCCGCATCGCGAATCTGCTGCAGCACCGTCTCTTCACCGAGGTGCGGCGCGAGCAGCAAGAGCCCGTCGAGCCGCGCCGGAAACGTCGCCGCGTAGTGCAGCGTGCCGAAGCCGCCCATCGAGACCCCCACCATCCACACCTGGTCGTAGCCGTTCGCGAGCGCCGGGCGAACCACATCACGCTCGAGCCTGGGCACCTCGACGCCGCGCAGGTAGTAGCCCACCGTCGCGTCGGCCGCGACCGTGTCGATGCTGAGGTGGCGCTCCTTGATGGCCTCCATGAAGCCCTCGGCCGCGAACGTGTTCGCGCGGTCGGCGACCCCGGGCAGAAAGACGATGAGGCACTTCGCGGGGGGCTGGGTGACCGCGCGCTCGGCCTTCATCGGCGACGGCGCAGCGAGCAGGCGAAAGCAGCCGGTCGACAGCAGGGCGAGCACCGGGAGGTAACGGATCATCGGGGGCCGCGGTCAACCCGCGGGTTCAGGCCTCATTCCCCGCTATGCTGCGGCGGCCTTGCGCTCTGCCGCCATCGTGACCGCCATGCTCGTCGCCGCGTGCCAGTGCGCCCGGTTCGACGACGACCTCACATACCGCTGTGACGGCGATGCCGACTGTGAGGCAGGTCGGGAGCGCTGTGTGGCGAACGTGTGCGAGCGCATCGACGCCGGCGCCACAGCGGGCGGCGGCGCCACCGCCGGCGGCGACAGCACCGCCGGGGGTGCCTCAACGGCAGGTGGAGGAAACACGGCCGGTGGCGGCGCGACCGCAGGTGGCGGCGCGACCGCAGGCGGCGGAGCGACGGCAGGCGGCGGAGCGACGGCAGGCGGCGGAGCGACGGCGGGTGGTGGAGCGACGGCAGGCGGTGGCGCAACCGCCGGCGGTGGCGCCTCGACCTGCATGGGCCCCTGCTCACCCGCGGTCGCGATGCCGTGGGAGGGGCCGTTCATCGTGCAAGAGAGCGACGGCGGCACGCTGCCTCCGCTGTGCTTGGGTGTGTGGGGCATGACGAAGCGCATCTTCGACGGCACCATCGGCGGCACACAGCTTCAAGCCTCGGCCGCGCAGTGCGCGTGCGCGTGCAAGTCACCCAGCACGACGGCCTCAGACTGCTCGAACACCATCTCGGCGTCGTGGTTCAACGTCACCTGCATGAGCTGCGGCACCGAGTGCAACCCCGGAGTCGGGCCGACCCCCATCGGCAGCTGCACCAGCGTCGCAGGCATCATCGGCCGCGTCGCACTGCAGGTGACTTCGACCAGCGTCAGCGGCGCGTGCGAGCCCGACCCGCTCGTCGATGTTCCGAGGTACGGCTGGCGCCTCGGCGCGAGCGTCTGTGCGTCGAGCTCCGGCGGCATGGGCACGTGCAGCAGCGGCACCTGCCTGCCGCCGACGCCGACGGGCAGCCGCGTCTGCACGATGGCGCCGGGCACTCACGCGAGCTGCCCGCCCGGCTACCCGCAGGGCCCGACGACGTGGTTCGAAGACACCCTCGATGGCCGCGGCTGCACGCCCTGCACGTGCGGCCAGCCGGTGCTGACCTGCGGCGGCGCGATGGAGCTCCACAGCACGATGAGCTGCTCGACCGCGCCGACCGTCGTCGTCGACGCAGGCACGTGCACGGGCACCATCGCGGGCACCACCCAGGCGATCGCCTACCGGCCGGCGGTCACCGCCGCCAGCTGCCCGCCCAGCCAGAGCCGACCCGACGGCGGCATCGTGGGCGTCAACGCCCACACCATCTGCTGCCGCTGAGCTGGGGCTTCACTTCTTCCACTTGAGGCCTGCGCACGACGTGACCGGGCGATCGCCACCGTTGCACGGCAGCTTCGCCGGCAGCGCTGACAGCGCGCACGACGTCACCTTCTGGTCGTTGCAGATGATGTTCGACGCGTTGTAGCAGCCGCACGAGCTCGAATCTCTGCAGCAGGTCGTGTTCTGGCAGGTGCCCGCGCTGATGATCTGCTCATTGTCCCGCGAGTTGCCCACCACGAACTGCTCGAAGTGTTTGCACATGCAGTTGCCCGTGTCGGTGTCGGTCACGCACAGCGGCCGCAGGCACCTGCACCCCGTCGACTCGCCGTCGCCGTTCACGTCGGCGCAGCACGTCGCATCGCTCGGCACCACGTCGCAGTTCGGCACGTATTCGGTGTCGGAGCCCAGCCCCGGGTCGTAGTTCGTGCACACGCACGCCCCCGACGCCTTGTTCTTCACGCAGTACGCCTTGCCCTCTTCGGGCCCCGGCCCCGTCTGAATCACGAGACAGCCCGAAGCGAGCAGAGAACTGAGAGCGGTGGCGAGGGGGCGCAGGTTCATGGCGCCGCGCATCTACCAGAGGCTCAGCGCGGCGCCTCACCAATCTGCTGCCGCTCGCGGCTGCGCAGCCCACCGGTCGCGCTTCTCAGCGCTTCTGCTGCGGGGCCGGCGCGTGGTGCCGGCCCCCTCGCATGCCGTGCCCCTTGCCCTCGCGCATGAACTTCGCGAGGAAGATGGCGAGCTGCGCGCGCTTCTGCGGCGTCAGGTCTTTCGACACGGTGAGGAACATCTCTTTGTCGACCGCCGCCATCTGCTGGCGCAGGTCGAGCAGCGCCGTCGTCGCCTGGTCGACCTTCGGCAGCGACGCCGCGTCGCCGTCGGCCGCCGCCTTCAACAGCTTCATCGACGTGAACATCTGCTCGCGCAGCGGCTTGCGCTTGTCGTCGAACGTCTTGATCTTGTCTGCGAGCCGAATCGCCTCGGCCTCCGACAGGCTCAGCGCCTCGGCGATGCCGACGACCAACATCATGCGCATGCGCTTCTCGTGGCCCTCGCGCCGCTCCTCCGAGCGCTCGTCATCCCACCCGCCGAGCTGCGGCCGGTCGGGGGTGGCGGCGAACGAAACGGCAGAGACGGCGAGCACGGCAGCAGCGATGAGCTTCTTCATGATTTTCTCCTAGTACGGGGACGGCCAGGACACTTCGAAGGCATCGAGCTCGTCTTCGGTGTCCGATGACGAAGCGAGCTCGAGGTCGGGGAACCCGAGGTCTGAGACGACCACCTCGGCTTGAGCTTCTCGAATGCGCGGCAGCAGCGCCGCCGACGCCACCGCCGCGCCCAGGCACGCCGCCATCGCCAGGCTCACCGCCCGCCGCACGAACGACTGCCTGCGGTCGCCCCGCTCGAGGCCCTGCTGCACCCGCGACGGCAGCGTCGACAGCTTCGCCTTCTCTTCGAGCGACAGGGCCGGCAGCGCCGCGTCGCCGAGCAGCTGCGCGCTGCTCGCCTGAAACGCGCGGCACCGCTCGCACGTCGCCACGTGCTCGAGCACCGCGGCCGACGGCGTGTCGCAGGTGACGAGCTCGACTTCGATTTCATCGCAGGTCATGACGGCTCCCCCTGAAGGCGGGCCTGCACGAGCTCGTGCAGCCGCTTCACGGCGTGGTGAAAGTGACTCTTCGCGTTGCCCTCGGTGATGCCGAGCGCCTCGGCCACCTCGGCGAACGACAGCCCGCCGTCGATGCGCAGCGTGAACACCTCGCGCTGGCGCTTCGGCAGCTGCAGCACCGCGTCACGCGTCATCGCCTCGCGCTGCGCCTTGTCGATGGCGCCCTCGGCGCTCGCCTCGACCCGCTTCTCGGAGTCGATGACCTCGACCGGCGCCTGTGCCCACCGCCGCGCATCGCGCGCCTGGTTCTTCGCGACGTTGAGGGCGATGCGCACGAGCCACGACTTGAACGGCACTTCGCCGCCCTCGGTCGCCGCCGCCGAGATGCGCGGCAGCGTGCGGCGCGCCGCCTCGAACGCCTGCAGGTACGCGCGCTGCGAGAGCTCGAGCGCCGCGTCGGCGTCGCGCGCGTAGCGGCGCACCAGCCGGTACACCAGGTCTTGATGGCGCCGCACCAGCTCGCCGAACGCCTGCGGGTCGCCGGCCAGAAAGTCGCGGCACAGCTCGGCGTCGGTCGCCGCCCGGCTGCTGATCAGCTTGAGCTTCGCGCCAGAGCCTTCGTTCGCCACCGCGTTCACTCTCTTACCAACACACCACCGGTGGATTGGTTAAACGGAACCTGTATACGGGCATTTACCCATGAGGCTCCTCCCGGTGGTGGCGCTGATGCTCTCGGCCTGTTTCAACCCCGTCGCCGAGCCGTGCCGCAGCAAGCTCCGCTGCGGCCTCGACGGCGGCGAGGGCGGCTGCAGCGTCGGGTCGACCCGCAGCTGCGGCAGCACGCTCGGCATCTGCAAGGCGGGCCGACAGACCTGCGGCACGAGCGGCACCTGGGGCCGCTGCATCGGCGGCGTCGTGGCCGGCGTCGAGGTCTGCGACGGCCTCGACAACAACTGCGACGGCGTCGTCGACGACGGCGTGATGCGCGCCTGCCCGCTCAAGAAGGGCGTCTGCGCCGGAGCCGCCTCGGGCTGCGGCGACGCCGGCACCTGCGAGGCCGCCTACGGCGCGCAGTACCAGGCCTTCGAGACGAAGTGCGACGGGCTCGACAACGACTGCGACGGCGTCGTCGACCGCAGCGCCCCGGTGAATGTGAGCCGCTCGCCGGGCGTCGTGTCGCGCCGCGCGGCCGCCACCGCCGTGCCGGGCAGCGAAGCAGTGCTCGTGCTCTACGAAGAGGGCGACAAGGTCGCGGCCCGCGTGCTGAAACCCGACGGAACGTTGACCGACGCGGTGCCGCCGTCGACGACCGTCGACAGCGCCACGCGCGCCTCGCTGCCTGCGCTCGCCGCGAGCGGCGCCACCCTCGTCGGCGCGTGGGTCGAAGAGACCGCGACCGAAAAGCGCGTGATGGTCGCCACGCTCGACCCGCTCACCGGCCGCTCGAACCTCAGCACCGGCGCCGCGCTGCCGGCCCTCAACGTCACGCAGCCGAACGACGTCGCAGTCGCGCTCGACGAGGCGGGCCAGAGGCTCGTCGTCGCCGTCACCGACACGAACGGCCTGCGCATCGTCGCGTTCTCGTCGGCGGTGCCGATGGGGGCGCCGTCGGTGAGCGTCGACCCGTACGACGTGCAGGGGCGGCGCGTGATGGTCGCGCCGTTCGGGGGCTCGACGTTCACGTTCGCGCACGACCGCAACGACGGGCTGATGCGGCGCGCGTTCATCCCCTCGTCGGGCACCGCCTTCCCCACCGAGGGCTCGCTGTCGATGGGGCGCGACCCGGCGCTGTTCGGTATCGACGGCGGTTACGTCAGCGTGTTCCTCTCGGGCGGCGCGATGGCGCGGCAGGTGTGGCGGGGGTCGTGTGTCGTGACGTCGGGCGTCGCGTGCTCAGACACCATGGCGCTCACCGCCGCGGGCGACCTCGACCTGCTCGAGGTGAGCGCGGGTCAGCTCGCGGCGTGGCAGGCCGGCGTCAGCTCGCCGCGCGTGCAGGCGCTCTGGCTCGGCCGGCCCGATGCGGGCGCCGAGCTCTCGCCGGGCCGCCGCCCCGTGCCCGTCGCGACGGCGCAGCGCGGCTGGGTGGTGTTCGACACAGAGTCGGTGAGCATGACGGGCGTCGACTCCGACGAGGTGTACGTGATGACGACGTGCCGCTGA
>JAEUJP010000667.1 GCA_016793725.1 Myxococcaceae bacterium | reverse complement strand
GGTGCTCGACGCTGCCCTCGAGCGCCGCGGCCACCGGCTCGAGCGCCGGGTCGAGTCGGGCAGCCGCGCGCGCGTCGGCGAGCGCTTCGTCGTTCGCGCCTCGCCGCGCATGAATGCCGGCGCGCAGCACGAGCAGCGGGGCCTGCTTCGGCCGCGCTGTCAGCTCGGCGTTCACGACGTCGAGCCACGTGCCGAGCGCAGGCTGCAGCGTCATGCCCGGGGCGAGCGCCCGCAGGAGCGCCGCGTCGTCTTCGTCGAGGGCGCTCGCTCCGAGCTGGGCCGTCGCGAAGTGGGCGCGCGCGACCTTCGGCTCGGTCGCCACGAACGCCGCCCACAGCGCAGCGCGTGCATCGCCGGGTGCGCGTTCGAAGCGGCGCAGCGCAGGGCCCGAAGAGCCGCCGCGCCACAGCGCGATGCCCTCGCGCACCGCCGCGTCAGCGGCGCCCGGGCCCCGGTTCATGACGGCGCCCGTCGCGAGTGCGGTGGCGACCGCGACGAACGCCGCCGCCGCGAACAGCCACGTGCGACGGGGGCGCGGGGGTGTCGCGGCCGCGTCGAGCGCGCCGATGAGCGCATCCATCGACTCGAAGCGCTCGGCCGCGTACGGCCTCAGCGCCCGCATCACCACCGCCTCGACGTTCTTCGGCACCACGTGCCCGTCGGGTGGCCGCTTCAGGTGGCCCTGCACGATGTTCGTCGACAGCTGGAGCGGTGTCTCGCCCTCGAACGGCCGAACGCCCCACAGCGCCTCGTAGAGCACGACGCCGAAGCTGAACTGGTCCGACCGCGCGTCGAGCGGCTCACCCGCGAGCTGCTCGGGCGACATGTAGCCCGGCGTGCCGAGCAGCGCGTGCGTCGCCGTGAGGTGCGGCTCGGGTGAGAGCGGCACATCACTCGCCGCGGCGCCTCCTTCGCGCACGACGTCTCCGACGCTGCGCACGAGCCCGAAGTCGGTGACGAGAACCCGCCCATCTTCGTGAACGAGCACGTTGTCGGGCTTGAAGTCGCGGTGCACGAGGCCTGCGCGGTGCGCTGCGGCGAGGCCGCGCGCCGCCGCCGTGAGCATCGGCAGCAGCTCGGCCCACGTGCGCCCGTCGTTCTCTCTCAGCCACGCGCGCAGTGACGGGCCACGCACGAGCTCCATCACCAGGTACGGCTGCCCGTCGTGCACGCCGAAGTCGAACACGGGCACGACGTTCGGGTGCGAGAGCGCCGCCATCGCCCGGGCCTCGCGCTCGAAGCGGCCGAGTGACGGCGCGTCGCTCGTCGCGAAGCGCATCACCTTCACCGCGACGGTTCGCTGCAGCACCGGGTCGCGCGCCGACCACACGGTGCCCATGCCGCCGCTGCCGAGCTTCGCCGACACCTCGTAGCGACCGACGCGCGCGCCGACGCTGCCGTCGTCGCCACGCAAGCCGGGGCTGGGCAGGGTCGTGTCGCCGGTCGGCATCGTCGGGTCGCCGTTGTATCGTGGGTGCGTCTGAGCCACACCGCATGAAGGAAATGCAGAACGATGAACAGCCGACCGTGCCGTCGAGGCCGGTGCGGCACATCGAGCCCGGCCAGACGCTCGGCCGGTACCGGCTGCTCGACGAGCTGGGCCGCGGGGGCATGGGGGTCGTCTTTCTCGCCGAAGACACCAGCCTGCACCGCAAGGTCGCGGTGAAGCTGCTCGCCGGCGGCGACGCGCTCGCCGACAACCTCCGCGTGCGGTTCGAGCGCGAGGCCCGCGCGATGGCGCGCCTGTCGCACCGCAACGTCGTCGCCGTGCACGACTTCGGGTTTCACGAGGGCACGCCGTTCATCGTGATGGAGCTCATCACCGGCACCTCGCTGCGCCGCTGGTTGTCCGAGGCCCTGCGGCCACGGCCGCCGGTGGTGGCGAAGTTCATCGAGGCCGGGCAGGGGCTCGTCGCCGCGCACGCCGAGTCGCTCGTGCACCGCGACTTCAAGCCCGAGAACGTGCTGCTCGCGGCCGACGGTCGCGCCGTCGTCACCGACTTCGGCATCGCGCGCGACCTCGTGCAGGCCTCGCCCGAGACGGTCGAGCCCGGCGCCGCGCCGCGCTCACCCGAGCTCACCAGCGCGAGCAGCCTCATCGGCACGCCGCGGTACATGGCGCCCGAGCAGTTCGCGCTCGAGCCCGTCAGCGAGCGCACCGACCAGTTTTCGTTCGGCGTCGCGCTGTACGAGGCGCTCTACGCGCAGCACCCGTTTCTGCCGAGCGACACCGACAAGAGCCCGGTGGCCGTCGGGGCCAAGATGGTCGCTGCGAAGCTCGAGCCCGCCCCAGAGGGCAGCGACGTGCCGAAGCGGCTGCACGAGGTGCTGCAGCGGCTGTTGCAGGCAGACCCGGCGGCCCGCTTCGCTTCGATGCAGCAGGCGCTCGGCGCGCTCGAGAGCATCGACGTCGTGCCCGACGCGCCGAAGCCCAGGTCGCGCGCGCCGGCCGTCATCGCGCTCGCCGGCGTCACCGTCGCCGCGCTCGCCACGGCGTGGGTGTTCGTGCCTCGCGGGCTGCCGGCCGGTGTGCGCACGGTGTCGGTGGCCTGTGTGCCGGGCCCCGGCACGTCGGCCTTCGTCGCGGCCGCGACCTGCCGGCTCGCGACGCAGCGCTGGTGTGACGCGCCGCAGCCCTACCGCTGCGCCGAGGGCGCTGCGGCGAACGTGCCGCTGGTGCTGACCGTCGCGGCCGCCCGCGAGCGCGTGAACATCGACGTGACGTTTGCCGGCGCGCCCATCGCGAGCGGGTCGGGCGCGTCGTCGACCGAGGTGCTCGAGCAGCTCGCCACGCCGGTGCGCACCTTCGTCGGTGAGCGGCGCGCTCCGTTGGAGCCGTCGGAAGGCGAGGTCGCGCTCGCGCGCCGTCGCGGCACCACGAACATCGACGCGTTTCGCAAGTACCAGCGCCTCGAGCACCTCGGCCTGGGGGTGATTCACGAAGACCGCGACGCGAGCCTCGCCGCCGCCGACGAGCTCGAGCGGCTCGACCCCGGCTGGGCGCACCCCTGGGCCTCTGAGCTCATCACCATCAAGGCCACGGGCGAGCGCGCCAACGAGACGCTGGCGTCGGCCCGTGCTGCCGTCACCGACCCGACGCGCGACCCCGCGGGCTCGGCGATGCTCGATGCGCTGGCAGCGATTCGTGCACGAAAGCTGCCCGCTGCCATCAACCTGCTGAAGCCGCAGTTCGAGCAGCACCCCGATGACGGCCTGCTCGGCTTTCTGCTCTACAAGAGCCAGTACATTCAGCGCCTGGGCGAAGACGCGCTCGCGACCGCGCGCAAGCTGAACGAGACGCTCCCTCAGCTGCAGTTCGGCGCCGACCTCGCGGGGCAGCTGTTCGAAGCGGGCCGCACCGCCGAGCTGGCCGAGCTCGGCGTGAGCTGGCTGCAGCGCGCTCCCGCGTGCGAACAGGCGCTGTACCTGCAGCTGTCGCTCGCCGTCGAGCGGGGCGACGCTGCGGCGGTGCGGCGCCTCGCCGACGACGCGCTGCGCGTTCACGGGCCGTCGCCCCACCGGTGGAGCGCCGTGTGTGACGCCCTCACGAACGTCGGGCTGCTCGAAGAGGCGCACCCGTTCGCCGACCGGCTCACCGCGAGCAACGGGCTGTTGCGGGCCGACGGCCTCGAGCGAGACGCCGTGCTCGCGGTCTACGAGGGCCGCTTCGCCGCCGCGCGGCAGGCGTTCTTCGAGGCTGCCTCGGCGTACGACGAGCGAGAGATGCCGGGCGACGGCGTTCACGCGCTCGACGGGCTCACCAGCGTCGAGTGGCTGCTGGGCGACACCGAAGCCGCGACGAAGGCGTCGCAGCGTCTCGCGAACGCATACCGCGACTTTCGTGAGCCCGAGCTCGAGGCGGTGGTGAGGTACGAGCTCGAGCTCGCGAACGGCCGCTGCCCTGCCCCCGAGCCGTTCGTTGCTGGCCTGAGCAGTGAGCGCGAGCGCGCCGGCGCGCTGACGGCGATGAGGCGCGGGCAGGCGGCGGCGGGCTGCGGCGACTGCGCGAAGGTGTTGCAGCAGGGCTTCGCGGCGGTCGAGCGCAGCACGCGCTCGCTGCACGACCTCGGGCGCTGCGCGCTTGCAGCGGGTCAGCACGCGGTCGCGGCCGAGGCGTTCACCCGGGCGTCGAGCCTGGCGGTGGGTCTCGTACACGGCAACGTGCGCTACTCGCCCGTGTACCGCATGCTGTCGCGCTACCAGCTCGCCGCCGTGCTCGAGAAGCAGGGCCGCGGGGCCGAGGCCCGCGCGCGATACGAGGCGTTCTTGACGGGCTGGGGCGTCGCCGAGGCCCAGGTGCCCGAGGTGAAGCTCGCTCGAGACGCCGTGCAGCGGCTGAAGTGAAGCGCTCTAGACCGGCGCTCCGAATCGCCTCATCGGAGCGGGGTGGTATCGTCCCGCGCCCACGATGAACGACACGCTGAAAGAGCAGGGCCGCTCCTTCTCTGCCGAGACGGTGCGCCTCTTCACGTACGTGCTGCACTATGACGAGCTCGCGAAGCCGCGCACGCTCACGTTCAGGCTCGAGGCCCCGCGCGTGGTGGTGAAGCGCGGCGAAGGCGGCACGGCGCCGGCCTGGCAGCCGTCGAGCGGCGAGCTGATGCAGGCCGACGGGCACACCTCACGCGAGCACGTCACGCTCGAGAAGCGCGGCGGAGTCACCGTCGCCGTCGACAGCGGCAGCAGCAACGGCACGTTCATCAACGGGCAGCGGCTGAACGGCGAGGCCGTGCTCGCCGACGGCGACCTGGTGCAGGTGGGCTACGCCCTGTGGAGCTACCGCGAGGTGCCGAAGACGTTGCTCCGCGGCCTCGATGCGCCGCCGCCGGGCGTCGACCGCTCGTACTGCCCCGAGGTGGCCGAGCTGCAGCGGCTGCTCGCGCTCATCGCGCCGAGCAAAGAGCCGGTGCTCGTCATCGCCGAGACCGGCTCGGGCAAAGAGCTCATCGCGAACACGGTGCACCGCCTGTCGGGCCGCAAGGGCGAGCTGGTCGCGGTCGACTGCGGCGCGGTGCCCGAGAGCCTGTTCGAGTCGACGTTCTTCGGCCACGAGAAGGGCGCGTACACGGGCGCGACCGAGGCGCGCGAGGGCGAGGTGCTGCGCGCGAACAAGGGCACGTTGTTTCTCGACGAGGTCGGCAACCTCGCGGTGCCGTCGCAGGCGAAGCTCTTGCGCGTGCTCGAGGTGTCGCAGGTGTCGCGGCTCGGCGGGCGCGGGCCGCAACCGGTCGACGTGCGGTGGGTGGCGGCGACGAACGCGCAGCTGTTCGACGACCAGGGCTTTCGCAGCGACCTGGTGCACCGGCTCGCGGGGTTCGTGGCGCGGCTGCCTCCGCTGCGAAAGCGGCGCGAAGACCTGGGGCTGTTGACCGCGCGGTTCCTCGAAGAGCTGGGGGTGACGAGCGCGAGCATCAGCGCTCCAGCGGCGCGGGTGCTGTTCAGCCACCCGTTCCCGGGCAACGTGCGGCAGCTGCGGGCGACGCTGCGCAGCGCGGCCCTGCTCGCGCGCGCCGACTCGAAGCCGGGCCAGCTCGAGCTCGACCTGCCACACTTCCCCGAGCTGTCGCGGCCGGCGGTCGCGGGCGCGTCGGCATCGGGGGCGGCTCAGGCCGAGGTCGAGGCGCAGGGCGACATCAAGCCGCGCGCGAGGCCGCCGACGTCGGAAGAGCTGATGAAGGTGCTCGACGAGACCGGCGGCAACGTGTCGCAGGCGGCGAAGCGGCTGCAGACGTACCCGCGGCAGCTGTACCGGTGGCTCGAGCAGATGCCCGAGGTGCTCGAGAAGTACCGGAAGTAGCGTCAGCTGACGGGCCGGGCAGCCGACGGGGCAGGTGTCTCATGACAGCGCGAGACTGCGCCCGTCGGGGCCGGGTCTTTTCGACCTGCGCCCGCGTGGTTCGGCGCGGCACCTCCTTTGAATGGGTCGAGTCACCATGAGCTACGAATTCAACAGCACGGAAGACGCGACGCTGCAGGTCGCAGGTTCACGCGCCGGTGCGTGGGGCGGCATCTCGGTAGGGCTGGGCATCATTCAGCTCCTGCTCGGCGGGTGGATGTTCTCGAGCGGCAAGCCGGGCCTGCCGAGCCTCGTGAGCGGCATCGTCAGCATCGTCATCGGCGCGATGTTTCTCGGCGTCGGGGGCTCGCTGAAGAACATCGTCGCGACGAAGGGCAACGACGTCGGCCACCTGATGGAGGCCATGAAGAAGTTGACCACGGCGCTCACGGTGCAGATTGTGGTGACGACGGTCGGCTTCGCGATCGGCTTCATCGCCGGGGCGATGGGCGGCCGCTGAGCGTTGAACTACCATCACCCCCGTGGCGTTCGTCGCGCTGGGGGTGGTCACGGTCATCGCGGTGCTGCTCGCGGCGGTGGCGCACGTGCGTCGCCGCGCGCTGGCCGCGCAGCTCGTGCACGCGCAGGCGAACGAGACCACCCTGCGCGCCGCGCTCGAGGCCGCCAGCCAGTTCTTGTGGGACGGTGACCTCGTCACCGGCCGGGTGAGCGGCTCGCCCGAGGCCGGCCAGTGGCTCGGCTACCCGCCAGAAGAGTGGCCGCCCCAGCCGTGGCATCGCATCGTTCACGAAGAAGACCGCCCCGCCGTCGAAGACGCCATTCGGCGCGCCGTGCGCGGCGAGACCCGCACCTACCGTGTGCGGCACCGCCTGCGCCGCAAAGACGGCACCGTGCTGCACGCGCTCTCGACGGGCGTCGTCATTCGCGACGGTGAAGGCCGCGCGACCCGCTTCGTCGGCTTCGTGCGCGACCTCACGCGCGAGAACGAAGAAGAAGAGCACCGCGCCCATGTGCAGAAGCTCGAGAGCCTCGGCGTGCTCGCCGGCGGCATCGCGCACGACTTCAACAACCTGCTCGCCGTCGTCACCTCGAGCCTCGAGGTCGCCGCGAGGTCGCCCGGCACCGACCGCGCGGCCGGCGCCCTCATCGCCACCGCGCGCGAGGCCACCGAGAAGGCCGCGGTGCTCACGAAGCAGCTGCTCGCGTACGCGGGCCGAACGCCCATCACGCAGCGCCAGGTCGACCTGAACGTGCTCGTCGAGTCGATGAGCGCGCTGCTCGGCGTCACGCTGTCGAAGCGCGTGCGGTTCACGCGCGTGCTCGACGCGAGCGCGCCGGTGGTGCTCGGCGAGGCCGGCCAGCTGCAGCAGGTGGTGATGAACCTCATCACGAACGCCGCCGAGGCCATCGGCGACGCCGACGGCACCGTCACGCTGCGCACCGAGCGCGACGGCGGCGTCGTGCGCCTGGTCGTCACCGACGACGGCCGCGGCATGAGCCCCGAGGTGCAGGCGCGCATCTTCGACCCGTTCTTCAGCACGAAGGGGCAGGGCCGCGGGCTCGGCCTCGCCGCCATCTCGGGCATCGTGAAGCGCCACTCGGGCGCGATTCGGGTCGAGAGCGCGCTGGGCAAAGGCACGACGTTCACCATCGAGCTGCCCGCCACCGAGCGCGCCGCCGCCGTCGAGCAGTCTGTCGCGTCGGGCCCGAGGTCGCTCTCGATACCGGTGCTGCTCGTCGACGACGAGCC
>JAEUJP010000596.1 GCA_016793725.1 Myxococcaceae bacterium | reverse complement strand
CGAGGGTGGCCTTCGGCCCCTCGATGAGCACGGCGACGACGGTCGAGCCCATCTGGTCGAGGTCGCCCACGCGCTGGGCGGCGATGGTGTCGTGCGCATGAACGACGGCGGCGCGCAGCAGGTTTTCGGCGTAGCTGAGGCGCTTGTCTTCTTTGCAGGGCCAGGTGCCGGCGGCGTCGCGGCGGTTCCTCGCGATGAAGGCCTCGAGCTGCTCGACGGTGAGGCGGCTGGCGACCTCGCCGCCAGCGTAGCCGCCCATGCCGTCGGCGACGGCGTAGAGGTGCAGGGCGTCGGCGACGAGGTAGTGGTCTTCGTTGTTGCTGCGGCGGCCGGTGTGGGTGACGGCGGTGGCGGTGATCTTCATGCCCCACCGGTTCAGCAAGGGGTGGGCACGTCGAAGCCCGCGTCTCATCGGCGCAGGGTGAGGTCTGGTGACCCCGATTTCGAGGCCGGCAGGGGTCGGTCGTCACCAGCGCCCTGTCAGCGTGGGCGCGGCGGCTTCGGCGGCGGAGGCGTCGCCGTCAGCGGGTTCTCGGGCCATGCGTGCCGCGGGTACTGGCGCATGAGCTCGCGGCGAATGGCGGGGTAGTGGCGCTCCCAGAAGCCGGCGAGGTCGGTGCTGACCTGAACGGCGCGCTGGTTCGGCGCGAGCAGGTGGAGCACGACCGGCACGCGGCCGCCGCACACCGCGGGGCCCTTCGTCGAGCCGAAGAAGTCTTGCAGGCGCGACTCGAGCCACGGCGGCTTGCCGGGCTCGTAGTTCACGCGCACGCTGCGGCCGCCGGCGAGCGTGATGCGCTCGGGCACCTCGCGGGCGAGCAGCTTCGCCTGTGCGGGAGTCAGCTCGGCCTGCATCGCGTTCAAGAGGCCGGCCTCACGAATCTCTTCGAACGTGCGCAGGCCGACGCAGAGGCGCTCGAGCACGCGGCGCACGAACGCATCGTCCATCGGGGCGAACTCGGCCTCGGGGTAGGCCGCGCGCAGCTGCTCGATGCGCGCCTTCAAGCCGGCGAGCGCCTCGGGGTCGACGAAGCGCTGGGGGCCGGCGGCGACGGCGGCGGCGGCGAGCACGCGAGCTGCGGCCTCGTTCGGCTCGGCGGGTTTGCGCGTCTCTTCGAGCACGACGTTGCCGACCGCCATGCGGGTGACGCGCTCGACGCGCCCGGCGTCGGCGTTCCACTGCAGCTCGTCGAGCTCGCTCAGGGCGTCGGGCACGGCCTCGAGCAGCCACTCGGGCTCGACCATCGAGGCGAGGCGCACGAAGACGCCGCCGCGGCGCTCTTCGGCGTCGACGGCGACCATCAGCTCGGCGTCGTGAACGACGCTGGTCTCGTCGAGCGTGGCCGAGCCACCGGCGGCGAAGACGATCTCGGGGGCCTTCGGCTTGCGGCGCTTCGCGAGGCGGTCGGGCCAGCCTGCGAGCACCGCGAGCATCAGCGCCTCTTCGGGGTCTCTCGGCGGGGGCACCTTCGTGTCGAGGCCGCGCGCGAGCTGCTTCTGCACGCGCTCGACCGAGCTGAACGCGCCGTGGTCGAGGCCGGCGCTGCGGGCGCCGACGGCCTGACCCTCTTTGTAGCGATCGAGCAGCTCGAGCAGGTCAGACGGGCCCGAGAGCGTCGACGAGCGCTTGCCGCGCGAGCGCACCTCTTGCCGAATTTCGCGCTCACCGAGCAGGGCCGCGATCGCCGCGCCGTCGACGGCCACGCCGCGGCGCTCGGCCTCGACGAGCAGCCGGCCCTGGCGCGGGTGAACGGGGAAGCGCATCAGTCGCCGGCCTGCGTCGGTCAGCACCCCCTTCACATCGACGGCGCCGAGCATGCGGAGCAGGTTGTCGGCCGCGTCGAGCGCCTGCGCCGGGGGCGCCTCGAAGAAGGGGAAGTCGCGCAGCGACGTGACGCCGCTGCCGTGCAGGGCGAGCGCGGCCTCGGCGAGATCGACGCGGCGAATTTCGGGAGCGTCGTTGGCGGGGCGCTGCTCGAAGTCGCCCTTCGTGTAGAGGCGCAGCACGGTGCCGGCGCGGGTGCGACCGGCGCGGCCGGCGCGCTGGGTCGCCGAGGCCTTGCTGACCTTCTGCAGCTTGAGCGTCGGCAGCCCCGACCACGGCGAGTGGGCGGCGACGCGCGCGAGGCCCGAGTCGATGACGGCCGCGACCCCTTCGATGGTCACCGAGGTCTCGGCGACGTTCGTCGACATGATGACCTTGCGCTTCTTGCCCGGGCGAATCGCGCGGTCTTGCTCGGCGCTCGAGAGCTCGCCGTACAGCGCGTGCAGCTCGAGGTCGTGGCGTGCGGCGAGGTCTGAGCACGCCTCGGTGGCGCGGCGAATTTCGGCGGCGCCCGGCAAGAACACGAGCACGTCGCCGTCGAGCTTCGCCTGCAGCAGCCGCTTCAGCGCGCCGAGCACCTGCTGGTCGAGGTGCCGGTCGTCTTCGGCGGGCAGGTGCTCGATGGTGAGCTCGAAGCGGCGGCCTTCACTTCTCAGCCGCGGCACGCCGCCGAGCCACTGCGCGATCGGCTCGGCGTCGAGGGTCGCCGACATGACGGCGAGCTTGAGGTCGGGCCGCGAGGTCTGCTGCAGGCGCTTGAGCAGGGCGAGCGCGAGGTCGCTCGCGATGTGGCGCTCGTGAAACTCGTCGAGCAGCACCACACCCACACCTTTGAGCAGGGGGTCCGAGACGAGCCGGCGCGTGAGCAGACCCTCGGTGAGAAAGCGTATGCGCGTCTTCGGGCCGCTGACGTCTTCGAAGCGAATCTGGTACCCGACGGTCTCGCCGGCCCGCTCGCCGCGCTCTTCGGCGACGCGCATCGCCGCCACACGTGTGGCGAGGCGCCGCGGCTGCAGCACGACGATGTCGCCGGTGCCCGCGAGCCCCGCGTCGAGCAGCGCCGGAGGGACGCGCGTCGTCTTGCCCGCCCCGGGAGGCGCCTCGAGCACCACCGACGGCGCTGAGCGCAGCTCTTGCACCAGCTGCGGGAGGAGGGAATCGATGGGGAGCTGCGTCACCGAATCAGCCCATAGCAGGAAGGTGCTCACCGCTGTCGCTGTGCTGACGCTGCTGCTCGGGGCCGCCTGCCTGGAGCCTGCCGCGTACCTCGAGGTGCACGGCGCGGTCGACGGAGGTGCCCCGGCGTACCGGTGTACGCCGATGACCTGCACCGGCTGCTGTGACGGCGACGTGTGCCGGGGTGGCAACACCGACGACGCGTGCGGCTACGACGGGCGCGCGTGCACGGCCTGCCCGACGACGCACCGGTGTGAAGCGCCGGGAGCGTGCTATTCGCTGCCCATGCCGGACACGAAGCCGACCTCGACCTCGTCGACCTCTTCGCCGCCCGATGGCGGTGACAACGTGCTGCCCCCCTGCTTCCCGGGAGTCGCTGCGGCGCTCCCGTCGTTCTGCCGGTGATTCGAGAGGCGGTCGAGGCCGACGACGCCGCGGTGGGCGAGCTGCTGGTGCGCGCGTTCGTCGAGTCGTACGCGCGGAAGCTGCCCGACGTGGTGGTCGGTGAGCGCCGCAAGGCCGACCTGCGCGACGTGAGGTCGAAGCGCGGCGTCGCGAAGGTCTGGGTGGCGGAAGAGCGCGGTGAGATCGTGGGCACGGTCGCGATGTGGGCGCCGGGAGCGAAGGGCTCGGAGGCGTGGCTCTCGAACGCGTTCGACCTGCGGCACCTCGCGGTGAGCGAGCAGCGGCGTGGCTCGGGGCTCGCGGGCCGGCTGCTCGACGTGGCCGAGGCGTACGCGCGGGCGGCAGGAGGTGCCGCCGTGTGCCTGCACGTGCGGCGCGAGGCGTCGGGCGTCGCCGACGTCTACGTGAAGCGCGGCTACCGTCGGGCGCCCGAGGGTGATCTCGACTTCCTGCCCGAGGTGTTTCTCGAGGCGTACGTGCTCGCGCTCTGATTCAGCCGCGCCGACACGCCGCGAGCAGGGCGTCGAGCGCGCCGGGCGCGCTGAGGTCGTCGAACGCGTCGATGGCGCCGAGGCCCTTCAGCTTCGCCGCGCTCGAGCTGCCGGTGCCGACGCCGATGCACACCGCACCGATGGCGAGCGCCGCCGAGACGTCGCGCGGCGAGTCGCCGATGACGACGACGTGGGTGTCTTCGAAGCGGCGGCCCAGCCGCTCGGCGCCGCGGCGCTTGCCGGCGGCGAGCAGCAGGTGGCGCTCTTCGTGGTCGTCGCCGAAGCCGCCGAACGGCAGGCGATCGAAGAGGCCGAAGCGCGCGAGCTTGAGGCGCGCGCCCTCACGAATGTTGCCGGTGCCCAGGCCCGCGGCGAAGCCGTGCCGCTCGCAGAGCGCGATGGCGTCGTGCATGCCGGCGTGAACGCGGTAGCTCGCGTCAGGCGCGGCGGCGACGGTGCGCTCGAGGTGGCCGACGTACGCGGCGATGAGCCGGTCGATCTCGGCGACGGTCGGCTCGATGCCGAGCGCCGTGAGGCCCAGCCGCGCGATGGCGCGGTCGGTCATGCCGTCGAAGGTGAAGTGTGAGCAGGCGTCTCTTCGGCCGTAGAGCGCCTCGAAGGCGAGCTCGATGGCCTGACGGCCGACGCCGCCGGTGGTGATGAGGGTGCCGTCGATGTCGAAGAGAACGACGACGCTCATGAGCCCTGCAGCCTTTCGGTGACGCGCGCAGCCAGTGCAGGGTCGAGCTCGGCGCAGAAGGTGCGGCGGCCGAGCTTCAAGGCGGCCGCAGGTATGGAGCCCGAGCCGGCGAAGCAGTCGAGCACGAGGTCGCCTGGGCGGCTCCAGGTGCGAACGAGGGGCTCGATGACGCCGAAGGGTTTGTGGTTCGGGTGGCTGCCCCAGCGGGCGGCCTCGCCGTCGTCGTCGTACCCGGCGACGACCGCCCAGGGCACGGCTGCGTCGCTGGGAGCGGCGGGCCGAGCAGCGTCGCGTGTGAGCACGAGGGCGACCTCGACGACGCGCAGGGTCTCTTCGCCCGAGTTGCGATCGCTCGAGCGCTTGCCCCACGTGAACTCGCCGCGCAGGTGGGCCCAGCCGAGCTTCGCGGCGGCGGTGCGAATCGGCTCTTTGCCGAGCAGGTTCGTCCACACCACCATCGGGCCGTCGAGGTGGGCGGCGGCGTTCGTGAGCCAGGCGTCGGTGAAGGCGCGGTATTCGCGCACGTCTTCGAAGCGGCGCACGTTGGGCCCTTCGTTCTTTTTACCCTTGGGGTCGCGCACGTCGCCGCCCTTTCGCCGACGCGTGAGCAGGCAGTAGGGCGGGTCGGTGATGAGCGCCTGCGCTCGGGCACTGCCGAGGCCGTCGAAGGTCGCGGCGCGGGTCGAGTCGCCGGCGACGCAGGTGGGCAGGTCGATGTCGTTGCGCGGCACCGGCGGCCTTCGTAACACGAGCTGATGATTCGCCTCATGGGCCAAGCCGACCTCGTCGCCGCGTCCAACCTCGCGGGCCAGCTGGTGCGCCAGCACCACGGCTTCGACGCGAAGCGGTTCTTCACCGTCGATGACCCCGAGACGGGGTACCGCAGCTGGTTCGCGCGGCAGCTCGGCGCCCCCGACACGGTGCTGCTGGTGGCCGAGGTCGAGGGCGAGGTCGCGGGCTACCTCTACGGCAGCCTCGAAGATCGCGACTGGGCGCGGCTGCTCGACGCGCACGGCGCGATTCACGACATCTTCGTCGACGCGCGCTTTCGACGGCGCGGGCTGGCGACCGCGCTGATGCGTGCGGGCATCGACGCGTTCAAGCAGAAGGGCGCGAAGCAGGTGGTCTTGAGCTCGGCGACGCCGAACGGCGATGCGCAGGCGGTGTTCGAGCGCCTCGGCTTTCGCCGCACCATGGTCGAGATGACGCTCGAGACCTGACCTTCACGAAACTTTCGGCGCGACATCTGCGGGAGCGAGGCACTACTCGGGTGAAGCTCCCCCTGCCCAAGGAGATCTCGTGGTCTTTCGCGCCCTTCCGCTGGTTGTCACTCTTGCGTTGCTCTCGGGGTGCTCCATCAACCGAAACGCCCGACCCGATGGGTTTCAGACCTCGCTCGCCGAGCTCCGCCAGAAGCACGACGCTGAGCGCGACCCGCTGATCGGCGCGCTTCCGTATGACTACGTGATGAAGTTTTCGGGCGACGGCAAGCGCACGCTGCCGGCCACGGGCATTCCCGCGCCCGACAGAGACGAGGTCGAGCAGCGCAAGATGCTCGAGTTCTCGCGGGTCACCGACGAGCAGGAGATGTGCTTCACGCTCTACGAGAAGCTCGAAGCGAACGACTACGTGGGCCTGAGGTCGGACGAAGAGGCCGACTTCATCGCGTCGCGCCGCGCGCGCATCGAGAAGGGCGGCATCTACCTCGAGGCCTTCGACTCGCTCGCCGACGTGCCGACCCGGCCTGTGCTCCCTGTCTCGGGTGGCCGCCCGCTGACCGTGCGGAGCGCCGTCATGGGCTCCGTGTCGGGCGTCTGGAACAAGCGGGAGTGGGACCAGAACGGCCGCGCGTACACGCGCCCGGTCGCCACCGGGCACAAAGAGATGATGTACGAGCTCTGCGGCCCGACGCCGCCCGTGACGAAGGCGACGCGCTACTTCACCGTCGCCCAGAAGTTCAAAGAGGCGACGCTCGGCGACAACTACACCCACGTGCTCTACGTGTTCGCCCGGCAGGACGAGGGCGAGCCGTCGCTCGACCTCAAGGGCAGCGAAGGCGAACCCGCACGCACGGCTGCGGCCTCGAAGCCCACGAACCCCGAGCCTGCGCCCGCCGCCGCCCCCGAGGGGGCTGCACCGCCGAAGAGCGCGGGCAAGCCGCGCAGCTCACGGCTGATGTCGCTCGAGCGGTCGGTCTTCGCTGCGGGCACCGGCATCACCGTCGCTTTTGCCAAGCCGATGGCCGCCAACCCCGGCGAGCAGTTCTGGATCACCATCGTCGCCGCAACCGCCGACGACACGGCGTACACGAGCTACAAGTACCTCGAGCCCGACGCGAAGGCGATCGAGCTGGCCGCGCCTGCGGTGGGCGGCGTCTACGAGGTGCGCCTTCACGGCAACTACCCGACGAAGACGTACAACCTGATCGACCGGCTCAAGTTCCGCTCGACCCAAGGCGACCCGGCTGCCGAGGCCGAACCGCCGGTGGACGCGGTCCCCGCTCCCCCGCCGGAGGACAAGGGCGGCGCCTCGAAGATGATGGCGATGGCGAAGGTGCGGCTCGACGCGAAGAGCCGGTTCATCGTGAAGTTCCCGAAGCCGCTCAAGGCCAAGCGCAACGAGAGGTACTGGGTGGCGATCGCCAGCGCCACGGCCGGCGACGCAGACTACACGACCTACGCGTACGTCGAGCCGCCGATGAAGGCCGTCGAGCTCACTGCGCCAGACGCGGTGGGCGAGTACGAGGTCCGGCTGCACGGGAACTACCCGACGAAGCAGACGAACGTCGTCGACCGGCTCAAGGTCACCGTGAAGTGACCTCGGCGGCGCGTGAAAGAGGGCCGCGGGGGGCACTCGAGCCCGCCTCCCACGCAACGGAGCGAGCCCGCCCAAGCGGCCTCGACCTGACCGTTCACCCAGCGCCGTTCAGGGCACCGTGAGCGCCCGGAGCGCCCTGAGCTCGCCGCGCTGAACGCGCAGCAGCACCACGTCGCCGCGCCGGCCCCGCTCGAGGGCGCGCTGCAGCTCTTCGACCGAGCGCACCGGTGAACCGCCCGCCTCGACGACCACCATGCCCGGCTCGAGGCCCGCCTGGTCGGCCGGCGAACCCGGCGCCACCGCCACGATGCCGACCCCGTCAGGGGTGGCTTGAACGTTCAGGCCCCACTTCTCGTCGGTGCGCTCGCCGCGCTGCGGCCGGTCGTCGCCGGCGACGCGCTCGAGGTTCGGCCGCGTGCCGAGGGTCACGGCGAGCGTCAGGCGCGCCGTGCCGCGGTTCACCGTGAGCAGGGCCACCGTGCCGGGGGCCTTCAGCGCGACCTTGCGCGTCAGGGCGCCCGACGAGTCGATCGCCTCACCGTCGACCTCGACGATCGCGTCGTCGACGCGCAGGCCGGCCTTCTTCGCCGGAGCATCGGCGCTCACCGAGCTCACGAGCGCGCCCTTCTGCGCCTGCACGCCGAGCCCCTTCGCGAGCTCGGGCGTGAGATCTTGCACCGCGACGCCCAAGAACCCGCGCGTCACCGCGCCCTTCTCGAGCTGCGGCATCAACGAGCGAATGAGGCTCGCAGGCACCGCGAAGCCGATGCCCGTGCCGCCGCCGACGATCGCGGTGTTCATGCCGATGACCTCGCCGCGCGCGTTGAACAGCGGCCCGCCCGAGTTACCGGGGTTGATGGCCGCGTCGGTCTGCAAGAAGTCGTCGTAGGGGCCCGCACCGATGACGCGCGCCTTCGCCGAAAGAATGCCCGCGCTCACCGACGAGGCGAGCCCGAACGGGTTGCCGATCGCCACCACCGCGTCGCCCACGCGCATGCCATCGGAGTCACCCAGCTTCACCGCCGGCAGGTTCTTCACCTCACCCTCGATGTGAATCAGCGCCACGTCGGTGAGCGGGTCACGGCCCAGAATGCGTGCGGGAAACGTGCGGCCGTCGTCGAGCCGCACGCGAATGGTCGTCGCGCCCGCCACGACGTGGTTGTTGGTGACGATGAGGCCGTCGGGGCGAACGATGAAGCCCGACCCTGCCCCCTGCTTGAGCTGCTCACGGCCGAAAAAACGCTCGTCGGCGTCGCGGCCGCCGACCCGGGCGACGACCTCGACGTTCACGACCGCCGACTTCACGATGTCGACGAGGTCGGCGAGGCTGACCAGCGGGGTGTCGAACGGGCGCTGGGCCTCGAGGTTCGCGGCATGGCCGAGCGCCAGCGGGGCCATCACGGCGAGGGCGAAAACGATGCGGTGCATGTGGGGTCTCCTTGAATGAGAGACCGATGAACAGCGCGAGCCGGCGGGCAAATCCGCCCCGGCGTCGGGAATAGCGACGCGCCTCGGGCGATTTTTCCCGCCAAAACCAGGAGGTCGAATCGAACGAAACCCTAGCCCGTTCTATCAGTGCAGTTCACACATCTGAGCTGAAGTGACTTCGTCGATCTTCGTGATCGCCGATTTCCAGACGGAAAAAACACGGGGCCCTGCCGCGAGGCGGGCCCTTTTTTCTTTTTGGGGTCGCGGGCGCGCACGGTTCGCCGGGCCCTTGACGGAAGCGCGAGCCGCTTTACGAAAGGAGCGCTGGCCCATTGGGGGGCCGCACCTGAAGAGAGGAGACTGCAATGCTGACGAAGTGGACCCCGTTTGAAGCTGAGCTCGTGCCGACCCTCTTCCGAGAGGCAGACCGGCTGTTCGAAGGCGCGGTGGGAGCGGCCCCGCCGGCTGACATCTACGAGACGAACGACGAGCTGCGCCTGCGCATCGACCTGCCGGGCTACGACCCGAAGAACATGAACGTCGAGGTCGAAAACGACGTGCTCACCGTCACGGCACAGCGCAGCGAAGCACCGCAGAAATGGGTCTGGAGCCGACGCGAGCGCGCACAGGGGCAGGTCGCCCGCTCTTTCGTGCTGCCACGAACGGTCGACGCCGCCCGGTGCGAGGCAGAGTTCGAGCACGGTGTGCTCACGCTGACCTTGCCCAAGCGCGAAGAGTCGAAGCCGCGCAGCATCACCGTGAAGGTTCAGGCTTGAGCGACGGCGGCCGCTGAGGGCCGGGGCGAGAGGTTGCCGTAGGCCTACTCGACGAGCTTCTCGACGCGCGTCACCGTCTTGTCGGGCAGCACGACGACCTTGACGGTGCGGGTCTGGTTCGCGCTCCAGCGCAGGGTGAAGGTCTGCTCGCCGGTCGGCACGACGGCCGACACCGGCGTCTCGCCGAAGTTGGTCTCGCCCCACGACACGGTGGCCGCGGGCGTTGCGTCGAAGGCGACGGTGCCGGTGCCGGCCTCGTCGAGATCGGGCTCGGGTGTCTCGGGGGCGGCAGGGCGCACCGACATCGGCTTCGGCCGCTCGAGCGGGGCGTCGGGCTCGCGAACCTCGGAGGAGCCGAAGAGCGCCACCGCGCCGAGCCCCATCAGCACCGCGACCGAGAAGGCGACCGCGAGCAGCCCCACCGGGAGCTTCTTCTTCGGCACCTTGCCCGACAGCTGGGTCACGATCTCGGGCACGCTCGCCACGTCGGAGGGCGGCTCGGCGGGGGCCTCGCCCGTCGGCCCTTCGTCGGGTGGTGGTGCGGCCGGCCGCTGCCCGCTCGCGCGCGGCGGCCGCACGTTCGTCGGCTCGTCGGGCCCGACCGGTGAGCGGTCTCGCACCTGCGTCTGCACGCCCCTCTCACCGGTCGTTTCGCCCGGCGGCATCATGCCGGCGTACGCGAGCGAGACGACGGGCTTCAGGTCGGGCTGGGTCGGCACGGGCGGGCCGGGCTTTTCGGAAACTGCCGGGCGCACCGGCGAGGCCTGCGGGGGCGGCAGAGGCTCGACCTCGTCTTGCGCGCCCGGGAACAGGCGCTGCACCAGGTCGACGAGCTTCTGCGTGCTCGGGTAGATGCCCATGGCGCTCGAGAAGCTCTCGAGCTCGCGCAGCATGGCGGCGGCGTTCGGGTAGCGGTCGTCGGCCTTCAGCGCCATGGCCTTGAGCACGATGTCGTCGATGGCGCCGGGCAGGGCGGGCACGCGCTCGCTGGGCTTGGGGAACTTGCCGGTGAGCGTCGCCTTCATGACGGCGAGCGGGTCGGCGCCCTGCATGAGCTCTTCGTAGGGCCTTCGGCCGGTGACCATCTGATAGAGCAGGGCGCCGCTCGAGTAGAGGTCGCTGCGGCCGTCGAGCTCTTTGCCGCGGCACTGCTCGGGCGACATGTAGCCCGACTTGCCCTTCACGCGGCCGGCGCGGGTGCGGTGCGACTGGGCGGCGGCCTTCGCGATGCCGAAGTCGAGCAGCTTCACCGAGCCGTCGAAGGTCACCATCACGTTCGACGGCGTGACGTCGCGGTGCACGAGGGCGAAGCTCTGGCCGCGCTGATCTTTGAGCGAGTGGGCGTGACCGAGCGCCTCGAGCAGCTGCATGGTGATGCGCATGGCGCACGGCAGGGGCAGGCGCTCGCTGCGCTCTTCGAGCTGCTCGAAGATGGCCGAGAGCGAGCGGCCGGGCACGTATTCCATGGCCATGAAGTACTGGCCGCGCTCGCGGCCGAGCTCGAAGGTCTGGGCGATGTTGGGGTGAGAGAGGCGGGCGGCGAGGCGGCCCTCGTCGAGGAACATCTCGATGAAGGCGGGGTCTTCGGCGAACTGGGGCAGCACCTGCTTGACGACGACGAGCTTGTCGAAGCCGCCGGGGCCTTCGAGGCGGGCGAGCGAGACCTCGGCCATGCCGCCGGTGGCGATGCGGCGAATGACGACATACTTGCCGAAGCGAACACCGGCCATGTCGTCGGTAGCCTTCATCTGCGCGGCGCACAGCCTACGCTATGGTGCCGCATATGGATCGTTCTGCTGCAGAAGCCGCCCTCGCCGATGCCGAGCTCATCGCCTACCGCGAGGGCCCCATCGCGGCCGTGAAGGAGTTCGAGCGCGAGTGCCTGGCGCAAGAGATACCGGTGCTCCTGGCGAAGGGGCCCCCGAAGGCGTGCTGCGGCGGCGGGGGCTGCGGGTGTGGGGCGAAAATTCAGCTGCTGGCGAGGGAAGAGGACATTCCCCGAATCGAGCAGCACTTCCGCAACCAGTGGCTGGCGCACGCGAAAGACACCATCGGTGAAGACCTGGTGCAGCTGAAGGCGCCGGTCGAGGTGGCCGAGGGTGAAGACCCTCCGTGCCCGGCCTGTGGGCACGTGGGGCCGCTCAAAGAAGGCGCGTGCGGCGACTGCGGGCTGCAGCTCGAGTGAACGAGGGCGAAGCGCCCGCGAATGGGTGTGCGCGGTGAACCGCCGTGCCGTTCACCGCCGGTGCGCGGCGACGTCGGCGTGCTTGACGAGAAAGTCGTCGAGGCCGCCCTGAAAGTCGACGACCTCTTTGCCGAGGCGCGGGGCCCAGATTCGGGTGGCGACCTCAGAGATGAGCGTCTGGTCGTGGGTGACGCAGATGACGGTGCCCTCGTACTTCGAGAGGCCTTCGCCGAGCGACGCGATCGACTCGAGGTCGAGGTGGTTCGTGGGCTCGTCGAGAATGAGCACGTTGTCTTTGGCCATCATCAGCTGGCACATGAGCACGCGCACGGTCTCGCCGCCCGAGAGCGTGTCGGTCGGCTTCATGCGCTCTTCGCCCGAGAACAGCATTCGGCCGAGCAGGCCGCTGATCTCTTCGTTGTAGAGCTTGGTGTCGAGATCGCGAAGGTAGCCGTAGACGGTCGTGCCCTTCTTGATGAGACCGTGGTGGTCTTGCGGCATGTAGCCGACCGAAGCCTGGTGGCCCCAGGTGAGCTTGCCGGCGTCGGGCTGAATGGCGCCGGCGATCATCTTCACGAGCGTCGACTTGCCGACGCCGTTCTTGCCGATGACGCAGATCTTCTCGCCCTTCTGAATCAGCGCGCTGAAGGGGGGTATGACGGTGCCGACGCCCTCGTACGACTTGGTGATGCCCTCGATGGTGAGCGTCTGCTTGCCGCTCGGCACCTTCTGCTCGAACTTGATGAAGGGGCGGGCGATGTTCGAGCGCTTCAGATCTTCGCTCTTCAGCTTCTCGAGCTGGTTCTTGCGGTTCTGCACCTGCGACGCGCGCGTGCCCGCCGAGAAGCGGGCGATGAAGTCTTGGAGCTGGGCGACCTTCTTCGCCTTCTCGGCGTTCTCTGACTCGACGCGCGAGCGCACCTGGGCCTTCTGGCGCACCATGTCGTCGTACCCGCCGGGGTACTGAATGATGGTCTCGTAGTCGATGTCGGCGATGTGCGTGCAGATCGAGTTCAAGAAGTGGCGGTCGTGCGAGATGGTGACGAGCACGCCTTCGAACTCGAGCAAGAAGGTCTCGAGCCAGCGAATCGAGTCGAGGTCGAGGTTGTTGGTGGGCTCGTCGAGCAACAGGCCGTCGGGCTTGCCGAAGAGGGCCTGGGCGAGCAGCACGCGCAGCTTGTAGCCGCCGGTGAGGTTCTTCAAGGGGCCCTCGAAGAACTCTTTGTCGATGCCGAGGCCGTCGAGCAGGGCGCCGGCGTCGGCGTCGGCCTGGTAGCCGTCTTCTTCGGCGATGATGCCCTCGAGCTCGCCGAGCCGCTCGCCGTCTTTGTCGGTGAGGTCGGTCTTCTCGAGGAGCTTGTTCTTCTCTTCGAGCGCGGCCCACAGCGCCTTGTTGCCCATGATGACGACGTCGAGCACCCGAACGTCTTCGTACTTGAAGTGATCTTGCCGGAGGATGCCGAGCTTCTTCGGGCGAATGATGGTGCCGGTGTCTTGCTCTTCGTCTTGCGCGAGGATCTTCATGAACGTCGACTTGCCCGAGCCGTTCGGGCCCGTGAGGCCGTAGCGGCGCCCCGGCGAGAACGACACGTTCACGTCTTCGAAGAGCTTCTTGGGGCCGTAACCCTTGCTGACATTGGTGATCGAGAACGCCATCGTGGGGCGCCCTATATCCCTTACGTTGCGACAATGCTCGCGGCCAATCGGCTGGTGCTCGCCCGGGGCCTGCGCGGCTTCGTCGACGGCACGGTGACGGTGCTCTTCGCCAAACACCTGGCCTCGCTCGGGCACGACAGCACCGAGATCGGCGCGGTGATGACCGCGACGCTGCTCGGCTCGGCGGCCACTACGCTGGCGCTCGGGCTGTTCGGCAACCGCCTGCCCACGCGGGCCGTCTTGCTCGCCGGCGCAGCGCTGATGTTCTTCACCGGGCTCGCCTTCTTCGCCTTCACCGCGTTCGGCGTGGTGCTCGTCATCGCGGTGCTCGGCACGCTGAACCCGTCGACCGGCGACGTCAGCTTCATCTTGCCCACCGAGCACGCGGCGCTGAGCGGCATGGCCGACGGCGACGCGCGCGTCGCGCTCTACGCGCGCTACAGCATCGTCGGTCGCATCGGCGTGGCGCTCGGCGCGCTGGCGGGTGGGCTGCTGCCCGGCCTCGTGCCGGCCGTCGGCTTTCGCGCCGGCTTTCTGGTCGCGATGGCGGTCGCGGTGGTGTGCCTCGTCATCTATCTCGGCCTCGAGCTGCCGTCGCCGACCGAAGAGCCTCCGAAGGTGCCACTGCAGAAGTCGCGCGACGTGGTCGTGAAGCTCTCGCTGTACTTCGCGCTCGACTCGGCGGGCGGCGGCTTCGCGCTCGAGTCGCTGCTCGTGCTCTGGCTGCAGCTCCGCTTCGACCTGCCGCTCGAGACCACGGGCGCCGTCTTCTTCGTCGCTTCGCTGCTGAACGGCGCCTCGCAGTACCTCTCGGTGTTCGTGGCGAAGCGGCTCGGCCTCGTGCGCACGATGGTGTTCACCCACCTGCCGGCGAACGTCTTTCTCATTCTCGCTGCGGTGATGCCGACGGCGCCGCTCGCCATCGCGCTGCTGCTGCTGCGCGCCTGTCTGACGCAGATGGACGTGCCGGCCCGCAACGCGTTCGTGATGGCGGTGGTCGCGCCCGAAGAGCGGCGCAGCGCCGCGAGCGTCACCGCCGTGCCCCGCGCCCTCGCCTCGGGCGTCACGCCTGCGCTCGCTGGCCTCATGCTCGACACGACGACGTTCGGCTGGCCGCTGGTCTGCGCGGGCGTGCTGAAGATCGCCTACGACCTCTTGATGCTCTTCAGCTTTCGGAAGGTGAAAGTCTGAAGACGGCCTCGAGCTCTCTGCCGGCGCGCGCCTCGAAGCTGTCGGGTGCGCGACGCAGGCGCTCGATGACGAAGCGGCCCGAGAACCGCCGCCGCACCTCGTCTTCGCTCACGTCGAACGGCGGGCCGCCCTCTCTGCCGTGGGCGTAGAACAGGCCGAACAGCGTGCCGCCGGGCTTCAGCGCGCGCGCGATCGCCGTCACGTACTCGTCGCGGCGCGCGACGTCGATGGCGCAGAAGCACGTGTGCTCGAGCACGGCGTCGTACGGCCCTTTGAGCCCGGTGAAGAGGTCGGCCTGCAGCACGTCGAGCCTGACGCCGGCGCCGTGAGCGTTGTTCGAGATGTCTTTTGCGGCCTCGGCGGCGAAGTCGACGGCGGTGACGCGGTAGCCCAGTCGCGCCGCCTCGATCGCGTCGTGGCCGCGGCCGGCCCCGATGACGGCGATGCTCGAGCCCTTCGGCACCACGCCCTCGCGCAGCATGCGGGCGAGCGGAGGCGAGGCAACTCCCTTGTCCCAGCCGGTGTCACCTTTGAGGTAGAGGTCGTTCCAGTAGGTCGCGTCCAACACGGTATCGAGGCACATATGTCAAAACGCACCGCGAAGCAGGAGCGCGCCGAGCGCACCCGAATCGAAATTCTTCAGGCCGCCATCGAGCTGTTCGCGCGCCGCGGCATTCTGGCGACCACGATGAACGAGCTCGCCAAGGCCATCAAGATGACGCCGGGCGCCCTGTACTGGCACTTCCCCACGAAAGAAGACCTGCTGCTCGCCGCGATGGAGGAGCTGCACCGCCGCTTCATCGGCGAGTTCACCGAGGTGCTCACCGAGGGGCGCAAGTGGCCCGCGCGCAAGCAGCTGCGCGTCGTCGTCGAGCGCCAGAAGAACTTCTTTCGCTACCACCCCACGCACGGCATCTTCTTCGCGATGTTGTCGTGCGAGACGCCGTTCAACAGCCCGCGCATCTGCGAGGCCCTGCGCGAGACGTTGATGCTGTACGTCGCGTTCGTCGAGGGCATCGTGAAGTACGGGCAGAAGCGCGGCGAGTTTCGCCCCGACGTCGACGCGAACGCGTTCTCGCACGCGATGCTCTCGTCGCACCTCGGCCTCATCGTGCACCAGCAGCTGTTCTCTGATGCGCTCGGTTACGAGAAGATCTGCGACGCGCTCGACGTGCCGGTGACGAGCGGGTTCGAGAGCCCGCCCGACCTCAAAGCCGCCGGCTGAAGGTCAGGGCAGCACCTGCAGCATCGACGCGACGCCGGTCGCACCCGGCGGAGCCGTCGCCGTGCTGCCCGCGCTGCTCAGCCCGCCCACACCGCCGCTGCCCGGCGTGCCCGTCGTGCAGTTCACGCTGTTCATCGCAGGCGCCGCGCCGCGGTAGGCGAAGCAGATGCTCGGGCCGCCACCACCGCCGCCGCCCCCGCCGGCGTTGCCACCGTTGCCCCCGAGACCGCCGGTGCCGCCGGTGCCCGCCACACATGCGCCGCAGACTCCGCGCGAGAGGTGCTGGCCCGCGATGCCGGTGCCTCCAGGTTGGCCGCCGGCTCCGCCGCGGCCGCCACCGCCTCCGACGCCGCCCGAGCCACCCGCGCCCGTCGAGATGGTCGTCGCGACCGCCGTCACCGCGGTGTTGAGGCTGACGAGCCCGAAGCTGCCGCCGCCGCCGCGCCCACCGAGCCCCGCCGTGCCGCCACAGCCACCACCGCCGCCGCCGCCGGCGCTGCCGCCCCAGCCGTAGTCATGGCTGCCGCAGAACCCGCCGGTGCGCACGCGGCAGCCGCCGCCGCCGCCGCCACCACCACCACCACCGCCGTGCTGACCGTTGCCGCCGTTCGTGCCCGCCGCGGGCTGGTAGCTGGCCATCACGAACGCGCCGAACGCGGCGCCGCCGGCTCCGTCAGCTCCGGGCGCGCCGCTGTCGGCCTGCGCGGGTGTCACCCCGGGGAGCGCGTTGTTGTTCGTGTCGGGGTACAGGCTGCCGGCGCCACCGACGCGCCCCGGTGCGCCACCCGGCGCCGTGAGGCCCGTACCTCCGATGACGCCGTTGTCGGTGCCGTAGCCCGGCGAGCCGCCCGGGCCGCCGGTCGCGCCGCAGGCCGATGCGCCGCCGGGGCCGACGGTGCCGGGCGCCGAGCTCGTCGCGTCGAGGCCGTTGCCGCCCGGCTGCCCGTCGGCGCCGGCGCCCTGGTTCGCACCGCCGCTGCCGTTGCCTGCCTGCAGCGTGCACGCGCGCAGCGTGAGACCACCGGCGATGTCGCGCGCGAAGACGGCGACGCTGCTCTTGCCGTCGCCGTTCGCCTCGGTGCCGCTCATGTTGGCCGAGCGAATCGTGAGCAGCTGCAGCTCGAGCGCGGCGCCCAGCCCGTCCATCGACACGCCCACCCCGGTCGGGCTCGAGATCATCGTGGTGTTCGCCATCGAGCGCGCCCACCCGTTCGCCGCGTCGTAGCCGCCGTAGAGGCTGACGCCGTTCGCCATCACGACGGCCTCGTTGTAGGTCGCCTCCGAGATGTAGACCGCGAAGTTCTGCGCCGCAGCCGCCGTGATGCCCGCTGCGATCGTTCGCTTCGGCGCAGCCCGCGTGCCGGGGTTCGTGTCGTTGCCGCTCAGCGCATCGACGAAGATCGCGCGCGACGCGTTGCCGTCGATGCCGTCACAGTTCGCGTCGACGAAGCCCAGCTCGGGCAGATCGGTCATCGACGTCGCCGTGCACGCGTACTCGCAGCCGTTCGACGCGAGCCCGTCGAGGTCGAAGAAGCCCGCGTTGCACGTCAGCGAGCACATGCCGTTGTTGCACGTGCCGGTCGCGTTCGTGCCGCCGCAGGCCTGGTTGCAGCCGCCGCAGTGCTGCGTGCTGTTCGACGTGTTCGTCTCGCAGCCGTCGGCGTAGCCGCCCGTGCAGTCGCGGTACGGCGAGTTGCACGTCGCGATCTCGCAGGTGTTCACGTCGCAGCGCGGCGTGCCGTTCGCGACCATGCAGACGTTCGTGCACGAGCCGCACGCCATGATCGTGTTCTTCATGATGCCGTCGTCGGCGGTGCCGTCGCAGTCGTCGTCGAGGTCGTTGCAGATCTCGGTGACCGGCATGCCCGGCGCGCAGACGTTCGGCGTGCCGTTCGCGCAGTTCGACGCCATGCGCCGGCACTCGCCCACACCGCACGCGGTGCTGCCCATGTCTTCGTCGATCATGCCGTCGCAGTCGTCGTCGACGCCGTTGCACGACTCGCCGACCGGCGTCGCCGCGGTGCACGCGCTGTAGCCCATCGGCCCGCACGTGCGCACGCCGCTGCAGATGCCCGCGTCGCTCGACGACGTGCAGGGTATCGTCTGGCCGTAGCTCGCAGCCACGCAGCCGCAGGTGCCGCTCTTCGGCTGACACTGGGTCGGCACGTCGTTGCCCGTCACGTCGCGCGCGCCGTCGCAGCGAAAGTCAGCCGGGCAGAGGTTGTCGAAGCTGCAGTCTTGCCCGCACACCTTCGCGCCGTTCACCACGATGCAGCGGTCGGCCGCATACGGGCAGTCGGAGCTCGTCTCGCACGGCGTGCACGTCGCGTTCTTGTTCGGCACGCACCCGTACTTCTGAAAGCCGAGCTGCGTGCACACCTCGGTGCCCTCTTTGCAGCCGGTCGTACACTTGCGGCCGCACAGCTGGGGCTTGCCAGGCAGCGCGAAGCACAGGCCCGTGTCGCAGTCGTCGTCTTGCTCACACGCTTCGCCTTCGGTCTTCAGCACGTCACGTGAGGGGCCCTTCGAGCAGCCCTGACAGGCGTGCAGAAGGGCGGTCGCTGCGACCAGCAACGCGGTGTGGCGCATATTGTGAACTCCGGGGCGGGACTGCGCGCATTATCCCTGGAATGTGAGAATTGTTGCCCCGACGTAGGGCCCTGTATTCGCAGGGTTTGGCTACATTGTGGGTAAGGTGTGCGGCGGTCAAATCGCGCCAGAATTACGCTCCGAAACCGCGCTCACATATCGAAGAGAATGTGCTCGTGCGCGCCCTCATCGCGTTCCGCTCGCGGCCCCTCGCTCGGGGGCTGCCCTCGCTGAGGGCGGTGCTGCAGGGCCGGCGGGTCGACCGGTTGGACCCCACGTGGCGGCAGCTGACGGTGGTGCACTGCGTGCCGCTCGCGCTCGAGGCCGACGACGGCGCGCTGGGGCGCACGGCGCGCGGGTTCATGCGCCAGCACGAGGGTGAGATCGCGCGGCGGCTGACGCTCCGCACGAAGGCCGATCGCAGCGCGTTCGCGGCCGTTCGTGAGGCGGTCGAGCGGGGTGCAGGCCACGTCGGCACGCTCGCCTTGTTTCAGCTGCTCGAGTCGGGGCGGCTCTTCGGGCGCCTGCTCGACGAGCTCGCGCTCGCTCCGGCCGAGCTCATCGCCGAGCTGGTTCAGCAGCTGGCGACGCCGGCCTCGGTCGCGGCGAGCGGGCGCGTCGAGCGCGGCGCGGCCACCGTCGCGATGCAGCTCGCGCTGCGCGAGCCCGCCGAATACGTGCGGCTGGTGAGCGGCCTCGCGTCGCCGGCAGGTGAGGTGCTCACGCGCGGCAACCGCTGGCTG
>JAEUJP010000580.1 GCA_016793725.1 Myxococcaceae bacterium | reverse complement strand
GCTCTGCGCCTCTTTGAGCTTGTTCTCGTAGTCTTCGGCGCGCTTCTGGGCCTCGCCGCTGACCTGGCTGATGCGGGCTTCGGCGCGCTGCACCCGAACCTGCGCCTCGTCTTGAACCTTCTTCGAGGCCGCCTTCTCTTGATTGAGCTGCGCCGTGAGCTCGGAGTTGCGCGCGTTCGCCGCCGTGAGCTGCTGCGCCGCCGCCTGGTTGGCCTGCTGCATCTGCGCCTGCAGGGCGCCTTGCGCATTGCCGGCCTGCTCGAGCTGCTGGTTCTTCTCGGCGAGCTCGGCCTGCGCCGCGCCCAAGTCGCTCTGGAGCCCCGCGATGCGGTGCGCCATCTCGTCGGTCTTCTTCTTCGACTCGTCGAAGAGGTGCTTGAGCTTCGCCTCGAGGTTCTTCGCGGCCTCGCCCTTCGCGTTGGCGTCTCGGGTGAGCGCGTCGACCTGCCGCACTTTCTCTTGGCTGAGCGCGGTGAGCTTGCGGAGCGTGTCGGACAGCTCTTTCGATTTCCCCGCGAGATCGTTCTGCAGCAGCTCTTCGCGGCGCTGCGACTCTTCGGTGAGGGTCGCGATGCGCTCTTCGAGGTGGCCGCGCGTGTCTTCGGCGTGCGCGAGCTTCGCGGTGAGCTGGGTGACCTCGGCGACGCGCTGGCCGAGCTCCTGCTTGGTGGCGTCGAGCTGCTCTTGAACGTCGAGGCCCGTGTCTCTGGCCGTGACGAGCTCGGCGGTGAGGCGGCTGATCTCGGCCTCGGTGAGCTGGCGCAGCTTGTCGTGGGCTGCCTTCTCTTTCGCGAGCGCCTGCTTCTCGTCGGCGTAGTTCGCGTTCGTGGCGGCCAGCTCGACGCTGGTCTGCTCGAGGCGCTGCGAGAGCCCGTCGCGCTCTTGTGAGAGCTGCTCGATGGTCTCGGTCGACTGCTCGCGCAGGTTCTGCAGCTCGGCGCTCTCGGCCTCGTAGTTGCCCTGGGCCTCGGCGAGCTGCGCCTTGACGTGCCCGAGCTCGCCGTTGAGCTTGTCTTCGAGATCGAGCCGCGCCTGCTCGACCTGCTTGATGATGCCCTGCAGCCGGCTGATCTCGTTGCGCGCCGCCTTGATCTCGCCCTCGCGCTCGGTGCGCTCGGCGCGCGTCTTCTCGAGCTCGCTCTGGGTGTTCGCGAGCATCTGCGCGGTCTGCTGCTGCTCTTGCGTCTTCTTCTCGAGCTCGGCTTCGGTCTGCTCGAGGTTGACGCGGGTCTCTTGCAGCTGGCCCTTGAGGCCCTCGATGTGCTGGGCGCCCTGCGCCAGCATGCCCTCGCGCTCTTTGACCGTGTTCTCGAGCTGTTGAATGTGGGTCGAGAGGTTCTCGAGCTCTTCTTTCTGGGCGGCGTTCTCGCCGTCGCGCGCGGCCAGCGTCTCGCGGGTGGTGCTGAGCGCGTCGGTGAGATCGTTGATCTTCTGCGTCTTGTCAGACCCCTCGGCGTTCAGCTCGTCGATGGTGCGGTCGCGCTGGGCGAGGGTGTCGGCGAGGCTACTGCCCTGGTTCTCGAGCAGGCTGATGCGGTCGCGCGCCTCTTTGAGCTGATCGTTGAGGTCGGTCTCGAGCGCGTCTTTCGCGGCGCCGAGCTCACCGAGCTCACCCTGCAGCTCGGCTTCGCGGTCGGCGAGGGCGGCCTTGCCGGCTTCGACCTCGCCTTCGAGCTCGCCGATGGTCTCCATGCGCTGCTGCATCTGCGCCTGGAGCTCGGCCTCGGTCTGATCTTTGCGCTCGATGGTGGTCGCGAGCTCCTGCTCGAGACTGGCGATGCGGCTCTCGCGGTCGGCGAGGCGCTCGTTCAAGGTCTGCTCGAGGTCGTTCTTCTCGACCTGCAGCTGCTCGAGGCGGCCCTTGTAGTCGGCGACGAAGCCCTCGAGCTCGCCGATCTTCTCAGAGGCCTTCGCCTGCGCGTCGCTGCTCTCGGCGCGCAGCCGATCGATCTCGGCGTCTGACTTCTGGTGGTGCTCGGTCGCGGTCTCGAGCTTGCGGGTGAGGTCGGCGACGGTCGACTCGCGCTCGTCGCGCGTCTTCTCGACCTCGGTGGTGAGCGCCTCGATCTGCCCCTGGAGCTCGGCGTACTTCGCGTCGCGCTCGGCCTTCGTGTCACCGAGCAGGCTGTCGAGCTGGGCGACGTTCTTCTTGAGCTCGGCGACCTCGGCGTCGCGCGCCTTCACCGTCTCGTTGAGCTTCTGCTCGCGAACCTCGTTCTCGAGGGTCGAGGTGTTGAACTCTTTTTCGAGCTGGTCGTACTCTTTGCTCTTCGCTTCGAGCTCTTGCGCGCGGCGCGTCAGCTCGTCGTCGCGGCCCGACAGCTCGCGGCGGAGGACGTTGATGTCTTTCTCTTTCGCCGAGACGACCTCGATGACCTCTTTTTCGCCGATGAACTTCTGCAGCAGGAGGTCTTCGACGGCGCGGCCGTGCTCGCGCTCTTTTTCGACCATCGCGGCCTGCGACTCGTTGAAGCGGCGCAGGGCGTCGTCGAGCCCGTTCTTGAGACCCTGAATCTCGACGTCTTTGTCAGAGAGGCGGTCTTCGACGCTGGTGAGCTCGCGCTCGCGCACCGACCAGATCTCGCTGATGCGGGCGATCTGCGCTTCGCGGGCCTTCAGCTCGTCGCGCAAGATCTGGATCTTGCCTTCGGGCGTGCCGAGCAGATCTCGTCGCGGGGCGGTGCGGCGAACCTCTTTCGACTCGGCGAGCAGCTCGGCCTTGCGGTCGGCGATCGACTGGAAGGCGCGGTCGAGAAACGAGCGGTCTTCGTCGGTGATGGCGCTGCGGCGCTCGCGCTTGGGGAGCTTCGGGGGCGCGCCGGCCGACGTGCGAATCGGCGGCGGCATCGGAGGAGGCGCCTCTTGTTTCGGGCCCGACCCCTGAAGCGCCTCGGTCATCGAGGCCTCGATGTCGTCGCCGGGCTCGCCCTCGGGGGGCATCACGCCGGCGTCGCCGTTGATCGGCACCATGTCTTGCGTGAGGCGGGTGAGCTCGCCCATCTCGAAGGGGATGGGGAGGTACACGTTCGCGGCGTTGACGCTCTGGCTGTGCTGCTCGAGGGTGGCGGCGGGCGCGTCAGAGACGATGATGACGGGCAGGTTCTGGCCGTACTTGCCCTTGCGAATGGTGCCGCAGAACGTGAAGCCGCTCTGGTCGGGCAGCTCGGCGCGCAGCACGATGAGGTCGGGCCGGCGCTTCTCCATCTCGCGGGCTGCGTCGTTCGCGGAACCGACGATTGAGGTGGCGTAACCGGCGTCTTTCAGCACTGACGCCATGGTGAGGGCGGAGTCGTGTTGACTCTCGACGATGAGGACGCGGCGCTCCATGGGCGCGGCGAGCTTAGCCACTTTGGCTGTTCGAATGCTCGATCTTTGGGGCCCCGCACGGCCTGATAGAACGCGCGCCGTGTCGCTCGCGGGCGCTACAGCGTTGATCAGCATCGCGCTCGCGGCTGCGCCGAAGCCGGTGCTCTCGGTCGAGTATGCGGCGCCTCAGGGCTGCCCCGATGCGGCAGCGTTTCGCGCGAAGGTCGCTGCGCGGCTCGGCTACGAGCCGGCTGGCGAGCGGGTGACGCATGCGGCGCGTGTGATGGTGGCCCCGGGTGGATCAGGGCTCACCGCGACGCTCGAGCTCGAGGGCGGCTCGCGGGCGTTCGATGCCGCGGCGGGCGATTGTGAGGGGCTGATCAGCTCGGTGGCGCTGGCGCTGGCGATTGCCCTCGACTCAGAGGCGTACGTCGCGCCGCGAAAGCCGCCGGCTGCGGTTCCGGCAGCGGTGCCCGAGGTCGAGGCTCCGCCGCCAGCACCGGTCGAAGAGCCCGGGCGGCCGATTCATCTGGGGCTGTCGGTCGCGGCGCGCGCTGCGCTCGGTCACCTGCCAGCCGCGGCGTTCGGCCCGGCGCTCGAGGGGCGGCTGCGCTGGGGCGCGTTCAGCGCCGCGCTCGAGCTCGAAGGGGCCTTCGCGGCGCCGGCCTCGGCGTTGGGTGGGCGCGTTCTGACCTCTCAGCTGAGAGGAGGCGGGCAGGCGTGTGGTCACATCGCATTCGTCGGGCTCTGTGGTCGTCTGACGGTCGGTGCGTTGCGGGTCGAAGGGCAGGGCTTCGAGAACGCGCGGGTGGGGTGGTCACCGGTCGCGACGGTCGGGCCATACGCGTTGGTGGTGTGGCAGCCGGTGGCGGGGCTGCTGCTCCAGGCGAGCGCGGGGCTCGACGTGGTGCTGGTGCGCAACTCGATCGAGGTGAGCGACACGCGGGTGTGGACGGCGTCGCGGGTGGCGGGCACGGTGGGCGTTGCCGTCGGCTGGGCGCCGCTGTGACGGATTTCGCGTCTCAAACAGAACAGGCGTGCCAAACCGATGGATGTGTCCACCGAGCTGACTGCCCTCTATCGGGCGGAGTTTCCCTACGTGTGGAACGTGCTGTACCGGCTCGGCGCGAGAGGTGCGGAGCGAGAAGACATGGCCCAGGAAGCGTTCGTCGCCGCGTTCAGGCAGTGGCCAGGGTTCGACCGTGCGCGGCCGGTGAAGCCGTGGCTGTTCGGCATCTGCTACCGGCTGGTGCGCGACTTCAAGCGCCGGCACCAGAACCGCTTCGAGCAGAAGCGGCTCGACGCGAACGCGAGGGCGCCAGGCGTCTCGGCAGAAGAGACGGTGGTGCTGCGCGAGCGGCTCGCGCTGGCTGCGTTGGCGCTCGAGCAGCTCGAGCTCGATCGGCGCGCGGTGTTCGTGATGCACGACATCGACGGGCACTCGATGCCGGTGATCGCCGAAGAGCTCGGCGTGCCGCTGAACACGGCGTACTCGCGCTTGAGACTGGCGCGCAGAGACTTCAACGCCTTCGTGGCCGCGCAGCGCGCCAAGACGGGGACCACCGATGAGTGACGTGCTCGAAGAGCTGATCGACGACGCGAAGCTGCTGGTCGACGCCGAGCGGCAGCGGCCGGGGCCGACGGCGGCCGAGACCGAGGCCATTCTGGCGCGCGTGATGGAGGCGGGCGCAGTGACCGCTGCCGCCGGTGGGGCGGTGGCGCTCAAGGTCATCGCTGGCGTGGTGGTGGGGCTGGCGGTGGGCGGGGGGCTCGTGGGTTGGAGGCTGTCGGGTGAGATCGCGCAGCTGAGGGCCGAGCTCGAAGCGGAGCGTCGGGTGCCTGCGCTGAGCGCAGCGGTGGTCGAGCCGACGCCACCGCCACCGCCGGTTCCGGCAGCAGTCGTCCCGGAGCCAGTGCGGCCGCGGCCGGTCGTCGCTCAGAAGCCGGTACGTGTGGAGCCCGAGCCGGCCGCTCCGCCGGCTGCGATGGAGCCACCCGAGCTCGCCGCCGACTCGATCGCACGAGAGGCGACGCTGATCGACCGCGCTCGAACGGCGCTGCTGAAGCGCGACTTCGAGAGCGCCGAGCTGGCGCTGACCGAATACGCGCAGCGCTTCCCCGCGGGGCGAATGATCGAGGAGCAGGAGCTGATGATGGTGCAGCTCCACCTGGGGCGCGGGCGGCACGCCGATGCGCAGCGCGCGGCCGAGCGCTTTCGGCAGGCGCACCCGAAGAGCCTGTTCATGCCGACGCTGAATCGGCTCGTCGATGCAGATGACGGAACCTTCGACTCGAACAGATAGGTGCGGCCATGACGAAGACCTTCACGCTGGTGTCGGTGGTGCTGCTCGTGGGCTGCGACAAGATCGTCAACATCGGCGAGGTGCCGTCGCCGCGGCCTGACGCCGGAGCCCCGCGGCCTGGCCCCCATGCGCTCTGCCCGGAAGGGCGGCCGACGCTCGCGACGTGCCGAAACGCCTCGGCGCTGGGGCTCACGATCACGGCGCTGAGCTCACGCGCGTGGAACGACACGTGGGCGGTGACTTCGACCGGCGTCATTCTGCACTCCGATGGCAACGGCTGGCGGCGGGTCGACTCGGGCACGACGGTCAGGCTGAACGCGGTGTGGGTCGTCGATGCCGCCGACGTCTGGGCGGCGGGCGACGGAGGGTTGCTCCTGCGGTGGCTCGGTTCGGCGTGGGCGCCCACGCCGAGCGGGACGACGCAGGGGCTTCGCGGGGTGTGGGGCGCTGCAGCGAATGACGTGTGGGCCGTGGGC
>JAEUJP010000505.1 GCA_016793725.1 Myxococcaceae bacterium | reverse complement strand
GCCCACGTCGCGCCGTGGTTCGTCGAGCGCACGCGCAGGCCGTTGCCGCCCGCCGCGACCCAGACGCTGCCCGTGTACGCCGCGCCGCCGAGCCATGCGCGGCCCGTGCCGCCGTCGAGCCACTGCACGCCGTCGGTCGACGTCTTCGTGAGCGCGACCGTCGAGCCGCCGACCGCGACGAAGTGGCCGTCGCCGAAGCCGACGCCGCGAAACAGGTCGTCGTCGTCGCCGCCGCTGGCCGTCTTTTCCGTCATCGTCCACATCGTGCCGTTCGTCGAGCGCGCGATGCGCTGCCCGTAGCCGACCGCGATCGCCAGCGGTGTGCCGGCGTCACCGGCGCTGCCACCTGCGGTGTTGCCCCCGCCGGCAGTCGCACTGCTGCCCCCGCCTGCCGTCGCAGCGCCGCCACCCGCGGTGGAGGTGCCGCCTCCGGCCGTCGCGACGCCGCCTCCCGCGGTGGCGCCTCCGCCTGCGGTCGCGCCACCGCCAGCAGCGCCGCCGCCCGCGGTGCCGCCTTCCATCGGCCCACTGCAGGCACACAGACACAGCAGCACGGCGCGGGTGGCTCTCATGCTCATCGTCTCCACTCGAGGGGCACTCCCTGGCTCGCGGCGGTGCGCTCGAGGTTGGCGAGCGACGCTTCGGCGGCGCGCAGGCGGTCTTCGGCGTTCTTCACGCGCGCGGCGGCCTCGCCCGGCCGAGTGGCCGACGTGTCGGCCGCAGCGCGGGCTGCGTCGAGCTCGTCGCGGGCGCTCTCGACGCGCGAGCGGGCGCTCAGAAAGTTCGTACGCCACGCGTCTCTGAGGCGCGAGTCGACGCGCTCGCCGTAGCCCTCGACGTGCACCTGCGGGCGAATGCGCGAGAGCCACGCGCGCTGCACCTCGCGGCGGTCTCGGCCGGGCATGCCGTCGACGAGCACGAGCTCGGGGTTGCTCTTCAACGACTTGAGGTCGCAGCGCTCGAACGGCACGAGGCCGACGGCGGCCTTCACGTCTTTGAAGGTCTTGGCGCGCAACATCCAGTCGAGCTCGCGCTTCTGCTCAGACTTCTTCAGGTGCTCGGGCATCGCGTCTTCGATCGAGACCCAGCGGTCGAGCGGCAGCACGTCGCGGCACTCCCAGTCACCTGCGATGAGGTCGACGTCGAAGTTCTGCGTCGGGGCAGCCATACCTTCGGCGCGCAGCACGAGGGTCACGACGATGCCGTGCTCGTTCGGCTCGACGCCCACGACTGAAGGTCTGTCGAACGCCGCGGTCGCGTCGGCCACCGCCTTCTCGTTTTCGCCTGCGACGCGCTTGAGCAGCCGGTTCCAACGGTCGAGCGCTTCACCCTCGGGCGGCTCGACGTACTCGACCGGCAGCGCGAGCCCGATGCCCTCGGCCGTGGTCACCTTCATCGAGACGATGCCGACGACCTCACCGCGCGCGTTCACCAGCGGGCCGCCGCTGTTGCCCGGGTTCACGGTCGCGTCGAGCTGCACGTAGGCGATGCCGAGGTGGTTTCTGCCCAGGTAGCTCACCTTGCCCTCGTGCCAGGTGAACGAGAGGCCGTGCGGGCTGCCGACGAGCACGATGGGGTCGCCCTCGGCGAGCGAGGTCGAGTCACCGAGCGGCAGGGCCGCGTTGTCGGCGCCGCTCACCTCGATGACGGCGTAGTCGAGCCAGTCGTCGCGGCGCACGACCTTGCCGAGCAGCGAGCGGCCGTCGGGCAGGCTCACCTTCACGGGCGCGTCGTCGGCGCACACGACGTGGGCGTTCGTGAGCACGCGCGTGGGCTCGATGAAGAAGCCCGAGCCGAGCTGGTCTCTACACGACAGCTGCACCACCGCGGCCTGCACCTTCTTGCGGTCGAGCTTCGGCGCGGGTGCGGCCGCGGTCGCCTGCGGTGCGGGCGTGGGCGTGTCGACGGGCGCTGGCCGCCGGCCCCGCAAGAAGAAGCCGGTGCCACCGGCGACCGCGACGAGCACCACGAACGCGAGCGCCGCGACCGGCGCGCGCGACGGTACGGTCTCGGCGGGCCTGGTCTGCAGCTTCAGCCGCAGCGGCTGCAGCGCCTCGGCGATGCGGCGGGCGAACGCGCGCGAGGCGCCGCGCACGATGGGGGTGCCGGGGCGGCTGAAGATCGACTTCGCACCGGCGAAGGCAGGAGCGGGCGGGCCGAGGGCCGAGACGGCCTTCGCGGCGTTGAAGCGCACGCGCTCGTCGGGCGAAAACTCGACGACGACGTCGACGAGCAGACTGCCGCCACAGCGCGCGCAGCTCGCATCGCCGGAGTCGGCTTCCCCACACGACGGGCACACATCCATCGATTTCGTGAGCCTACTCCACGCGGGCGTTACGCTCGCTAGACCGACATGCGAGCCCTCATTCTCTTCTCGTTGCTGTCGGCTGCGTGCGCGCGGCCGGTCGGCTGGTGGCGCGCCGACAAGGCGCCCACCGCCGAAGATCTCTACGACGAGCGCTTCGAGTCGATCGTGCTCTCGCCCGAAGGCCCGTGTGAGCCGGTGCTGGCGCGGCAGGGTGAAGCGCCGCGCCCCATCATCGTGCTCGTGCCCGGCGTCGGCGGCGAGGGCGACGAGATGCACGAGGCGGTGCCGCTGCTGATGAAGGCGAACCCGGCCTCGATGTTCATGTTCCGCTACGACCCGTTCTGGAAGGTGGGCGAGCTCACCGAGCGCCTCGCGGCCGGCATCTCGCGGCTCGCCGAGTGTGTGCCCGACGGGGTGGGCCGCATCATCGTGCTCGCCCACAGCGGCGGCGGGCTGCTCTCGACGGTCGCGGCCTCGATGGTGAAGCCGCCGGCCGAGGCGCCGACCGACTGGCTCACGGTCGTGACGGCGGCGTCGCCGCTCGCGGGCACGACGCGGGCGCCGTCGGCGCGGCCGCTGTCGGAGCAGCGGCTCATGCGCGTGCTCGGCTCCAACAACGACATACCGTTTCCCGAGCCGGTGAAGGGCGTGCGCGTGGTGCACCTGCGCTCGAGCGCGCAGTCAGACGGCTACATGCGGCCGAGCGGCGACCACCTGCCGAACGACCCGAAGGTGGGCTCGCCCGGCGCGCCGCAAATCGACCTGCCGGCCGAGCTGAACCACTCGCAGGCGCTCGTGTTCGCGGCGAAGAAGATTGGCGACGGCAGCTGGGTCGAGTGGTTCGCCGCGCCTGCCAGATAGCTGTGGCCTGTGCGGCTGCGGTGAAGGCCAGCCCTCGACACCCCCGCCGCCGCCCCCGTCTCCGGCGAGCACGGGCCCCGACCTGACCGTCTCAATCGCACCGCACGATGGCGTCTACGCGAACGTGACCTTCTGCAACATCGGCGGCACCGCGGTGATGGGGAACCTCTGGTCCATGAGCGTCAGACCCGACGACGTCGGCACGCCCGTCGAGACGTCGATGGAAATGTGCTTTCCAGCACCGGGCGCTCGCCTGGCGCGTGCCGTACCGTCTTGACGTGTACGTGGGCACGACTCCCGGTGCCGGCGGGGGTGGGCCGATGCCGTCGAGCTCGGTGAGAATTTGTGCCGATTGGCGCAACTCGGTGGTCGAGACGAACGAGCTGAACAACTGCGATCTCGAGTAGCGAGGTGGCCTACAGCCCCAGCTCCTGCATCACGTCTTTGAACTGGGGCTGGCGGTCGAGCATCGGGTGCCGCCGCACGGCACCCGCCTGCAGCATCATCGGCGAGCTCGTGCCCAGCCACCGCTGCAGCGTCATCTCGGCGGCGAGCCGGTCTGCCTGCGCGAGGTCTTCGATGCCGGCCCCGTGGCTCGAGGCCGGCGCGTAGAGCTTCAGCGAGTCGACGGCGTTGCCGAGCTCGAGCTGACCCCCGGTCCACGGGTCGAGCTCACCGTAGATGAACAGCATGCGGCTGCCGTGTGTGCTCACCCAGTCTTGAATGTCGCGCATCGCGCGCGCCTCGAACTGCGGCACCGCGACCGGGCCGAGCATCAGCGTCGACGGCTCGGGCCACGTCGGTACCGTGCCCAGGTCGGTGAGGTGCGCGCGCGACGCGCCCTGGCCGCCGAGCTCGTTCGTCATCTGGTACATGTAGCCGAAGTGCCGGCTCATCGGCCCCTGCGCCAGGCCCTGGTCCGAATAGCTCTCGCCGCTCTGCGCGTAATACGCGATGAGCTGCGCGAAGCTGGTCGGGTCTGCCGCGGTCGCCTCGTACGCCGGGCAGCCCTGCTGCGGGTCGTCGAGCATGCCGTACTGAAACAGGCCCCAGCTCATCATGCCGGTCATCGCCCAGAGCGCGTTCTCGGCCGAGCCGATCTTCGAGTACGTGCCGCGCAGCTGCGTCGCGAACGTCGCGCGGTTCGCGATGATGCCGCGGTCGATGTCGCGAAAGACCTGCCGGCACGCGGCCCACTGCGCGCCGCCGAGGTTCTGCAGCCACGGGCCGTAGCGCGGGTCACTCAGCGAGTACGAGAGCGGCGTGACGTACGGCACGCTCGCGTCGGTGTCGCAGGGGAAGAAGCGGCGGTGGTACGTCGTCGTCATGCCGCCCTTCGAGTGGCCGGTGCCGAGCCACCTGCCGCGCAGCACGGGCCGCAACAGCTCGACGATGTGGTGCGAGTCGAACGCCGACTGAACGATGTCGAGCTTCGTGAAGTCGCGCGAGGGCGGCGTCGAAGGGTCGAAGAAGCGGTGCTCGATCTCGAGCTCGTTCGCGTTCAGGTGGCGGCCGAGGTCTGACCGGTACGAGAACAGCGAGTAGCCGGTGTGGTGCATCACGACCGGCGCGCCCTCTGACACGAACGTCAAGAGCACCTGCTGCTCGAACGTCTCGCCGTCGGGGCGCGAGTGGTCGGCGAGCTGGGTCACCTGCAGCAGGTACTGCTCGGCGTTCGGCTCTTGTGCGGGGGGCGGGCGGCGAACGGCGCGCACGCCCGGCACGCAGTTGAGGCGCCCGAGCAGGTCGGTGGCGGCGCACGCGCCTTCGGCCGGCCACGCCGCGCAGGTCGACGGCACGGCGTCGCCCGCCTCGACGGTGGCGATCAACGTCACGGTGACGTGGCGCGCGTCGGGTGCGACCACGGTCAGCGGCTGAGCCGCGTCGTGCAGCACCAGCGCGCCGTCGACGCGCAGCACGAGGGCGCGCGAGCCCGTGAGGCCCGAGACGTTCGACAGGTCGACGGCGAGCGGCTGACCGGCCAGCGGCACGCCCGACCAGCCGACGCCGTTCGCGGTGTCGAGCAGCGTGAGCGGCGTCACGCGCCGGGCGCTCGTCTTCTCGAAGCGCTGGTAGCGGCCTTTGACCTGCACCTTCAGCTTCACGGGCTCGCTGGCCCACAGGCACAGCGGGCCGCGCGGGGCGAGCAGCGTCGCGCGCCGCGTGGTGTTCGCGGGCACGCTCAAGACCTCGAGCGCGTCTTCGTTGTTGCAGCCGCGCAGCTCGACGCGCGTGTCGAGGGTTGCGCCCGAGGCGGTGAGGTCGAGCCAGGTGCCCCAGGTGTCGTCGATGGGGTTGCCGGCGGCGGCGGGCAGCGTGAGCGGGGTGGCGCCCTGCGCGAGGTCGAGCTCGAGGGGCGTCTCGGCGCCGAGCTTCAGGCCCGCGCCCGACTGGTCGAACCAGCCGCCGCCGCGCACGCTCAGCTCGACGTCGACGTCGGGCGTGAGCTCGAGCCTGCCGCGCACGAGCGGCACCAGCACCCACGCGGTCGCGTCGGCGGTGACTGAGAAGCGCCGGTCGCCCGAAGAGAGGCTCGCGGCGCTCTTCGCGCGCACGCCGAGCCAGGCGGCCTCGGCCGAGGCGGGGGCTCCGAGCGAGAGCACGCTCTTCTGCCCGGCGGTCGCCGTCACGCGCACGCTGCGGTTCAGGTTGAGCGGCTGGAAGCCGCCGGGGTTGCCGAGCGCGCTCAGCGTCGCGGTGACGGGGCTCGTGCGCGTAGCGCCCATCGGGAGCTGCTGGCCGCCGGCCGTGCTGCCGCCGCCCGCGGTCGCGGAGCCGCCGGCCTCGCTGCTGCCCCCGCCGGCGGTGCTGGTGGTGCTTCCGCCCGCGGTGCCCGAGCCGCCGCCGGTGGCGGAGGGGATGGGCTCACCGGTTTTTCCACAAGCGGTGGTGGTGAGCAGTGCTGCGAGAACGAGACGTTTCACGTTCCACATGGCTGGGCGCGCTGAGCAATTCAGGGTCCACCCTGCAACGTGCAGGAATCAGGGGCTGAGGTGAGCGCTGGTAGGGCGCGAACGCCGCGGATTGTCGCGATCGACAGAGAACCGTCGGTCGCTGGCGGGCAGACCCTCAGGGGTTCTTCTTCTGAAGCACTTCGATGCGCAGCGTTCGCGTGTCGCTCTGCTGTGACGCACCGATCGCGAGCACGTCGCCGTCGCCGTCGAAGCGGGCCGCCGCGTCGGGCCAGGCGAGGTCGAGCATCATGTGGTCCCACGCGCGGTCGGACTTTCGGGAGGTCTCCCACGCTTGTCTCATCTGCCAGCGCCCGCTTTCATCGTCTTTCTTCTCGCGCGCCTTCGAGTCGGCGAGCGGGTCGACTCCGAGCGGAGGTTTGCCGGCCAGCGTTCGCCAGTACCCCGCGATGCGGCGCGCTTCGTTCTCGACCGCCTCGGTGCTGTCGAGCGGCAGGCGGTCGAGGGCTTCGGGAGGCGGCGGGGCTCCGACGGTGAGTGGCACCAGCGCCAGCCGCGCGCTTCTCTTGCCGCCGTCGCTTGCGAGCTCGACGGCGTAGCGCCCCGGTGTCTCGGGGGCCACGAGCTCGGTGCGCTCCAGCGTGCCGTCTTCTTGAACCAGCACGGGCTTCGAAGTCGTCTCGCCGGGGCGCCAGAGCAACAGCGAAGTCGCACCCGGCGTGCGCAGCCTGCCCGCGAGCCAGAACTTCTGACCGGGCGCCAGCGTCTTCGGTATGGGCTCGAACGCCACGGGAGCGTCGGCGACGATCATCACGTACGCGATGCGCGTGCGGTGAATGCCGAACGCCATGCCGTCGAGGTCTTTGTCGGTGGCGAGCACCGCGGCCAGCAGCGAGTCGAGGTGAGCGACGCCGCCGGCGCCGGTGCTCCAGGCCGAATGCGCGTACCGGTATTGAGCGAGGGAGCCGCGACGATACGCGAGCTCCTGCACGTAGCGCGGGCCAGGCAGCTGCTGGCTGTGGCCGAAGTCTTCGGCGAGAATTTTGGCGACGTCGTCGAGGGCCGGGTCGTGCAACATCTTCGGGTACGTCGCCAGCACTCGGCCCGCGAGCGGGTTCGTGGTGGTGCGCGTCGACCCCGCGCTCACGTACTGCTCGGCGGCCGGCACGTCTGCCGAGCCGGGCATGCGGCGCACACACGCGGCTGCGGCGAGAAGCGTGACGATGAACAGCGGTCTCATGAGGGCCCCCAGGTGGTTGATCGGGTCGTGTTGCTATCATGACGTCGACCAGCAGGTGATCGCCTGAAAGCGTCGGGGGTTGCTCTCGCGCCGGGGGCCACGCTCGAATGATTTGTCGCAAGCGAGCAGAGTCTGACGGGCTCAGGCGCGCCCGCCGCCGCTGCGTTCTGCGTTCTGCGCGCTCGCCGCCGCTGCGTTCTGCGTTCTGCGCGCTCGCCGCCGCTGCGTTCTAGGGCAGCACCATCCCCGCGTGCTCCTTCTTGCCCTTGATGCCGAGCTCGGCGACGGGGCTCTCGGCCAGCTTCTCGGCGAGCTCGGCCTTGCGCGGCGCGAACGCGGTGTCGGTCGCCGCCTGTGGCGCCTCTTTCGTCACGCCCGGCCACGGCCCACCCCAGCGCCCGCGAACCGGGTTCGAGCAGGTGATGGGCCCCTTCCAGACGTGGCGCACGGCGTACCGCCCCTGGAAGTTGTTCTGCGAGGAGTCGGCCGTCATCGAGCCCTGCTCGAGCTTGCCGTTCGTCGCCATGTGCTCGCGGCCGCCCATGATCGGGCCGGCCGCCTTGAACACGAGGTCTTCGCCGAGCGACGCCTTGTCGTAGCGCGCGTGCAGCCGGGTCAGCACGAAGTTGTACGCCGAGAGCCCACGCCGCTGCGTGAGCGTGCGGTTCAGGTTCGAGAGGTACTGATCGACGATCGCCTTGTCTTCGGGCGACAGCTTGTCGGCGTTCTTCACCTCGATCTGCGGCAGCTCGGCCCCGCCGAGCAGCACGTCGCGGCCGAGCACGTCGAGCTCGGTCTCGTTCAGCGGCGGCAGCGGGCACGGGTCGCACGACGCGCTCGACCACGCGTATTCCGTGACGACTGCCTTCGGGTTCTTCTGCAGCGTGCGGTCGAACAAGCTCGCGTAGAACGCGGGAAACTCGACCTTCGCGCTCTCATGCAGGTCGATGTTCGTGGGGACGGTGACGTTCGGGTAGTTCGCGACCTCGTAGCGTGTGCCCTTCGCGAGAATGTGCACGATGAGGTCTTGCTTCTGGTTCGCGTTGATGAGGCCGAGCCGAATCGGCAGCGTGAACGCCTCGGAGTCGTAGTGGAACCGCAGCGGTGACAGCGCCGCCTGCCCGTCTTTCAGCTCGACCTTCGAGACGTCGACCTTCGCGACGAAAAACTTCCACCCCTGCTGAATGTACGGCTTGAACAGCGGCTCGGCGCCCGCCGGTATCTTGTACTTGTTGTCGCGCAGCCAGCGGTCGAGCCCGAGCGCGTCGTTCGCCGCGAGCACCACGATGTCGTACTCACCGACCGTGAACTTCGCTTCGATCTTCACGCCGTAGTCGCGCAGGTCATCGTCGGCCGAGTCTTTCATCGGCGCGCGCTCCATCTTCTTCACGCCGCTCGAAGCCTTGTACTTGACCGGAGGCTGCACGTAGCAGGGGTCGCGCTCCCAGTACTCGACGAGCCGCGGCGCCGCGAGGCGGTCGATCTTGGTGAACACGTCGCGCGAGAGCGTCTTCACGTTCTCTTTCTGCAGAATCACCGGCACCGGCACGACCATCGCGAAGTCTTTCGCCGGGCCCTGGTAGTTGTTCTGCATCGATAGCACCGTGCGCAGGCCCTCGCGCATCAGCACCACCTGCGTCGCGTTGTTGAACAGCGTCTGGTCGGCGCCCGACACGTAGAAGCCACAGAACGCGTGGGCCGAGACCGGCAGCAGCGACACTGCGAGCAGCGAAGTCAGGCGCATGGCGGGGCAGACCCTACCACTTGAGCTCGCAGGGTCGCGCCTGGGTCGGGCTACCGATCGTGGTGCAGCCGGCGCTGTGGGGCGAAAGTCGTGCGCATGTTCGAGACCCCCGTCATCGAGACGGTGGTGATGTCGAGCACGGCGGCTCCGACGGGGGTGGGCGAGCCGGGCGCGCCCGTGAATGCGCCGGCGGTGGCGGCAGCGACGGGGCAGCGCCTGCGTGAGCTGGCGCTTTGGCTCTAACGAATTCGCCGCAGGTACACGTCGCGGGTATCGAACGGGTCGCCGGCCTTCAGCACCTCGATGGTGTCGAACGCGGCGTGCGTACCGGGGCTGTTCAGCCGGTAGCCCAGGCAGCCGTGACCGACCTTGCCGCCGTCGGGGTTCGGGGTCGCAGGCCCGTTGATGCGCAGGCGCCGGCCGTTCGAGCGATCGAACGCGAAGCAGTCGGGGCCCGCATCGTTCGAGTCGTCGGCGACCAGGTTCTGCGCGATGGAGCCGAACACCACGACCTTCCCGTCGTCTGAGATCTGCGTGCCGCCAGCCGAGTCACCGTCGGCGACGCCGCCGTCGACCGACGTCGTCAAGAGCGACCACCGCTTGCCCACCATGTCGCGCACGTAGACGTGCGATCGGCCCGGCGGCATGCGGTTCGTCACCATCGCAGCGGTGAGCCCGTCGGGCGTGATGCTGGCGCCGCCGCCCGTGGCGCTGACGCCGACACACGTGAGGCTCACCTGGTTGTCGTCAGACGTCATGCGGTAGTTGACGGCGAGCGGCACGTCGCGCAGGTACGAGTGCGAGCAGCTGTCGTCGGGCAGCGTGATGTTGTCGCCGAACGAGTTGTACTGCACATAGCGGCCGTTGCTGCTCACCCAGCTCGTGAACGCGTTGAAGCCGTTGGCCCCGTTGGTCACGAACCCCTGCATCGAGTCGGGCGAGGCGAGGAACACCTGCCGAATCTGCCGGTCGTAGATGTAGATGTTGAACTCGCCGGTGCCGCCGCCGATGTGCGCGGCACGGCTGCCCCACGTGACGAAGCGCGCATCGTCAGACATCGTGAGGCAGCACGACTCGAGGTTGCCGAACGGCTGCGCGCCGAGGTTCGTGAACATGCCGAAGCCACGCCCGCCATCGGCCTCGAAGATGACGACGTCGTTGCCGTTGTTGGTGTCGCCCGCCACGAGCGGAGCGTTGGTCAGCACCGCGATGGTGCGGCCGTCGCCGCTGATCGCGACCTGAGAGCCGAACGATTGGGCAAAGATGGCCGGGTTGCCGGCGTCGGCCTTCAGCTCGCCGCCGTCGGCGAACACGCTCAAGCGCCGCGTCGTGCCCGCGCGCACGTCGCGCACGAACACGTCGGCGTAGGTGTTCGTGTCGCCGGGCACGAGGTTGTTCGCCTCTGAGATGAAGACGACGGTGTTGCCCGAGTGGTCGACGACGGCGCCGTACGACGGGCCGTTCGCGGGGCCGCCGTCGAGCGCGATCGAGACGAGCTTCAGGCACTCGCTCGCGGGCGTTTCACACCCGTTCTCGACCTCGCCGTCACAGTCGACGAAGCCTGCCCGGCAGCCGACGTAGCCACACTGGTTGTCGGCGCAGGTGGTGAGCGTGACGTTCTGCGGAGCGCACGGCCGGCCGCACGCGCCGCAGTTCGAGACGTTCGTGCGCAGGTCGACGCAGAGGTTGCCGGGGCACTCGACGAGCGGGGCCGCGCAGAGCAGGCGGCA
>JAEUJP010000499.1 GCA_016793725.1 Myxococcaceae bacterium | reverse complement strand
AATGAGTGGGGCGCTAAGGCCCGAGCGAATGGTGGAGGGCTCTGACGCGCTCTCAAGCTGGGCAGCGACCATCGCGCCGGGGGCGACGTGGCATCGGGAGCTCCCCGTTCTGCAGCACCTCCCCGAAGGCACTGAGCTGCGCGGTAGCGCCGACCTGGTGCTGGAGGGCGACGATGGCTTCTGGTTGGTCGACCACAAGTCGTTCCCTGGCGATGAGGCGAAGGGCGCAGAGAAGGCCCAGACGTACGCGGGTCAGCTCGACGCGTATGCACGGGCGATCGAAGCAGCGTGGTCGAAGCCGTGCCGCGGGAAGTTCATTCATCTCGCGGTGCTGGGCCAGATGGTTCGGCTGTCGTGAATCGCCGCCGAATCGCCTCGGGTGACCGCGCGTAACCCGGCGCGGGGTAATTGTGGGTGCGCCAGAACCGCGTGGATCAGCGGCGCGTATAAGGGCTCATGCGCGTCGCTCTGCTGTTGCTGCTCGTGGCCTGCAACTCAGGAAGTGGGGGTGGAGGAACGGGTGGCGGTGGCGCCGGCGACCCCACTGTCATCAACGGCATCATGGTGCCTGCGGTTCCCGACCCGGCGCTCAACGCGGCGACCGTCGCGGGCATCGACTCGAACACGAACGGCGTGCGCGACGACGTCGAGCGCTTTCTCGCGACCGAATACGGCACCGACGCCGCGCTGCACGCCGAGGCGACCCTGCACGCGAAGGCGCTGCAGCGCGTGCTCGTCGAGCCGACGCCCGCGAACGTCGAGGCCCACCTGCGCCAGGTCGACTGCCTCGACGACGAGGTGAAGCTCGCGAAGCTGTCGAAGCTCGCGCGCGCGACGGCCGACACGGGCGAGCGCCGCACGGCCTACGGGCTCGCGTTCGCCGGGGCCTCGCTCAGCGGGAAGGGGTGCACACCATGAGGCGCGCGCTGCTGCTCTTCACGCTCGCGTGCTCGTCCGCGGCGCGCGCCGAAGACTTCACCGTGGTCTTCGTCAATGGCATCCAGAACGACATCTACCAGGCGAAGAGCGCCGTCGTTCACCTCCACCGCGTGCTGAAGGCGTCGCAGAACCACCCGGGCACAGCCGCGCGCACGTTCGAGGTGACGAGCGTCTACAACCCGACCGGCTGGTACGGCGACGGCGAGGCGTTCGCCGATCTCGTCGAGCTCTACCTGCTGAAGACGCAGGAGGAGCTCTTCGGCGACGACTTCCGCAAGATCATGGTGCCGTTCAACGCGTCGGCCTCCATCGACGTCGCCGCCGCCACGCGCGTCGCGGCGTTCGCCTCCGACCTGACGCCCGGCGTGACCTCACTCGAGGCCGACGGCGACGTGACCGACGCCCACCTGCGCGGCACGCAGGCGGCGATTCGCCGGCTCGCCGAGGCCATGAGCGGCTGCCGCCCCGTCATCGTCGTGCCCCACTCGCAAGGCAACCTGCTCACCAACCTCGCGTGGGCCAGGGTCGCGAGCGAGTTTCCCGAGCGCGCGCTGAAGAAGGTGCGCGTCGTGAACGTGGCGAACACCGCCGAGTTCTCGGTCAACAACCTGAACCACACGCACCGCGGCGACCGTGCGCTCTTCGCCCCGGTCATCGGGCTCGAGACGCTCGGCGCTGCACCGCTGTCGTGGTCGCGCACCACCCCGCGTTGCCCGAACGACATGACGTGCAACTTCACCATCGCCCTGGCGAGCTTCGACGCCTCGGCTGACACCGTCGATGATGCGACCCGGCACGGCTTCGTCGAGATCTACCTGTCGAACGCCACGGTGCCGGTGACGGTCGGCAACCTCGGCGTCACGTTCACTCCTGGCAAGACCCGCTTCGTCGACCGCTTCGAAGACTTCGTCTACGCGGCGGCCGACTCGATCGACGACCAGGCCCGCGGCTCGATGCCGGCGACGCCGGGCCGTTACACGGCGTTCGTCTCGTACGCGACGAACCTCACCGGCGGCCTCGACGGCGGCCCGAACATCTTCGTGAACGACGCGATGACCGGCGCGACGTCGCTCGTGTCGGTGGCGTTCAACGGGCTGCCTCCGCAGGGTCGCTCGTTCGCGCCGTCGGTGAGCGCCGACGGGCAGCGCGTCGCGTTCGTGTCTGAAGCGCCGAACCTGGTGTCGGGCGATACGAACGGGGTCGACGACATCTTCGTGTTCGACCGCAGCGACCTCAGCACGCGGCGCGTGTCGGTCGCGACGGGCGGCAGTCAGGCGAACGGGCGCAGCTCGGCGCCGATCATCAGCGCCGACGGGCGCGCCGTCGCGTTCGTCTCGGTGGCGACCAACCTCGTCGACGACGACACGAACGCAAAGCGCGATGTCTTCGTGCACGACCTGATCTTCAATCGCACCGTGCGCGCGTCGGTCAGCTCGCAAGGCGCTCAAGGAAACGGTGACAGCCTCGCGCCGTCGTTGTCGGCGAACGGCTGTCGCGTGGCGTTCGAGTCCGGCTCCGTCTGGGACGGCGTGTTCGGTGCGCACGTCTACGTTCACGATCGCGACACGCTCGAGACGCTGCGCGCGTCGCGGTCGGTCGACCAGCAGCCCGGCAACAACGGCAGCCGCTCGGCTTCGCTCAGCGCCGACGGGCTGCGCGTCGCGTTCACGTCGCTGGCGACGAACCTGGTGCCGGGCGACACCGAGGGCTTCGAAGACGTGTTCGTGAAGAACCTGGTGTCGGAAGAGGTCGTGCGCGCCTCGGTGAGCACCGCAGGCGTGGCGGGGAACATGGACACGACGACGCCGCCGTCTCTGAGCGGCGACGCTCGCACCGTCGCGTTCGTGTCGGGCGCCTCGAACCTGGTCGCGGGCGACACGCGCGGCGAGCTCGACCTCTTCGTGCGCGACCTCGACGCGGGCACCACGACGCGGCACTCGCTGAACCCCGACGGCACCGAGCCCGGCATCGGCGTCTCGGGCCGGCCCGGCATCAGCCGCGACGGCAGGTACGTGTGCTTCGTGTCGCAGCACAACCGCTTCGTGCCGATGGATGAGAACAACTCGGCCGACGTCTTCGTGCGCGACGTCGTGAGCGGCACCACGCGGCGCGCCTCGGCCGGCGCGCTCGTCGAGAGCGACGGCTACAGCCAGGAGTGTGCCCTGAGCCCGTGAGCTCGACGGGGCGACGCGGTCAGGCAGCTCCAAGTTTCGTGCGGTACTTTGCACGCGCGACCGCGGTCGCCTTTGCGACTTCGGTCGCGTGACTTTCGGGGTCACTCGACACGAGCCTCGACTGGCTGGCCGGCTTCGCGCGCTGACGCTACGGGTAGCGCGGCAGCGCGGCCTCGCTGGTGGCGAGCGTGAAGTCATCGAGGCAGACCCAGTTGTCGAGCGAGTTGACGGTGGTGGGCAGGCGCATCGAGCGGTGACCGACGCGCTGCGCGGGCGTCAGCGGCCACGTGAACTGCGGGGTGACACCGCCGAACCACTCGGAGATCTTGGTCCACCCAGCGCCTTGCGGCCGAAGCCAGGCCTCGTAGCGCCCCTGTGCGCCAGAGGTGTCGACGTGAACCTTCACGAGCGTCCACTGGTTCGCCACGATCTGCTGCGACGAGCGGTTCTGAAAGAGCTTGCGCCGGTTCGTCGGGTACTCGGCGTCGCCGGTGTAGTCGGCCTCGTACGCTTCGAGCGCGAGGAAGTTGTTGCCCGGCGTGGCGGGGCCCTGCTCGAAGCCCTGCGCCCCGTTCATGAACAGCCAGCGGAGGTCGGTGCTGGGATACGGCGGGTTCGAGCTCGTCGGGTAGACGAGCTTGTTGCGGCTGTGGAAGCGCGAGCTGCGGCCAGGCTCGTCGACGATGCGCATCCAGAACTGGAACCAGAGGTCGGGGGGGAGCGTGTCTGCCGCGCCGACTTCGGCGCCGTACTGCAGGTAGAAGTCGGTCTGTGAGTACGGGAAGCCCATCGGCGGCGGATACATCGTGGGCCGCGATTCGATCATCAGCGCGCGGCTGCCCGACCCCGGCGTCGCCGCGCAGGGCCCGCTCGACAGCGTGTAGAGGTACCCACCTCCGCCTCCGTTGAGCGCGTTCTCGGCTTTCGTGTGCGCCCAGCCTCGCGCGACGAAGGTCGAGGTCACGTTCGATGACGAGCGGTCTGCCGTGTACTCGAAGTCGTCGAAGAAGAGCGGAGCCGGGCCGCCGCCTGCCGTCGCGTTGCCGCCGCCGGCCGTCGCGCTGCCGCCGCCCGCCGTCGCGCTGCCGCCGCCTGCCGTCGCGTTGCCGCCGCCGGCCGTCGCGTTGCCGCCGCCCGCCGTCGCGCTGCCGCCGCCCGCCGCATTTCCGCCGTCGATGCCTGGCGCTGCCGGGCCACAGCTGAACAGCGCCGCCGCGAGGTAGAGGGCTCGAATCTTCATGCCTCGAGGTTGGCAGGTCGGCCCGATGCGAGCAGACGCCATCGCCTATATTCACCCAAACTCGTGCGTTGGCGGCCGGTTCCTGGACGCGTCGAACGAGTCGAGCTACCTCGAGGGCCATGCGTCGACTCGCCCCGCTGCTCGCCGTCGTGTCTGCCTGCTCTTCGCCTCAGCCCGCCGCCGACGGAGGCACCGGTGGTGGCTCGACGGCCGGCGGCGGAGGCAGTTCCGATCTTCAGCAGCTCTGCGCCGACCTGACGAATGGCTACTACGCGACCGCTTCGAAGACGGCCATCGACTGCTCGGCCGGTGCGCTCACTGCAGCCGACTATGACCGGCTCGATCTCATCTCGATCGGCGGCTCGCCCACCACCAGCACCAACGCCACGCTGCGCGCCACCATCGGCTGTCCGAACGGGTTCTTCGGCGTCGCCATCGACAAGCTGAGCCAGGGCATCGACGCCGGTCGCATCGCGGTGTCTGCGTCGGCCCTTCAGCAGTGCAAAGGCTCGATGCGCATCGACGGCGGGCCCTGCACCGAGGTGTTCGTCTCGACCATCGCACTGGGCGCCGCCTGTGCGTTTCACGAAGAGTGCCCCGTCGGCACCTACTGCAGGAGCAGCGACGGCCTGCGCTGCGGCGGCATCTGTACGACGCGCATCGCCGACGGCGCCGCGTGCTCGCCCGCGCTCGACGTCTGCGCCTCCGGCGGCAGCCAGTGCCTGCCCGGCACCGACGGCGGCGCGACCTGCGTGCGCGTCTCGGGCTACCTCACCGAGGGCGCCGCGTGCCCCGAGACCGCTTCTGACGAGGCTTGCGCCGGCGGTCTCTCGTGCGTGTTCACGGCCGCGGCCGACGCGGGTCGCTGCACCCGCCTCGCGGCGCTGAACGAGCGCTGCGGCGACGGCGACCGCGCCGAGCCCTTCCCCGAGTGTGGCGGCGGTGCGTGCACGCGCTGCGCGGCGCTCGACGGCGGCAACCAGCGGTTCTGCGTCACCGAAGGGGCGGTCGGCGCGTCGTGCGCGCAGGGCCAGCCGTGCACGAGCGGTCTTCAGTGCGTCGGCGGGAGCTGCGCCCTCAAGCCGCGCCCCGGCGACCTCTGCCGGCTCGATGCCGGTACGGGCGGCCGTGGCGACTGCATGTACGGCGACAGCTACTGCAAGAACCCGCTCGACGGCGGTGCGCCGCGCTGCGCGAACCTGCCCGCGCTCGGTGAGCCGTGCGGGCCTGCGAGCGTCGGGCTCAACACGACGTGCGCGTCGGGTCGCTGCGTCATCAGCGGCATGACCGGCACCTGCACCGCGCTGCCGAGGCGGGGCGAGGCGTGCACGACGTCGTGCGAAGACGACGATGACACGTGCCGCAACGGCTTCTGTGTCGAGCTGCCGCCGTATTCGTACGACGCGGGCTGCTCGAACGGGCAGTGCCGCGGCGGCTTCCACTGTCGAACCGACGTCTGCATTGCCGACCTCGCCGTTGGTGAAGCGTGCATGCAGGGCTCCGAGTGCGCGAGCACCGTGTGCGACTCGCAGACCGGGCGCTGCCTCGAGAGCTGCGCGAGCGCCGTGTCGTCGAGCGCCAACGGCGTGTCGGGCTGCCCGAACGGCTTCAAAGAGATCACGATCTTCCTCGCGTTCGCGGGCTTCGTCTTCGTCGGTCGCCGCCGAAGGCAGTGAGCTGGCTTCTTTTGCCGAAGTCGGGCTACGCGCGGTGGTCATGCGCGCAGCGCTCGTCGTGTTGCTGACTGCTTGCGGGCGGGGCCGGAACTGCGGGTGGAATGGACAATGCTGGCGGAACAGCAACTGCTGGAGGCAGCGGCATGGCCGGCGGCGTCAGCACCACGTTTCCCGCTCCGACCCCCGAAGGCTGCATCCAGAACGTCACCGCCGGTGTGCGCGAGTACACGTGTGACGCCCTTCGCTACCTCGCGGCGATTCCCGCGCAGTGCCTGACGCAGGCGT
>JAEUJP010000187.1 GCA_016793725.1 Myxococcaceae bacterium | reverse complement strand
TACTCGGTCAAATGGGGGCGCGCGCCTTTCGGCGCGAGGGAGCGGGCAGATGAGCAGGTACCTCGTTCTGGCAGTGACGCTGTTCGGCTGTGGAGGCCCCTCGACGGTGCCGGTGTTCATGGCGGCCGCGGGCAGCGGAGGCGGCCCGGCCGGCGGCACGGCCACGGCGAATGCAGGCGGCGGTGAGGTGGCGACTGCGGGCGGAGGCTCCACCGCGACGGCTGGCGGCGCGAGCGCGACTGCGGGCGGTGCGACCGCCGGCGGAGGCAGCACCGCGACGGCGGGCGGCGGCACGGGCGCGACGGCGATGAACCCTCCGCCGCTCCCGACGTACTCGGGTGGCGCGTGCCCCTCGTTTCCCGCCGGCACGTCGAACGACGGCGGCACGGTCATCGACGTCACGGGCTTCACGTCGAGCGGCGTCGCGCGCGCGTTCAAGGTCGTGGTGCCGCGCAACTACGACCCGGCGCAGAAGTGGCCGGTGGTCTTCGGCTGGCACTGGCTGAACGCGTCGGCGGGCAGCATCGTGCGCGAGGGTGAGTACGAGGTGGCGACCGAGCAGCTCGGCTTCATCGCGGTCGCCCCGTTCGCCCGCACGAAGCCGAACGGCGACAAGCTGTACCAGTTCAACTGGCCGTTCGTCGAAGGCACGACGCAGCAGAACAGCGTGCAGGCCGAAGAAGAGCTGGTGTTCTTCGAAGACATGCTCGCGTGCGTGGCCGCGACGTACAACGTCGACGAACGCCGCGTGCACATGATGGGCGTGAGCGCGGGCGGGCTGTGGACGAGCTTCTTGATGTCGACGCCGCGCGCGAACCGCGTCGCGAGCTTTCTCGTCATCTCGGGCGGCCTCGGCCGCGACCCGTTCAACGTCTTCAACATGCAGTTCACGCCGCAGGCCCACAAGTTCCCCGCGCTCGTCTTGTGGGGCGGCACGACCGACTCGCTCGGCCTCGACTTTCACCAGGCCTCGCTGCGGCTCCGCGACGCGCTGACGATGGACAATCACTTCGTCGTGACGTGCACGCACGATGCGGGGCACGCGATGCCGCCGATACCGCAGCCCGCGTCGGGCACGCGGTTCAGGCCGCTCTACGACTTCTTGCTCACCCATTCGTACGGGCTACCCGCGCGCACGTCGCCGTGGCAGCAGAGCGGGCTGCCCGCCGACGCCCCGGGGTGGTGCGCCGTCTACACGCCTTGAAGTAAGAGGGGCGGGCGATGCCCCTGAAGCTCCCCGAACGCGCGAACCCCGAGTGGCTGCTCAAGCAGCTCGAAGCGGTCTCACTCAAGAAGCTGCCCGGCACGAGCGAGGCGGGCAGGGTGGCGCGGCAGGCGAACGACCCGAAGTCGGGCGACGCGCTGCTGCGCGGCGACGAAATTTCGAAGGGCCTGTTCGAGCAGCTCTTGGCCGCCAACGGCGAGACCGGCGGCGAGGTCACGCTCAAGAAGGCCGACGGCACGCTGACGAAGGCCGGCGAGCTGCTGACGAGAATCGACCTCGCGAAGGCGACGCGCGACGGCTGGTTCGAGGTGCCGAAGAAGGGCGCGGTGCTGTACGCCGACTTTCGCGACGTCGACATGGGCTTCTTTCGCGGCAACGACGCGAAGGGCCAGCCGATTCACGTCACGGGCGTGCCGAGCTCGTCGCTGTCGGTGTACTGGGCGGCGTCGGGCCCGCAGCACTACGTGCCGCCGTCGAACGACCTGGGGGTTCTGTACTTCGAGCGCGGCAAGAGCGTCGACCTGAAGCGCAGCGGCAACACGAGCATCAACGACCCGGCGGCCAGCTTCAAGTCCGAGCTCAAGGCGCCCGACGAGTCGGACGTGCCCGAAGACTTCAAGGCGAAGAACCTGAACCGCGACCCGTCGATGGTGCGGCGCGACCTGTCGTCGGCGTTCTTTCGCGAGACGCTGAAGGTGCCGGCGCAGCGCTACGCGCCGGTGAAGTGGTTCTCGAACGGCTGGTACCAGGGCGTGCGAGACCTCGAAGAGCCGCTCGACAAGACGATGTGGTCGAGCGCGGTGAAGAGCATCGACCCGAAGCGCGACGTGCCGAAAGACGTCTACATCTTCAAGGCGCAGTGGTCGTGGGGTGAGAAGTCGCTGGCGGGCGGGCACCTCGACAAGGCCGACCTCAAGTTCAAGGGCGACGGCAGCGCGAACCAGTACCGCGTGAGAGACGGCGGCATGCAGACGTACGACCTCGAGACCGGCAAGAAGAAGGCCGACGAGGCGTACGACGAGCTCGCGAAGCTCATCTCGGTGGTGAACGGCAAGGGCCTCGAAGACGAGGCGGGCAACGCCATCAGCGACACCGACCCGAAGCGCTTCAACACGCCGGCGTTTCGCAAGGCGATGGAAGCGAAGATGGACGTGTACGAGGTGCTGCGCGCGTACGCGGGGCTGGTGATGACGGGCGCGTGGGACAACCTCATCAACCCGTCGAACTTCGCGTGGGTGGCCGAGAAGGGGAAGAGCGGCGACGCGAAGTGGTCGGCGCTGCCGATCGACCTGGACTCGACGTGGGGCATTCAGTGGGACGGGCAGCCCGCGTGGCAAGACCTCGACGTGCTCTTGCGCAACGGGCCGACCGAAAACGTGCCGGTCATCTGGAAGAACCTGCTCGCGAACGACCACTTCAAGGCGTACGCGCTCGACTTCATGGAGCACCTGATGAAGACCGAGTTCACCCCTTCGAAGATTGGCGCGAAGGTCGACACGTTCTGGGCGCGCAAGTCTGAAGCGGCGTACCTCGAGGCCGACACGCCGACCGGAGCGCCACACACGCAGCGCACGTACACGAACGACGAGCTGTACAAGCACAACAAAGAGAACTGGACGATTCGCAAGAACGGGCTGAATGCGATCGCGATTCGCGAGTTCGTCGAGTGGCGGCGGGCGTCGGCGACCTGGCAGATCAACCAGATTCGCAAAGACTTTCACGTGAAGTCGGGCGTCGACTTCGCGGGCGGCAAGGTCGAGCCTTGAAGCGCGACGACACGCTGCGCGTCGTGCACGGCCTGAGGCTGCTCTTGCCGCCGACGTGGGAAGACAGCTCCATCTACCGGTTCAACGCGCCTCCGAACGAGAGCGAGAAGCTGCAGCCGAACGTGATGGTGAGCCGGCACGTAAAGAACCCGGGCGACTCGCCCGAGCGGTTTTTAGAGCTCACGAACCTCGACGCGAAGAAGGCCGACGCGACGTACGAGGTGCTGCGCGAGGGCACCGTCATCTACCTCGACCAGGTCTCGGCCTGGCAAGACGCGAAGTTCACCGACGCGCGCACCGGCGAGCTCGTGCACCAGCGGCGCGTGGTGGCGGCGACGTGGCCGAACCACTTCACGCTGCTCACGTTGACGGGCACGCCGCGCGCGCTCGACGCGATGAGCCTCGAGCTCGGGCTCGAGCACCTCGGCGAGGTGCCGGCCGGTGTGCGTGAAGGTGGCGTCATGGCGGCGCTGGTGTCGAAGCCCGACTGAAGGCGGTCGGCGTGCTGCGTGATACCTTCGCGGCGTGCATCGCGGCGCTCATTCGTCATCGAGGGTGAGCCTTTTCGCGCTCGCTGTTGTGCTGGTCTCGTGCGCGCACAGACACGACAGCGCTCGCACGAAGGGTGGTTCGACACCGGGTAGCGAGCTCTCCGACGTACTCGAGACGTCTGCGCCCTCGCTGAACCTCGACCGCTTTTCAGTTCTCGGCATCACCAGCTTCGCCGCGCTGAAGGCAAAGCTCGAATCGCCACAGACGGAAGCGTTCGACAGATTATCGATGGTGCAACGGCTGGGTGACCCGGTTGCGACGCGCGACGCCGCTGCCGCAATGGTCGCCCGAGATCCGCTCGACGGTGCATCGGCGCACTACCTGGTCGAGGCCGAGATGGTGCTGGGGCACGACGAGGCTGCGGTCGCTGCCTCATTGCGTGCGCTGTCAAAGCTGCCGCAGATGACGACTGAAGAAGCGCGGTTGCATGTCATCCACTACATCGTGCCGGTGAGATGCCTTCTTCCTTGGCGAAAGAACGACTTCAAGGCGGCCTTGCCGTTGTGCCTCAGTGTTTCGAAGCGCACGAAGGCGAGCACTGGCGCGCTCACTGCCGCACGCATTCTCGCGAACGATGGCAGGTTTGCCGATGCCCTCGACCAGATTGCGATTGCGCGAGAGCGGAACCCGACGAGTGGCGAGATTGCCTTCGTCGCGGCCGTCATTCACTTTGCGATGAATGACACCGCCGCTGCCGAGCGGCTTCTCGACGAGGCAGTGGCGCTGTGGCCGAACTTCACTCCGGCGTTGAACTGCAAACAGCGACGATCGTGTGGAGTTGCCGAGGCCGATCAGCAGACTCGCCAATGGTGGCGACGCCGAAACGCGGGGGACATTCTCCTGGCCAGTCGCAAGTACCGGGACCTCGGTATGACGGAGACGGCCGACGAGCGACTCGACGTTGCGGAGGCCCTCGACCCGGGAGCGGGTCGCGCGGAGCGTCTGGCCCGCAGTGCTTCAGGGTCGATCGCCGCGACAGAGGCGCTCGCGGCGCTGCAGACGACGCCCCACCCTCACCTGTACGCGCTGGCCGCGTCAGGCCTGATGGCTGAGCGCCCCGACGAGGCTCGCAAGCTGCTCCTGCTCGGGCTCGAGCTGGATGCCGGAGATCACGTCATCAACCGGGCTTGGCTCCAACATGCCGCTCGTGTCGGCGACGAGCGAGCTGTGGCAGCCGCACAGTTGCGGACTTCACGCGGCTTTCGCGCCACAGATTCGATCACGACGCCGCTGACACAGCCCTCTTCCGCCCGCATGAACCATCAGCCGCCGGCGAACATCCGCGAGGTCGTGTTGGTGCCATACCTCGAGGGCTCCGCTCCTGAGCTCGACGGGTTGCGGTTGGCTCTCAAGGAGCGCTTCGTCGGGATCGAGTTCAAGATGCTCGAGCCTCGACGGCTCCCTCGACGTTGGCTCGCGCGCGATGGAGCCCAGATCGACGGCAACGTCGTCACGCAGGATGAGATCGAAGAGGGTGCGCTCGTGGTCGCGCTGTTCGATCGCGACATGTTCCTGAACGACTGGAACTACGCGTATGGAGCGATGGATGTGCGAACCCATCGCGGCGCCGTGTCTGTTGCACGCTTTCGAACGCCAGAGGGTGAAGCCGCGGAGCCGAACGAGTTTCCCACCGGTCACGACCTCGCTCGCTCACGCGCGAGATTTCAGGGCCAGGTCACCAGTACGCTCGCCAAGCTCATCGGGCTCAGCTTCCCGTGCGAGAGACGAGAGAAGTGTGTGCTCCGGTTCCCTCGCGATATGTCGGAGTTCGATGCACGCGGCGTCGACTTCTGCCCGAAGCACCAAGAAGAGCTCAAAACCGTGCTCGAGAAGTGACCGGCCCGGCTTCCGCCAGTGAACCGTCTACGCGCCAACGGCCTCGAGTTCGCGTACCTCGAGTGGGGCACAGGCCCGAACCTGCTCGTGCTCGCGCACGGCTTCCCCGACACGCCGCACACGTGGAGCGTCATCGGCCCCAGGCTCGCCGCCCTCGGCTACCGCGTCGTCGCGCCGTGGCTGCGCGGCTATGCGCCGACGTCGCTGCCACCGCGCGACACCACGTCGAGAGACCTCGGCGAAGACGTCATCGGCTGGCTCGACGCGCTCGGCGCGAAGCAGGCGGTGCTCGTCGGCCACGACTGGGGCGTCGAAGCGGTCACCGCGGCCGTCGGCCTCGCGCCCGACCGGGTCTCGAAGCTCGCCATCATCGGCGTGCCGCACCGTACGCAGCTGCCGCTCACGCCGCGCGTCGCGTGGGCCGGCCGGCACTTCATGACGTTTCGCCTGCCGGGCGCCGTCGCGCGCTTCGCCGCGAACGACTTCGCGATGGTCGACGTGCTCTGCAAGCGCTGGTCGCCGACGTGGGCGTTCGGGCCCGACGAGGTGCGTGAGGTGAAGCGGTCGTTCGCGGTGCCCGGCAGCGCGCACGCCGCGCTCGGCTACTACCGTGCGGTCTCGGCCATCACGCCTCAGTTCATGAAGGCGCGCATCGCGGTGCCGACGCTCGCCATCGTGGGCGAGCAAGACCCGGCCGTCAGCGTCGAAGACTTCGTGCGCGGCAAGCGGCACTTCACCGGGCCGTACGAGGTGGCCGCGATTCCCGGCGGCCACTTCTGCCATCGCGAGTCACCCGAGCAGGCGGTCGATGCGCTGACGAAGCTCCTGCAGCGGTAGCGGTAGCGGTAGACTGCGAGGGCTTCCCGAGCAGCTGCGAGCCCGAGGCCGGCGAGGGGTAACGCCATGTTTAGCATTGCAGCAGTCAATGTTTGACATGGCTCGGACCCCACGGCCCCAGCCTCGCCTCGGTCGCGCCGCTCGGCTGCGACCACGCGACTGCGTCGGTCAGCCGTCAGCTGTCGTGACGTGCGCGGGCAGGTCAGCCCGTAGGGCAGCGAAGCCGCGCCGAAGGCGCTGATCGGAGCAGGCCCGCCGGTAGAAGCCCGTCGGCAGCCTGGGGTCGCCGACGCCGGGGCCGCGCTCGGCCGCTGGGCGCAGGTGATTGCGCGGCCTGCCCCGCTCACGGCTTCGGCCACTTCAGCTCCGCGGGAATCGGCGGCACGCGCCCCCTGCGCTGCTTCTTCGCGAACGAGGCCTCACGCTCGGCGGTGATGCTCATGCCCTCGAGGCCGGCCGTTCTGCGCAGCGCCATGCCGTCGTAACCGCCAGCCGAGAGCATGGCGAACGCGGCGTCGTCGGCCTTCAGCTCGGGCTCCATGCCGCGCGCGAGCCGCTGCATGCCGAGCCCCTGCCTCAACATCGACACCACCCCGCCCGCATCGACGCCCGGGGCTTTCAGCGCCTGCGCGAGGTCTTCGGCCGCCAGCGCCTCCTGGCTCTTCGCGAACGCCGAGCCCTTCACGAACGCCTCGGTCCCGGGAATGCCGATGGCGCCGGCCGCGACCAGGCTCATGCCGGTCATCGACGTCTTGCACGTCGTGAAGCGCGCCTTCGCGTAGTCGTTCAGCGGGTCCTTCGCCGCGATGTGCCCAATCTGGTGCGCCAGCGCCGCCGCGAGGTCGGCCTCGTTGCCGAGCTGCGAGAGCGCGCCGGTGCTCACCACCACCCAGCCGCCCAGGTACGACTCGATGCGCGCCTGGCGGTTCTCGACCACCACGAAGGTCACCCGCGCCTTCGGGCCCGCGAGCGCCTGCCCGACCTTCTG
>JAEUJP010000186.1 GCA_016793725.1 Myxococcaceae bacterium | reverse complement strand
GCGGTGTTGAAGGGGGCGTCGTACGACGCGAACAGCTCGGGGGGGCTGGAGGGGCTGTTCTGGGTGACGGTGTTGTTGGAGCTGTGCTGTGGGGGGCTGCTGGCGCTTGGGCTGTTCGCGCGGCAGGCGGGGGTGGTGATGATGGTGTGGCTCGCCGTGGGGTTGGTGTTCTTTCACGGCGACCTCACCGTCATGGTGAACCGTGTCTTTGCGCTCGCGAACCTGGGCATTGCCGGGGGGCTGTTCATGTTCGTGGCGCACGGGCCGGGGGTGTTGAGCGTCGACCACTGGCTCTCGACTCGGCAGGCGAATCGGCTTAACGATGCGCCGGTTTGAAGCTGACTGCTGACGAGCTGAAGCGCTGCACGGCGCTGCTCGAACGACTCATCGAAGACCGAACGCAGCTCGCCGAGCTGCCCGAAGACGAGCGCAAGGCGTTCTTGCGCGCGGTGGGGCTCGTCGCGATTCCCGAGCGAGACCTGCAGAACCGGCTCGCGAAGGCGGTGCGGCGCAAGAAGGCCGCCGAGAAGAAGCTCGCGAAGCGCGAGCGCGACCGGGCGACGCGGGCCGAGGTGCAGATTCGCACGACGCGCGCGGCCGAGGTGTACGTGGCGCCGGCGCTGCCGTCGGGTGAGGCGCCGAAGGGGCCGGCGCGCGAGCTCGAGACGCCGCGCAACTGCTACGTGTGCAAGCGCGAGTACACGAAGCTCCACTTCTTCTACGACATGATGTGCATCGAGTGCGGCGACCTGAACCACGCGAAGCGGTTTCAGACGGCGCCGCTCGAGGGCAAGGTGGCGCTGATTACCGGCGCGCGGGTGAAGATTGGCTACCAGGCGTCGCTGATGCTCTTGCGCAGCGGGGCGACGGTCATCGCGACGACGCGGTTTCCCTTCGATGCGACCGAGCGCTACGCGCGCGAGGCCGACTTCTCGAAGTGGGGTCACCGGCTCGAGGTGCACGGGCTCGACCTGCGGCACGCTCCGTCGGTCGAGGTGTTCGCGCGGCACATCGAGGCGACGCACGAGCGGCTCGACATTCTCATCAACAACGCCGCGCAGACGGTGCGCCGGCCGCCGGGCTTCTACCGCCACCTGCTCGAGAGCGAGAGCCGCCGCGTGACGGAGCTGCCCGAGCCGCAGCGGCCCCTGCTCGCGGCGCGGCAGGCCCTGCTCGAGAAGCTCGAGCCTCCGCGCGATGCGCTGACGACGTCGTGGCGCTCGAGCGACGCGGCGGTCGGCATTCACCACTCGGCGGCGCTGTCGCTCTTGCCGTACGAGATGGAGCAAGACGCCGGCGCCGCCTTCCCCGAGGGCAAGCTCGACGCCGACCTGCAGCAGGTCGACAAGCGGCTCGTGAACTCGTGGCGCCTGACGCTCGCCGAGGTGCAGACCGCCGAGATGCTCGAGGTGCACCTCGTGAACGCGGTCGCCCCGTTCATTCTGTGCGCGAAGCTCAAAGCCCTGATGCTGAGGCACCGCGAGACGCCGGGCCACGTCGTGAACGTGTCGGCGATGGAAGGCAGCTTCTCGCGCGGCACGAAGACCGACAAACACCCGCACACGAACATGGCGAAGGCGGCGCTGAACATGCTGACGCTGACCAGCGCGCCCGACTACGCGAAGAGCCACATCTACATGAACGCCGTCGACACCGGCTGGGTGACCGACGAAGACCCGCTGCAGCACGCCGAGCGCAAGCAGAGCGAGCTCGACTTTCACCCGCCGCTGGACATCGTCGACGGGGCCGCGCGCGTGGTCGACCCGGTGTTCGAAGCCGAGCGCACCCGCAACTTCGTGTGGGGCAAGTTCTTCAAGGACTACACGACGACGGCGTGGTGAGGGCTCTGGCGTAGAGGCCAGAGGCCGACCTGCTTGCGAGCCCGACCCGGAAAGACGGCCTCACCCCAGCGCCTTGCGCAGCGCCG
>JAEUJP010000470.1 GCA_016793725.1 Myxococcaceae bacterium | reverse complement strand
GCACGCTGGGGGCCATCGTCGGCACGTCTCGCGATGCGGCGGCGCTCGCCGCGAAGGTCGCAGCCGGGCAGGGCGACCCCTCGGGCTTCGCGCCGCTGCTGCGGCACGAGTGGGGCGGTCTGTGGACGATTCTGGCCCTCTGCACGGCGAACATCATCATCGCCGTCTGGCGCCCGCGGCTGTCGAAGCGCGCGACCAGCCCTCAGTGATCGAGCTCTTCGAAACCGTAACGGCGCAGCTTCGAATACAGAGACTGCCGGCTCAGGCCGAGCAGCTGCGCAGCCGACGCGCGATTGTTGTGGCTGACGTCGAGCGCCGCCTCGATGCACAGCTTTTCGATGAGGTCCGATGACTCGCGCACAATCTGCCGCAGCGACACGCTGCCGACGAGCTGCCGGAGCTGCTCGGCAGAACGGGTGATGGGCACCATCGGCTCGCCCACCCGGGCCGACGCAGGCCGCACGCTGAAGCCCAGGCATGGCACCGCGGCGTCGAGCGCCGAGACCGCCGACACCATCGCCTCTTGGGGTGGGCCGTACGCCCCGTGCACCACCGTCGCGAAGTTCCGCACCGAACCGCTCTCGCGGAGGCTCGACAGCATGATTTTGAGGTCGACCCCTTCGCGCCCGATGTAGCGGTCGAGCGGGTGACCGAGCAGCTGCTTCTCGTTCGCACAGTTCACCAGCTCGCAGAACGCCGGGTTCGCGTTGAGAATGCGGCGATCTTCACCCGTCACCACGACGCCGTCGGGCAGCGCCTCGAGCACGGTCAACAGGCGCGACGAGCGCGGGCCCGACTGCTCGGCGTGCGGCCGTCGAAAGCGGAACAAGATGAGCGCCGAGCCGAGCTGGCGGAAGAGGAGCGCCGACGCCTGCACCTGAACCTTGCCCTTCAAGGTCAGCTTGACGTCGTCGGGGCGGCCCCCCGCCTCGACCGCGGCGACGAACGCTTGAACCGCGCCGCGGCCCTTCGGCTCGAGCAGCTCCGTGAAGCTCTGCCCTCTCATCGCCTCGGCCGTCTCGTCACAGAGCTCTGCCGCAGCGGGGTTCACCTCGAGAATGCGAAGCGTGCTCGCGTCGCAGACCACGACCGCGTCGGAGGCGACCTGAAAGAAGACGCGATACTGGGTATCGGCCTGGCGGAGCCGGTTGTACTCGCGATCCATCGCCTGCTGTGCCGTGAGCATGCGCTGCTGCAGCCGTGACACTTCGCGCAGGTCGCGGCCCAGCACCGCCACGTTGTCGCAGCGGTCGATTTTGATGGCACTGTACCGAAGCGGCACCGAGCCGATGCCTTCGACCTTCTGATTGCACTCGCGCGGCCGCGACGAGCGGCCTTCTTTCACCACCTCTTTGAGCAGCGCGACCGCCTTTTCCTGGCTGTCGGTCGCAAGGGTGTCGGCCCACCGCATGCCCACCAGCTTCCGCCAACCCACGCCACCCTCGAACCCATCGCCGAGCGTGACCTTCTTCACGGTGCCCGCCCGGTCGACGATGAGCGACACATCGGTGGCGGCCGACGACAGCGCCACGACCAGGTCGGCTCCAGGGCTGTTGGGGTAACAATCGCTCACGGGTCGCTCGTTCTAGAGGTTGCGTTTCAACCGACTGCGCGCGTCTCGAGCACACGCAGGCACTCGAACGCGTCGGCCGCCACGACGATTCGGTACCCGTCGGCGAGCCTCTCGAGCCCGGCCGCCGAGCCGCCCAGAATGACCCGCACGTTACGATTTTTCGAATGCTGCAGAACGCCGTCAATCATCTCGCCGACCCTGCTGACGCGCTGGGCGTCGGTCACGCTGATGCCCACCGCCGCGACCGGCTGCGCCGCCACCAGCTCGTTGAGCTCGGCGGGCGCCAGCCCCGGAACCACCAGAGCAGCCCACCCGCTGCGCCGCAGGGTGTTGGCGCAAAGATACAGCGCGAGGAGGTGCTGTTCGCCCCAGGCGGGCACCAGCACGACCAGCCCTTTGTCACCGCCGCTTTCGACGTTCGGGCGGAACGCACCCACGAGTGCCTGCAACGAGCCGAGCCCCTGGCTCACCTGAACGAAGCTCTTGCGGTCGATTTTCCAGTCCGCGCCCAGCAGGCGCGCCGCGCGCGGAATGAGCCCCAGCACCACCGCATCGAACGACGACCCCGAGCGGCAGAGCCTCTCGACGAACGCCAGCATGCCCGCGTGGTCGTCATCGACGGCGAGCTCTGCGAGCTCACGCGCTTCAGCGTCGCTCGGCGGCCTGCGGTCGTCGCCGCACGACTGCACGTCGGCTCGCCGGTGCAACAGCGCCAGCCTCGGTAGAATTTCGCTCTCGATCGCTCCATTGAGCTCGTCGTCGGGCTCAGCCCCGACGCCGTCGAGCTCCACCTCATTCAGCGCGCGCAGCGGCATCGCCACCTCACCTTAAGGTGCCTCCGTTCGGGTGACCCAGCGCCATAGCGCAGCATCCGGGAGCGGCACAGCCAGAAAGACGTGCTCGAGGACCCCGAGCCCCAGCAGCGTCGCCACCATGACCTGCCCCACCCCGCGCGCATCGCGCCACAACCAGACTCCCGCAACCCCCGAGACGGCGATGGTCGCGAGCAGCATCGGGTTCCACCTCGCCCTTCGGAAATAGCTCGAGAGGTACCGAAGGTGCTCGGGCACCAGCTCGTCGTTGAAGTTGCGAACCCCGGTGAAGACGTTGAGCTTGGCCGCGAGCCGCATCACCCAGAGCACCGCGAAGGTGCCGGTGCCCGCCTGGTTGGGTTGGCCCCACGTCAGCGCCACCACCGCGGCGAGCGTCACGGCGAGCGACAGCTCGTGGTGCAGCACGGCCAGGGTCGCCTCGCGAAAGCGCGCCCAGCCCTTCACCCCCGCGGTCATCGCCACCCGTCGCGGGCCCGCAATCACCCCGAGCAAGAACATCAGCTCGTGCCACGCCCAGACCAACAAGGCGCTGGCGAACGCCACGTACGCCGCTCCCGTGCCGGCCGAGCGGCTGCTCGACCAGAGCCCGAAGACGCCGGCGACCGCGAGCACCGAGACGAGCGCCACCCCCGTGCGGCGAAAGACCAGCGCGAGCACGGCTGCGGTCGAGGCCCACCAGGCCCCGAGCACGAACACGGCCCCCGCCAGCGGGTCTGCCGCGTTCACCACGTCGGGCTCAGTCGCGCCTGTGCGGGAAGGGGGTTCACCTGCGCGGGCAGCAAGAGCAGCTTGGCGAAGGTCGCCGCCACGCGCGCCTGCGCACCGAGGCGCTTGAAGAAGCCGAACACGCCGCCCTGACGCCGCGCCGCCTCGATGCGCTCTGAGAGCTCACGCAGCTGCCGCAGACCTCTCAAGAACGCGGGGTGCTCGACATCGACCAGCACCGGGAAGACCTGGCGGGCAATCTGGGTGGTCTTGCGGAAGACCTCCATACCGTACTGCTCGGGGTCGAGGCCCATCGCCTGGTGCATCTGTGGCCTCGCGTGGTCGCGTACGAACATGGTGGCGTAGACCGCGACCTGAAAGAACCGAATCCACAGGCGGTTCACTCCGCGGGTCAGCCTGGGGTCGGCGCGCATCAACAGCGCGAGCGCCTCACCGTGGCGGAACTCGTCGTTGCACCACTCTTTGAACCACTTGAAGATGGGGTGGAAGGTCAGCTCGGGGTGCCGCTCGAGGTGCCGGTAGATGGTGATGTACCGCGCGTACCCAATCTTCTCTGACAGGTACGTCGCCATCAGAATGAACTTGGGGCTGAAGTACGTGTAGCGCTTCGCCTTCACGAGAAAGCCGAGGTCGACCTCGACGCCGAACTCCTTGAGCGCGTCGTTGATAAAGCCGGCGTGCCGAGCCTCGTCGCGGCTCATGTACTTGAAGAGGTTGCACAGGTCGGGGTTTTTGCCCCGCTTGCGAATTTCGGCGTAGAGCACGCAGCCCGAAAACTCGGCCGTGAGCGAGCTCACCAGAAAGTCGATGAACTCTTCACGCAGCGGGCCGGTCAGCGAGGCGGGGTCGAACTGCCACGCGTCGCTGCGCTTGAAGTGGTGCAGGTTCTGGTCGGCAGCCAGCTCGACCATCAGCGCATCCCACTCGGTGCGCACCGCCTCGACGTTCGAGGCGTTCATCTGGTCGAAGTCGGTCGTGTAGAACCGCGGGCTCAAGGTGGTGGTGCGCTGAGCAGCCTGCGTCGTGGCGTTCGTCATGTTTCATCTCCGAAGTCGAACAGCGTCAGACAGTCGAGGTCGCCGACCCAGCGAACCCAGGTTCGCTCGAGCCAGCTGGCGCGCGTCACGGTCGCGACCCTGCGCGCGTTCAAGGTCTCGCCATACCGGGGCCGGAGCGCGGTGCCGTGCACCCGCACCTGGTCTCCCGGGTAGAGAGGCAGGCCGCCGTCGAGCTCGACGTGCGCCGAGAGGTCTTCGAAGCGGTGCGAGACCCGCACCGTGCACGCCACCTCGAACGAGCGACCCACGTCAGCTCCGCTCCTGCCGCAGGGCGGCGAGCAGCTCGGCGAACGCCTCGGTGTTGGTGGGCCCGAAGACGTCGAGCGTCACGCGCCGCCCGGTCTGGGGGTCTTCGAGGCTCAGCTGGCCGTCGGCCTCGCGCGCGAGCAGAAAACGCGCCTCGCGGCCGAGCGACTCGAGCTTGCGCTGCCGGAACATGCCGCGCAGCACCCCGCGCACGAACCCGCTGCCGCCAGGCGCCAGCACCTTCACCTCGCGGCCCGTCTTGGCGTCGAACATCACCACCGCGCCGTCGGAGCGGTCTTCGAACGAGACCTCGTACTGCTCGAGGGGCACCGGGCGTGGCGCGGTGTCTCGCCATACCCGGGCGGTGCCGGCGAGCGCCAGGCTCGAGACCATCAGCACCGCGGCGCCGAGCAGCACGGGCTTGGGAATGTGAACGTCGTGACCTTGGCTCATGGGTCAGCTCCCCGTGGCCAGCGAAGCGGGGGCGTGCAGCGGCTCGGCCTCGACGTGGGGAGCCACCCGCCGCTCGAGCGGCGCCTGAGTGCGGGCGGCCCACTCGCGAACGGCCTCGCCCAAGAGGCCGGCGACGCGCACGGGCTCGGTCAGCCCCACCAGCATGGCGCGCGGGCGCCTCAGCGGCGCGAGCGCGACGTGGGGCCACAGGTAGAGCCACTTGAGGCCGCGGTGCTCGGCGAGGCTGAGCACGATGTCACCGTCGGCCTCGCTGCGCACCGCTGCGTCGGCCGAGGCGAGGCGCTTGAACGGCAGGTTCACGGTGAGCGGCAGCGCCACGCCGATGCGCAGCACGATGCGGTGCGTGGTGATGGAGTACAGCGTCGCGCGCGCGCTGAAGAACGCATAGGTGCACAACAGGCCGAGGCAGAAGGCGACCAGGCCGAGCGCCGCCGGCAGGCTGGCCACCTCGTCACCCGACGTCGAGCCGGCCATGAGCTTCGCGGCGGCGAAGACGGCGAAGTACACCGCGAGCCAGCGGGCCTTGAGCTGGTGGCGGGCGAGCAGGCGCCACGAGGGGCGGCCCTGCCAGAGCAGGCGCTCACCTTCGGGCAGCGCCTCGGGCAGGCCGGGCTGCGCTTCGAAGTCGTGGTGGCCGCTCATACCACGGGCCCCAGGCGCCGCGCCTCGGCGTACAGCCGGCCGCCGGCATAGAAGGCAGAAATCTTCTCTTCTTCGAGCACCGTCACCCGGTCGGGGCTCTTCAACACCGGCACGTGCTCGAACTGCGTCGAGAGCAGGGCGTCGACGCTGACGTGCCGCTGTTCGGACTGCAGCTTCAGCGACGGCACCGGCACGAGGCGCGTGCTGCCGTTCTCGAGCGACAGCTCGAGGTAGCGCACCGTGACATCGGCCGCGTCGACCCAGAGGTCTTTCACCGTGCCGGCGCTCTTGCCGTCGGCGCCGAGCACCGGCCAGCCGCGCGGGTCGGGGCCCGCCAGCAGGGTGAACGTGGTCGCCTTGCGCATCGGCTGAATGAGGTCATGGCCCTCGCGCGTCAGCTCGGGCTCGTCGTGCCGCGCAGCCCACGAGGCGGGGCCTACGCCCGACAGCAGGGGGTCGCCGTTGGGCTGCAGCGGCGAGCCGCCCGCGAGGGCGAGCCGGGTCGCGTTCACCTCACGCTCGTCGCGCGCGAAGCTCGGCGCGGAAGACTCGCCGCCCTCGGGCTTCGCGAAGGTCTTGGGCGCGGGTATGAACATCGACGAGACGGGCAGCACCTTGCGCGGGTTGTCACCCTCGAGCGGGTACCCTTCACGCCGGTCTTCACGCCGCAGCCACCAGATGAGGCCGGCGAAGAAGACCCAGAAGCCGTACAGGGCCACCTGCGCGAGGTCGATGGAGCTGGTGAAGGTGGGACTCATGCGGCTGCCTTTCAGTTGGGGAGCTCGGCCAGGCCGAACCGTTGGGGTGAAGAGGTGAGGCTGCCCCCGGCCCGTACCAGCGGGCCGAGCGCGACGAGGGTGCCGAACAGCAGCGCGATCTCGAGGTGGTAGACGAAGCTGTAGCCGAGCCACGGCGCGACCAGCCCCGGCCCCAGCGCGCCCGAGCCGGCCAGCGCGCCCAGGCCGTCGCGCAGCGCGCCGGCGAGCACGGTGCCCAGACCCGCGACGGTCGCCTGCACCGCGCCCCACGCGCCGATGGCGAGGCCGCTCTGGCCGCTGTCCGACAGCGACATCGCGGCGGTGAGGGTGCCGACCGAAAACCAGCCTCCGCCGAACCCGATGCACGCGGTGCCGCCGAGAAACAGCGCCAGCGACTCGAGCGGCGCCGAGAAGATGACTGCCGAGAAGCCGACGATGCCGACCAGCGCGCCGCGGGCCGCGAGCCCATGCGGGTCAGAGCCACGCTGAAGCCAGCGCGCCGCGAGGAACAGCCCCACGAGCGTCGCCCCCGCCATGAGCGCAGTGAGCGTGGTGGTGGCCGACACCGGTAGCCCCAGCACCGCGCCGCCGTACGGCTCGAGCAAGATGTCTTGCATGTTGAAGCCCGCGGCGCCGAGGCCGACGGCGACGAGCAGCCGGCTCGCCGGGCCGCCCTGCATGAACGTGCGGTACGAGGTGCGGAAGTCTGGAGCCCCTTCTTCGGGCGCGACGCCCCCCAGCCGCCGGGGCTCCTGCTTCCACAGCGCGAGCAGGTTGAGCGCCATGGTCGCCACCGCGGCGCCCTGAACCACCTTGATGAGCTTGATGGGGTCGAAGTCGCGCAACAGCGCGCCGAAGGTGAGGCTCGAGACGACCATGCCGAGCAGCAGCATCACGTAGAGCAGCGCGACCACACGCGGCCGGGTGTCGGCCGGGGCGAGGTCGGTCGCGAGCGCGACGCCCGCGGTCTGGGCCGTATGCAGGCCGGCGCCGACCATCAAGAACGCGAGCGCGGTGGCGGCTTCACCCGCGTAGGGCACGTCGAGCGCGCCGCGGCCCGAGAGCACCAGCAGGGCGAAGGGCAGAATCGCGAAGCCGCCGAACTGAATGAGCGTGCCCATCCAGATATAGGGTACGCGGCGCCAGCCGAGCACCGAGCGGTGCCGGTCAGACCTGAAGCCGATGAGCGCGCGCACCGGCGCGAAGACGACCGGCAGCGCGACGAGCAGGGCGACCAGCCAGGTGGGCACGCCGAGCTCGACAATCATCACGCGGTTCAGCGTGCCGTTGAGCAGCACCAGGCTCATGCCCACCGAGACCTGGAACAGCGACAGGCGCAACAGTCGCAAGAGCGGCAGCTCGACGCTCGCGGCATCGGCGAAGGGCAACACCTTCGGCCCGAGCAGCCGCCACACGTCTGAAAAGCGCCGCACCTTCGCCTCGTTCACGCGCGCAGCTCCAGCGCCTGCGAGGTGTAGAAGCCGCTCTTGACGCGCTCGGTGCGCCCGGTCACGAGGCCCGCGGCGCGCAGGCGTGAGACCAGCTGCTTTTCGGCGATGGGCGTCAGGTCGGGCGAGCGGTTGCCTCGGGGGAACAGCCGCCCCGCCGCGTGCATGAGCGAGAGCAGAAACGTGCGCGGCGCGAAGGTGACGAGCACGCTGCGCCGCGCCCGCTTTGCGAGGTGGCCGACGAGGCCCGCCATCTCGGGCTCGGGGTAGTGAATGAGCGAGTCCATCGCGACCACGTGGTCGAAGTCGCCCAGCTTCGGGTCGAGCATGTCGCTCACCCGGAAGTCGATGGCGAGCTCTCGAGGCGCGCGCTCGCGAGCCAGCGCGACGAGGGTGGGCGAGAGGTCGATGGCGACGACCTGGGCCCCCCGCCGGGCGAGGTCGATGGCGAGCGCGCCGGTGCCGCAGCCGGCGTCGAGCACCCGGAGCCCGCTCAGGTCTTCGGGCAGCCAGCCGCCGAGCAGGCCTCGCATGCGGTCACGCCCGGCCCGAACCGTCGAGCGAATGTAGCCGACCGGGCCGGTCGAGGTCAGGTTCGCCCAGGCCTTCGCGGCGGTGCGGTCGAAGTACTGCTCGAGCTGGTCGCGCTTGAGCGCGTAGACGGCGGTGTCCATCACTCGAACCCCAGGAAGTCGAAAATTTCGCGGTCTTTCATCGCGGTCGCGACGGTGGGCTCGGTGCCCGCGTAGAGCTTCGCCGCGAGCTGCAGGTATTCGGTCTTGACCTTGTCGAGCTCGGGCGAGGTCTCCATCTCGAAGAGCGTCGCCTTCTTCAGCCGGCTGCGCCGAATGACGTCGAGGTCGGGAAAAGCCGCCAGCCGGTTCAAGCCGAGCTTCGTCGCGAAGCGGTCGATCTGGTCGGTCGCCGCGCTGCGGTTGGCGATGATGCCGCCCATTCTCACGCTGTAGTTCTTCGCCTTCGCTCCGATCGCGGCCACGATGCGGTTCATCGCGAAGATGCTGTCGAAGTCGTTCGCCGCGACGATGAGCGCGCGCTGCGCGTGCTGCAGCGGCGCCGCAAAGCCTCCGCACACCACGTCACCCAGCACGTCGAAGAGCACCACGTCGATGTCTTCGAGCAGCCGGTGCTCTTTGAGCAGCTTGACGGTCTGCCCGACCACATAGCCGCCACACCCGGTGCCCGCCGGAGGCCCACCCGCCTCGACGCACAGCACGCCGTTGTAGCCCTCGACCACGTAGTCTTCGGGCTTGAGCTCTTCAGGGTGGAAGTTCACCTGCTCGAGCACGTCGATGACCGTGGGCTGCAGGCGCTTCGTCAGCGTGAACGTCGAGTCGTGTTTGGGGTCGCAGCCAATCTGCAGCACGCGCTTGCCGAGCTTCGAGAACGCCACCGACAGGTTCGACGTGGTCGTGCTCTTGCCGATGCCGCCCTTGCCGTAGATGGCGAAGACGCGCGCGCCCTCGATGGCCACGTCTTTCGTGGGGTGAAACTGCACGCTGCCGTCGCCGTCGCCCTTCAACACCTGCAGGCCTGGAGTCATGGTCTTTGTCTTTCGTTCGTCAGGCTGCGTGGGTGATGCCCTCGAGCCGGTCTTCCAGCTCGTCACCCGCTTCGCGCAGCTTCGCGAGCGTGGCTTCGTCGGGGCTCCAGTAGCTGCGCTCGGTCGCCTCGAGCAGCCGGTTCGCGAGGCGAACCGACGCCTTGGGGTTCAGCTCGGCGAGCCTGCGCCGCATCTTCGGGTCGAGCACGTAGGTCGCGGTCAGCTCGCGGTACACCCACGGCTCGACCTCGCCGGTGGTCGCCGACCACCCCAGGGTGTTCGTCACCTGCTGCTCAATCATGCGCACCCCTTCGGCGCCGTGCTGGAGCGCCGCCTCGGCCCACTTCGGGTTCAGCGAGCGCGTTCGGCTCTCGAGCGAGACCTGCTCGCCCAAGGTGCGCACCGTGCCTTCACCGCGCGTCTGGTCGCTGATGTACACCGGCAGCGCCGGCCCACCCGCGCTGCGCGCCGCGCGCGCGATGCCGCCCAGTGAGTCGAAGTACTGGTCGAGGTTCGTGACGCCGGTCTCGACCGACTCGAGGTTCTGGTACGCGAGCTGCACCGACTTCAGGTTCGACTGGAGCAGCTCCTCGTGGCGCGCTGCCGCGCCGCTCTTCGCGTACGCAAAACACTTGCGGCGCGTGAACGCCTCACCCAGCTCGGCCTCGTCTTTCCACGTGCCTGCGTCGACCAGGTGGTTGACATTCGAGCCGTAGGCGCCGTCGGCGTTGCTGAACACGCGCAGCGCCGCCGTCTCGAAGTCGCAGTGGTGCTCGGCCTGGTAGGCGAGCGTGTGGCGGCGCACGAAGTTCTGCTCGAGCGGCTCGTCGGCCTCTGCGGCGAGGAAGGCGGCCTCGGCGAGCAGCCGGGTCTGCAGCGGCAACAGGTCGCGGAAGATGCCCGACAGCGTGATGAGCACGTCGATGCGCGGCCGGCCCAGCTCGCCGAGCGGCACCAGCTCGGCGCCGCACAGCCGCCCGTAGCTGTCGAAGCGCGGCCGGGCCCCGAGCAGCGCGAGCGCCTGGCCGATGGGGCCGCCGCCCGTCTTCAGCGTGTCTGCGCCCCACAAGACGAGCGCCACCGACTCGGGGAGCGCGTGGCCCTTGGCCATGTGGGTGGCGAGCAGGCGCGCGGCCTGCTGCGCGCCGTCGAGCACCGCGAAGCGGCTCGGAATTGCGAACGGGTCGAAGCCGTGCAGGTTTCGCCCGGTGGGCAGCACCGCGGGGTTGCGCAGCAGGTCGCCGCCGGGGGCGGGCCGCACGTAGCCGCCGCCGAGCGCGTGCATCAGCGCGGGCAGCTCGTGGTCTTCAGAGAGCAGCCGGTTGGTGCGCTGCAGCTCCGCGAACAGGCCGAGGCGCTCCTCGGTGGGCTCGAGGCCCGAGGCCGCGAGCGCCGCCTTGGCCTCACCGCCCGCGACCAGCACCTCGATGGCCTTCGCTGCGGGCCTCGCGATGGGAGTGCCCTCGGCGATCGCCGCGAGGTAGTCGGCCCGCGCCGGGGCGGTCATCGGCTCGCCGAGCACGTGCAGCCCGCAGGGGATGAGGGTCTCTTCGAGCTCGACGAGCCGCGCCTTGAGGGCCTCGAGCTCCGTTGCGGCTGGCGCACGCCACACCGGGTTCGGCGGCACGAGGTCGAGCTCGGCAGCCTGCGCGTGAATCACGGGCACGAGGCGCTCGGCCTCGCCGTCACCGGGCGCGAGCGAGCGCAGCCGGTCGATCGACTCCTTGAGCGAGAGGAGCCCGCGGTACAGCCCCGACTGGGCCACGGGTGGCGTGAGGTAGCTCACCAGCGTCGCCGCCGAGCGGCGCCGGGCGAGCGCGCCCTCGGAGGGGTTGTTCGCGGCGTACAGGTAGAGGTTGGGGAGGTCGCCGATGAGGCGGTCTGGCCAGCAGCGCCCCGACAGCCCCGCCTGCTTGCCCGGCATGAACTCGAGCGCGCCGTGCGTGCCGAAGTGCAGCAGCGCGTGCGCGCTGAACCCGTCTTTGAGCCAGCGATAGAACGCGGCGAACGCGTGTGTGGGCGCGAAGCCCGACTCGTAGAGGAGCCGCATCGGGTCGCCCTCGAAGCCGAACGACGGCTGCAGCCCGATGAACACGCGGCCGAGCTGAGCCCCGAGCACGAACAGCGAGCTGCCGTCGCTCAGCGAGCGGCCCGGCGCCGGCCCCCAGTGCTTCTCAATCTCTTCGAGCCACGGCTGGTGGCGCACGTGGTCGTCGACGCCGATGCGCACGTGCACGTTGGCGTCGGCGCCGTAGCGCTCTGCGTTGCCCTCGAGCACCCGCTCGCGCAGCGCCTCGACCGTCGGCGGAACCTCGACGTCGTAGCCGTCGCGCTGAAGCGCCTTCAGCGTGCGGTGCAGCGACTCGAACACCGACAGAAAGGCCGCCGTGCCCGCCGCGCCGCTGTTGGGAGGGAAGTTGAAGAGCACGATGCCCACGTTGCGCTCGTGCACCGGTGTCTTGCGCAGCGCGACCAGCTTCTCGACGCGCCGGCCCAACATCTCGACCCGCTCGTCGATGCCGGTCATGTCGGAGCCGTTCGGGCCCTCGCCCGCGCGGCCGCCGTAGACGATGGGGCCGGTGGCGCCGTCGAGCTCGGGCAGCGCGACCATCATCGTGGTCTCGATGGGCGTCAGGCCCATCGGCCCATCGCGCCACTGGGCGATGGTCTGGAACTCGAGCGCCTGCGCCACGAGATACGGCACGTCGAGCTTCGCGAGCACCTCTTCACCGGCCTTCGCGTCGTTGAACGCGGGGCCGCCGACCAGCGAAAAGCCGGTGAGCGAGACCAGCGCATCGATGCGCGCGCGGCCCTCGCCGTCGACGAAGAAGGCGTCGATGGCGGGGCGAGCGTCGAGGCCGCTGGCGAACGCAGGTATGACCTTGAGCCCCTTCGCCTCGAGCTTGCGAATGACCGCGTCGTAGTGGCCGGCGTCGCCCGAGAGCACGTACGAGCGCATCACCAACAGGCCCACGGTGCCCTTGGGCTCTGCAGGCGACGGCAGGTCGTCGAGCGTCGAGGTGAACTTCTGCGGGAGGTCGGGGTGGTACAGCCCGTTTTCGGGGTACTCGCGCGGCGCGCCGACGCTCAGCGTGCCCTTCAGCGCCGCGCGAGGGCCCGCCGCGTAGCGGTTCACGAGCAGGCGCACGAGGTCGGCGAGGTTTTCGGGCGAGCCCGACAGCCAGTACGAGAGCGCGAGCAGGTACGTGCGCAGCTCCTGGGCCTTGCCGGGCACGAAGCGCAGCAGGCGCGGCATGAGGCGCAGCGCAGCGAGCTGGCGGGCGCCGCCGTCTTTCGAGCCGCCGGTCTTGCTGCTGCTGCCGCGCAGCTTGCGCAGCAGCGCGAGGGGGCCTTTGGTGCTGCCGTCCATCGTGAACTTGCCCATGCGGGTGAGCCGCATCACCTCGCCGGCCGACATCGCGCAGACCATCGCGTCGCAGTGGTCGCGCCGCGCCTGCAGCGCGGGCAACACCGCGCGAATGTGCTCGTCGATGAACAGCATGCTCGCGAAGACGATGTCGGCCTTCGAGATGGCCTCGATGCAGGCGGCGAGCGCGTGCGGGTCGCCGAACGACGTCGCGGCGTGGAGCTGCAGGTCGAGGCCGGGCAGCTCTTCTTCGAGGCGGGCCCGGGTGCGCGCGAGCGCCGTCGCGATGTGGTGATCGAGCGTCAGCAGCACCACCCGAACCGGGGTGCGCTCAGCGCTGGAAGTGCGCTTTGGCGTCATAGAGCGTCTCCAAGGTGATGTGGTGCAGGCCGCGGTCTTTGGCGAACTGCTCGGTGTTGCGGCGAGCCCTGCCTCGAACGAAGAAGGGAATTTTCTGAAGCTCGCTGCGCGCCTCGTCGCTCCACAGGTCGTGCGGCGAGTCAGCCTTCGCTGGCAGTGGGGCAGCAGGCAGTGGGGCAGCAGGCAGTGGGGCAGCCTTCGCGGGGGGAGCCGCGCCCAGGTGCGACGGCGAGTCCTGGAACTCGAAGTCGTCTCGGAACATGTGCAGCAGGTGCTCTTCGAGCCCCATCATCAGGGGGTGCACCCAGGTGTCGAACAGCACGTTCGCGCCCTCGAACCCGACCTGCGGCGAGTACCGTGCGGGGAAGTCTTGCACGTGCACCGGCGCCGAAATGACCGCGCACGGCACGCCGAGGCGCTTCGCGATGTGACGCTCCATCTGGGTTCCCAGCACGAGCTCGGGCTGGAGCTTCGTCATGAGCTCCTCGACCTCGAGGTGGTCTTCGGTGACGAGCGCCGGCACGCCGTAGCGCTCGGCCGCCGAGCGCACCGCGCGGGCCTGCTCGCGGCTGTAGGTGCCGAGGCCCACCAGCGTGAAGCCCAGCTCTTCGACGGCGACGCGCGCCGCCGCCAGCGCGTGGGTGCCGTCGCCGAACACGAAGACGCGCTTGCCGGTGAGGTACGTCGAGTCGATGGAGCTCGAGTACCAGGGCAGGCGCGACTGCCCCTGCCCGAGCAGCGGCGACGGGTCGACCTCTGCGAGTGCAGCGACCTCACGAATGAAGTCTTGCGTCGCTCCGACGCCGATCGGCACCGTGGTGACGTTGACCTGGCCGAAGGCCTTGGCGAGCCAGGTGGCGGCCGGCGCCGCGATCTCGGGGTACAGCACCACGTTGAAGTCGGCGTCGCCGAGCCGCGCGAGGTCTCGGGGTGAGGCGCCCAGCGGCGCCATGACGTTGACCGTCACCTGCAGCCGCGCGAGCAGGCCCTCGAGCTCCTTCACGTCGTCGCGGTGGCGAAAGCCGAGCGCGGTCGGGCCGAGCACGTTGCAGCGGCGGCGCGGGCCCGCGCGGGCGGGCGGCGAGGCGGGCGGCGGCACGCACGCGCGCACCAGCCGGTAGAACGTCTCACCCGCGCCCCAGTTCTCTTTGTGCTGGTACGCCGACAGCTCGAGCGGCACCACGGGCACCGGCAGGCCGAGCGTCTTGCCCAGGCCGCCCGGGTCATCTTGAATCAGCTCTGCGGTGCACGAAGCGCCGACCACGAGCAGCTCGGGCTTGAAGCGCTCGTACGCCTCGGTGGCGGCGGTCTTGAACAGCCCGGCGGTGTCGCCGCCCAGGTCTCGCGCCTGAAAGGTGGTGTACGTGACGGGCGGCCGCTCGCGGCGGCGCTCAATCATGGTGAAGAGCAGGTCGGCGTACGTGTCGCCCTGCGGCGCGTGCAGCACGTAGTGCACGCCGCGCATCGCCGTCACCACGCGCATCGCGCCGACGTGCGGCGGGCCCTCGTACGTCCACACGCTCAGCTGCATGCGTTCACCTGCAGCAGCGCGCGGCGGGCGAGCGGGCGCGCGAACAGCGCGGCGAGATCGCCGGCCTGCTCGAAACCCTGCACCGGCGAGAAGACGAGCTCGATCGACCACTTCGTCGTGAAGCCTTCGACCTCGAGCGGGTTGCACAGCCCCATGCCGCAGACCACCAGGTCGGGCTTCGCCGCGCGGCAACGGCCCAGCTGGCGCTCGACGTCTTGCCCCTCGCTCAAGCTCACGCCGGGCAACAGCTCGAGCTCCGCCGAGAGCAGCTCCTGGTGCAGAAACGGGGTGCCCACCTCGACGAGGTGCATGCCGAGCTCGCGCGAGAGGAAGCGGGCGAGCGGCACCTCGAGCTGCGAGTCTGGGAAGAAGAAGACGCGCTTGCCCGACAGGCGCTGCCGCGACGGCTCGAGCGCGATGCGGGCCCGCTCGGCCAGCGGCGTGACGACCGCGGCCAGCTTCTCGTGCGTGACCCCGAACTCGCTCGCGGCCGCCGCGAACCACTGCGTGGTGCCCTCGACCCCGAGCGGGAACGGCGCCTTCAGCCGCTGCGCCCCGCGCTCCTCGAGCCGCCGCGCGGTCTCGGCGAGGTAGGGCTGGGCGAGCAGCACGCGGGTGTGCGGCCCGACGGGCGGGAGCGCACGCGAGCGCCGCGGCGGGAAGAACGTGGCGGCGATGCCGAGGGCCTCGAAGGTGCGCTGCAGCTGGTCTTCGACGATGTCGGGCAGGGTGCCCACCACCAGGAGCGACCGCGAGGCGCCCGGCTCTTCTGCCGGCAGCTCGGGCACGAGCGCGGCGAGGCAGTTGTCTTCACCTTGCGTGAACGTCGTCTCGATGCCGCTGCCCGAGTAGCTGAGCACCTTCACGTTCGGGGCGTGGGCCGCCGACAGGCGCAGCGCCGCGCGCGAGAGGTCGAGCTTGATGACCTCTGAAGGGCACGAGCCCACCAGAAAGAGCAGCTTGATGTCGGGGCGGCGCGCGAGCAGCCGGGCGGCCGCCTTGTCGAGCTCTTCGTTCGCGTCGCTCAAGCCCGCGAGGTCTTTCTCTTCGAGAATGGCGGTGGCAAAGCGCGGCTCGGCAAAAATCATCACGCCCGCCGCCGACTGCATCAGGTGCGCGCAGGTTCGCGAGCCGACAATCAGGAAGAAGGCGTCTTGAATCTTCCGGTGCAGCCACATGATGCCGGTCAGCCCGCAGAACACCTCGTGCTGGCCGCGCTCGTGCAGCACCTGGAGCTTCGGCACGGCCGTCATCGGCCACCTCCCGCAGGCTGGAGCTCGAGCGCCGGAGCGCTCAGCCGCGCCGCGCGCAGCTTGAGCACGAACTGGGTCGCGTTCACGAGGTACGTGGCGAACGCCGCCAGCGCGAGCAGCAGCTGCGCGCGCGGCGAGAGCCACCCGGTGAACAGGGCGGCCAGGTAGGCGGTGTGCAGCGCCAGCACCAGCATGCTGAACACGTCTTCCCAGAAGAAGACGGGAGCAAAGAGGTAGCGGCCGAACACCTCTTTCTCCCAGACGGCGCCCGTCACCATGATGACGTAGAGAAAGCCCGTCTTCACGACCACCGAGACCGCCGCCGCGCCGTAGCCGTCTGACTCCCACAGCGCGCGCAGCACGAGCACGAGGCTCACCAGAAACGCGACGAACTGCGCGGGCGCCAACACCGCCTGCACCACCGTCCACTTCGTGGCGTCTCGGCGGCGGCGCTGTTCGGGCGTGTACAGCTGCACCCGCTCACAGTACGGAACTCCACGCCCGAGTGTCAAGTTTGATTGACGTAAATCAAACATGACACTTTTCCACGGAGCGTGGTACGACTGCGGGCCTGGGAAAGGTGGCTCTCGTCTCGTGCGTCACTCACTTTCGCCGTCGGTCGTCGCAGAAACGCTGGGCCACAAGGTGCAGCCCCAAGCGCTGCCCTCGGCGCGCGCGGTGCTGCAGCTGCTCAAGCCCGTGACCTGGTTCGCGCCGATGTGGGCGCTGGCGTGCGGGGTCGTCTCGGCGGGGGTGCCGTTTCTCGAGCACTGGCTGCAGATTGTCGGCGCGGTGCTGCTCGCGGGGCCGCTGGTGTGCGGCACGAGCCAGGCGGCGAACGACTGGTTCGATCGCGACGTCGACGCCATCAACGAGCCGAACCGCCCCATACCGTCGGGGCGGGTGCCGGGGCGCTGGGGCCTGTACATCGCGCTGGGGTGGTCGGTGCTTTCACTCGCCGTCGGCGCGGCGCTCGGGCGCTGGGTGCTGGTGGCGAGCCTCGTCGGGCTCGCCCTCGCCTGGGCGTACAGCGCGCCGCCGCTGCGGCTCAAGCTCAACGGCTGGTTCGGCAACACCGCGGTCGGGCTCTGCTACGAGGGGCTGCCGTGGTTCACCGGCGCGGCGGCGCTCTCGCAGCAGCTGCCCGACGGCCGCATCACGGCGCTCGCGCTGCTCTACAGCGCCGGCGCCTTCGGCATCATGGTGCTCAACGACTTCAAGTCGGTCGAGGGTGACCAGGCGCTCGGCATCAAGAGCCTGCCGGTGCAGCTCGGCGTCGGCAACTCGGCGCTGGTGGCCTGCGTGGTGATGGCTGCGCCGCAGGTGGTGGTGGTGGCGCTGCTCGCCCGCGAGGGCCGCTTCTTCGAGCCGCTCGGCGTGGCCGCGGTGCTGGCCGCGCAGGTGGCCCTGATGCCGATGTTGCTGAAGAACCCGAAGCAGCGGGCGCCGCTCTACAACGCGACCGGCACCACGCTGTACGTCACGGGAATGATGACCAGCGCGTTCGCGGTGCGCGCGCTGTTGAGCTGAAAGGAGCGGCCCGATGGAGTTCTTCGACGCAGTGGTGGTGGGTGGTGGCCCTTCGGGGGCGACCGCGGCCGACGTGCTCGCGCGCGCGGGCAAACAGGTGCTGCTGCTCGACAAGGCGGGCCGCATCAAGCCGTGCGGTGGAGCCATACCGCCGCGGCTGATTCGCGACTTCGAGATTCCCGACGAGCTGTTGTGCGCGCGCATTCGCGCGGCGCGCATGACCGCCCCGAGCAAGACCGACGTCGACATGCCGATCGACGGCGGCTTCGTCGGCATGGTCGACCGCGAGAAGTTCGACGAGTGGCTGCGCGTGCGCGCGGCCGACCACGGGGCCACGCGGCGAGAGGGCACCTACGAGCGCATCAGCCGCGACGACGGCGTTGCGACCGTACACTATCGCGAGCGCGGCGGGGCTCCGCGCGCGGTCTACACCTCGCTCGTCATCGGCGCCGACGGCGCGCTCTCGCAGGTCGCACGGCAAGAGGTGAACCCCAACGGGCCGCCCTGCGTGTTCGCGTACCACGAGATTGTCGAAGCGCCCGAGGCCCAGGCTGGCTACGACGGCGCGCGCTGCGACGTGGTCTACGACGGCGGCATCTCGCCCGACTTCTACGGCTGGGTGTTCCCCCACGGGAAGACGGTGAGCATCGGCTCGGGCAGCGCGGTGAAGGGCTTCGGCCTGCGGCCCTCGGTGGCCCGGCTGCGCGAGCGCGCCGGGCTCTCGGCCGCGCGCACCGTGCGGGGCGAGGGGGCGCCGATACCGATGAAGCCGCTCGGCCGCTGGGACAACGGGAAAGACGTGGTGCTCGCCGGCGACGCCGCCGGCGTGGTGGCTCCCGCTTCGGGCGAGGGCATCTACTACGCGATGGTGGGTGGGCAGCTGGCCGCCGAGGCGGGGCTCGAGCAGCTCGAGACCTGCGACGGCCGCGCCCTCAAGCTCGCGCGAAAGCGCTTCATGAGGGCGCACGGGCGGGTCTTCTTCATTCTCGGGGTCATGCAGTACTTCTGGTACTCGAGCGACGCGCGGCGCGAGCGCTTCGTGAAGATGTGCCGTGACCCCGACGTGCAGGCCCTCACCTGGCAGGCCTACATGAACAAAGAGCTCGTGAAGGCCAAGCCGAAGGCGCACGTGCGCATCTTCTTCCGCGACGTCGCCCACCTGCTGGGGTTCGGCACCCCCTCGTGATTCAGCGCTTCGTCGCCGAGGGCCATGTCTGTGATGTAGCGCTCGGAGTCTTCGCGCTCGAGCTTTTGTGGCTCCAGCGCAAGAAGGTGCGGCTGGGCGATCTGGCCGGCCAGCTCGTGGCCGGAGCGTTCTTGATTCTCGCGGTGCGCGCGGCGCTGACGGGCGCGTCGGTCTGGGTGGTGGTGGCCCTGCTCGCCGCCTCGTTTCCCGCACACCTGTTCGACCTGGTGCGCCGGGTCAGAGCGCGCTGAGCAGCCATGGCGCGGCGACCCCAGGCGCGAGTGGCGCGGGTACTGCTCGACGGGTTCGAGAAGCACTTCGCGAAGATTTACGGCGCGGGCCGTGACGCGAAGGGCCTGTTCGAGAACCAGCGGTGGGAAGAGCTGCGTGCGCTGCAGGTCGCGCGGCTCGACTGGTACGACCAGCGCGTGCGCGAGTGTGTCGAGCGGCTGCGCGCCGAGGTGCCCGCCGAGCTCTTGAGCGAAGCGCACTGGGGCGAGGTGAAGCTCGCGTACATCGCCCTGCTGCTCGACCACCGCCAGCCCGAGCTCGCCGAGGTCTTCTTCAACACCGTCACGACCCGCGTTCTTTCGCGACGGTACTTTCAGAACCAGTTCATGTTCGTGCGGCCGAGCATCTCGACCGAATACCTCGACCTCGATGAGCCCTCGTACCGCTGCTACTACCCCGCACACCACGGCCTGCGCACGACGCTGGCGGCGCTGGTGCGCGACTTCGGGCTCTCGCCGAAGTTCGAAGACCTCGAGCGCGACGTGCGGTTCGCGGTGCGTGCGCTGCGCAAGGCGCTGCCACGGCCGCTGCACGCCGAGCCCAACTTCCAGCTCCAGGTGCTCGAGTCGCTCCTGTTCCGCGGCCGCGAGGCGTTCATCGTCGGGCGCGCAGTCAACGGCTTGACCATTCAGCCGTGGGTGGTGCCCATCGTGTTCGGGCCCCAAGGGCAGCTCAAGCTCGACGCGCTCATCGTCGACCCTGCCCTGCTCGCCACGCTGTTCTCGTCGACGCGCGCCTACTTTCTCGCCGACATCGACGTGCCCTCGACGTGGGTGCGCTTCCTCAAGCAGATGTTGCCGAGCAAGCCCGCGTGGGAGCTCTACGCCATGGTGGGCTTCGGCAAGGCGTCGAAGGCGCTCTTCTACCGCGACCTGCTGCACCACCTCCGGCACTCGACCGACCTGCTCACCCTCGCACCGGGCACGGCGGGGTTGGTGATGGTGGTGTTCACGCTCCCGTCGTTTCCGTTCGTCTTCAAGGTGATTCGCGACCGACCGAGGCCGCCGAAAGACACCGACCGCAAGACGGTCGAAGAGCGCTACCTGCAGGTGAAGCGGGCCGACCGCGCCGGGCGCATGGCCGACACGCTCGAGTACGCCGACGTGGCCTTTCCCCGCGCGCGGCTGTCGCCCGCGCTGCTCGATGAGCTGCGCCGCGAGGTGCCTGGCCAGCTGGTCGAAGACGGCGACACGGTGGTGCTCGAGCACCTGTACCTCGAGCGCCGGCTCGAGCCGCTCGACCTCTACCTGCGCAAGGCGACGGCCGAGCAGGTCGACCTCGCGGTCGACGACTTCGCGCGGTGCCTGACCGAGCTGGCCATCACCAACCTCTTCGCCGGTGACCTCTTGTTCAAGAACTTCGGGGTGACCCGGCTCGGGCGCGTCGTGTTCTACGACTACGACGAGATTGACCTCGTCACCCGCATGCGGTTTCGCGCGCTGCCGACCTCACCCTTCGAAGAAGACGAGCTGCGCGGCGAGGCCTGGTATTCGGTCGGGCCGCACGACGTCTTCCCCGAAGAGTGGCCGCCCTTCTTGAGCCCCGACCCCCGGGTGCTCTCGGCGCTGAAGCGCCATGGCCACCTCTTCACGCCGGGCTTCTGGAATGGGCTGAAAGAACAGCTCCTCTCAGGTCACCCGGGCCGCGTCGCGCCCTACCCCGAGGCGGTGCGCTTCTCGGCCGCGAGGAGCCCGCCGTGAGGGTGCTGGTCGCGGGCGGCACGGGCTACATCGGCCGGCACGTGGTGCGCGAGCTGGTGCTGCGGGGCCACGACGTCAGCTGTGTGGTGCGCCGCGAGGCCGCGGTCACCGAGCCGCTCGCTGGCGCCGACGTGCGCTGCGGTGAGGTCACCGACCTCGCCTCGGTGCGAGCGGCCGTCGCCTCGCAGCGGTTCGACGCCGTCGTCTCGTGCCTCGCGACCCGCACCGGGGCGCCGGCCGACGCCTGGCGTGTCGAGCACCAGGCGAACCTGAACGTGCTCGAGGTGGCGCGGAGCGCGGGGGTACAACACTTCGTGCTGCTCTCGGCCATCTGCGTGCAGCGGCCGCGGCTCGCCTTCCAGCACGCGAAGCTCGCGTTCGAGCGGGCGCTGATGGCGTCGGGCGTCGCCTACTCCATCGTGCGGCCGACGGCGTTCTTCAAGTCGCTGGCGGGGCAGGTGCCGGCGGTGAAGCGCGGCAAGCCGTTCATGGTGTTCGGCGACGGCGAGCTCACCGCCTGCAAGCCCATCAGCGAAAGAGACCTCGCGCGCTTCCTGGCCGATTGCCTGGAGCACCCGGCGAAGCACAACCAGGTGCTGCCCATCGGTGGGCCGGGGCCTCCGGTGTCGCCGCGCCAGCAGGCCGCGCTGCTGTCGGAGCTGCGCGGTGCGCCGGTGCCGGTGCGCCGGGTGCCGGTGTGGCTGCTCGGCTTCATCGCAGCGCTCCTCGGCGGCCTGGGCCGCTGGTTTCCCGGGCTGGCCGAGAAGGCCGAGCTCGTGCGCATCGGGCGCTACTACGCCACCGAGTCGATGTTGGCATTCGATGCAGCGCACGGCCGCTACGACGCCGAGGCGACGCCGTCGTACGGCCACGACACGCTGCGCGACTTCTATGCCCGCGTCTGGAGCGAGGGCCTCTCGGGCCAGGAGCTGGGTGACCACGCGCTGTTCACGAAAGGCAACGACACATGACGCCCATGATTCCGACTGAAGCCGAGATACCCGAAGCGTTTCGGCTCGGGGCCCCGCTGCACCAGCGCGAGTACCTGGTGGGGGGCGAGCTCGTTCAATGGGAGGGCCCGGTGAACGAGGTGGTCTCACCGGTGTCGGTGAAGGACTCCGACGGGGTGGTTCGGCAGCGGGTCTTGGGCAGCACGCCGCTGCTCACCACCAAAGAGTCGCTGCTCGCGCTCGAGGCCGCCGTGAAGGCGTGGGACCTCGGTCGAGGGGCGTGGCCGACGCTGCCGGTCGCCGACCGCATCGCCCACGTCGAGCGGTTCTTGAAGGCGATGCGCGACCAGCGCTCGCCGGTGGTGAAGCTCTTGATGTGGGAAATCGGCAAGCCGCTGAAGGACGCCGAAAAAGAGTTCGATCGCACGGTCGACTACATCGTCGACACCATCGCGGCGCTGAAAGAAGCCGACCGCCACGCGACGCGCTTCATGCACGAGCAGGGCATCATGGGGCAGGTGCGGCGCGTGCCCATGGGCGTGGCGCTCTGCATGGGCCCCTACAACTACCCGCTCAACGAGACCTTCAGCACCCTGTTCCCGGCGCTGCTGATGGGCAACCCGGTGGTCTTCAAGCCGGCGAAGTTCGGCGTGCTCCTCGTTCAGCCGCTCTTGCAGGCGTTCAAAGAGTGCTTCCCGCCCGGCGTCGTCAACGTCATCTACGGCCGGGGCCGCGAGACGGTGGGCGCGCTCATGGCGAGCGGCAAGGTCGACGTGCTGGCCTTCATCGGCACGAGCAAGGGCGCCGACGACTTGAAGCGCATGCACCCGCGCCCGCATCGCCTCAAGGCGGTGCTCGGCCTCGACGCCAAGAACATCGGCGTGGTGATGGCCGACGCCGACCTCGACGAGGCGGTCAGAGAGTGTGTGCTCGGCGCGCTGAGCTTCAACGGCCAGCGCTGCACGGCCATCAAGCTCATCATGGTGCAAAGGCAGCTGGCCGATGCCTTCGTGCAGCGCTTCACCTCAGAGGTCGAGAAGCTCAAGGCCGGAGCGCCGTGGGAGCCGGGCGTCTCGCTGACCGCGCTGCCCGAGCCGGGCAAGACCCAGTACCTCGAAGGCCTGCTCGACAACGCGAAGCAGCACGGCGCGCGGGTGCTGAACCCGCACGGCGGCGAGGTGACCGGAGCGTTCTTCAGGCCCGCGGTGGTGTTCGGGGTGACCCGCGCGATGCGTCTGTGGCACGAGGAGCAGTTCGGGCCGCTCGTGCCCATCGCCGTGTTCGACGACGAGCAGGAGGTCATCGACGCGGTGGTCGAGTCGCCCTTCGGGCAGCAGGTCTCGCTGTTCGGAAGAGACGCGGTGAAGCTGGGTCGCGTCATCGACGCGTGCGCGCACCAGGTCGGCCGCATCAACCTGAACTGCCAGTGCCAGCGCGGCCCCGACAGCTTCCCGTTCAACGGTCGCAAAGACTCTGCAGAGGGCACCCTCTCGGTGACCGATGCGCTGCGGGTCTTCAGCATTCGCACGGTGGTGGCCGCGAAGGCGACCGAGGCGAACAAGCAGGTGGTGCGCACCATTCTCACGGGGCGCCACTCGGTGTTTCTCAGCACCGACTACCTGCTCTGACCGGAGCTGGTGCGCTTGATGCACTCCTTGAGGCTCAAAGGAGTTGAAACATGTTCTCTCAAGGCTTTCCGTTTCTGTTGGTGTGGATTCAGGGTTCGGCGCTGCTGGTCGGTGTGGCGCTGTGGTTCATGAATCGAGCGACGCACGTGGCGACGACCCCGCAGTCCCGGGCGTCGGCGCAGCCGCCTGCTCGGGCACTGCCCACGATGTGACGCAGCTCACGCCTCGGTCGTCGAAGCGTGGGGCTCCTCGAGGAGGGTCTTGAGAGCCTCACGGTCTGCACCGCACGACATTGCGTCGAACGAATGTGATGCACCTTTGAGTTTCGTGTGCTGCAATTGACGGCATGGACCTCAACCTGCTCGCGACGCTCGACGCCCTGCTGCAAGAGCTCAGTGTCTCGCGGGCCGCGAGGCGGGTCGGTCTCAGCACCCCGGCGATGAGCCACGCCCTGGCCCGGCTGCGTGTGACGCTCGGCGACGAGGTGCTGGTGCGGGCGGGGCGCCAGATGGTGCCGACGCAGCGTGCGCTGGCGCTGAAAGAAGAAGTTCACTCGGCGCTGGCGAAGGCGCGCCACCTGCTCGCGAAGCAGGCGACGTTCGACGCGGGTGTCATGACGCGGGAGCTGAAGGTGAACGCGACCGACCACGTGGTGACCGTGCTCGGCACGACCCTCGACCGGCTCGCGCGCGAGCAGGCACCGCTGGCGATGCTGCGGTTCTTGCCGACGGCCCGCGACGATGCCTCGCTGTTGCGCGAGGGGGCCATCGACCTCGCGGTGGGCATCTACGCCGAGCTGCCGCCCGAGCTGCGAACGCGGGTGCTGTTCACCGACCGCTTCGTGACGGTACTGCGCAAGGGGCACCCCGCCGCGCGGCGCAGGCTCGACCTCGAGACCTTTCTCTCGCTCGACCACCTGCAGGTCGCTCCGCGCGGGCAGCCGGGCGGGTACCTCGATGACCTGCTGGCCGCGCGAGGCAGGCAGCGCCGCGTGACGCGGGCCGTGCCGTACTTTCTCTCGGCGCTGCAGCTCGCTTCAGAGTCCGACGCCGCACTCACCATCTCGGAGCGCATGGCCAGACGCTTGAGCCGCGCCTTCGGTCTCACCATCCGCGAGACTCCAGTGCCGCTGCGGCCGTATGCCCTGAGCCTGTTGTGGCACCCGCGGCAAGACGCAGCCGCGGAGCACCAGTGGCTGCGGCAGCTGTTCGTGAGCGCGGCGGCGAGCGCTGCCCCGGGGCTCCACCCCGGAGCAAAGACGCGCACCGGGTCATTGCACCGAACGAAACGAAACATTGCACATGAGGAGCTGGTGTGAACGGCCGGCAGCGCGCAGCTTCGACCGCATGAACATCGGAGTTCTCGGGGCAGGCAGGGTCGGCACCACCCTGGGCGCGGCGCTCGTGCGCGCGGGCCACACGGTGACCTACGGCACCCGCGACACGTTGGGGCAGGTCGCGACGGCGGCCGAGGGGGTGGTGCTCGCGACGCCCTATGATGCGCTCGACGCAGTGGTGCGCGCGGTGGGCAGCGCACTCGACGGCAAGGTGGTCATCGACGCGAGCAACCCGCTGCGATCGGGCGCTGGGCTGGAGGTGGGTCACACCGAATCGGGGGCCGAGGTGCTGCAGCGGAGGGTGCCGACGGCGCGGGTGGTGAAGTGCTTCAACACCGTCGGCACCGAGGTGATGGCGAACCCTCAGGTCGCGGGCCGGGCGGCCACGATGTTTCTGTGCGGCGACGACGCGGGGGCGCGGGGCACCGCGGCGGCCCTGGCCCGCGCCATCGGGTTTCAGCCGCTCGACGTCGGAGCGCTGACGAACGCGCGGCTGCTCGAGCCCGCCGCGGCGCTCTGGGTTCACCTCGCGATGGTCGAGCGGCTGGGCCGGCGCATCGCGCTCAGGCTCGAGAGTGAAGGTGCGCGGGCTGCTCCCCGGGTCACGTCGAGCCCGGCGCGAAGCATCGCGATCATCGGTGCCGGGCACATCGGAGCGGGGCTCTGCCGAGCGTGGCTCGCCGCGGGGCACCGCGTGACGTTGGGCGTGCGCTCGCCCGAGAAGGTGCAGGGGCTGCCGGCAGCGGAGGTCGCCGACGCGGTGGCGCAGAGCGACGTGGTGGCGCTGGCGCTGCCCGCGCAGGCGGTCGACGGTCTCGCCGCGACGGCGGGGTTCGCCGGCAAGGTGGTCATCGACTGCACCAACCGGCTGGCCCCTGGCTTCAAGCTCGAATTCGGGCACACCACGTCGTGGGCCGAGCAGGTCGCGAAGGTGCTGCCGGGCGCGAAGGTGTTCAAGTCGTTCAACGCGCAGGGGGCAGAGAACCTCGTGGCGCCGGTCTACGCGAGCGGGCGGGCAGCGAACTTCTTCTGCGGTGACGACGCGGCGGGGCGCGAGGTGGTCTCGCAGTTGGTGGTCGACGTCGGGTTCGAGCCGGTGTTCGCGGGGCCGCTGAAGAACGCCCGCCTGCTCGAGCCGTTGATGCTGCTGTGGGTGGCCGCGTCGCGGGCGCTGGGGCGCCGAAGCGCGGGCTTCCAGCTGCTCCGTGAGTGACGCCGCCGACAAGAACGGCCGCCACCTCGCCGCCCCGGTCGCGGTCTCGAACAGCGCGGCAGCGCCCGCGCATCGACCGGGCAACGCCCTTAAACGACCCGGCCTCGGCGTCTTGCCGGGCGAACCGCCAGGCCGAGCAGAGCCAGCAGCAGAGCTCCGGAACCTGGGCTGCTGCAGCCACAACCGCCGCCATCAGAACCGCCGTCGCCTGCTGCGCCAGCCGAGCCGCCTGCTGTAGCGCCACCACCCGCGCTGTCGCCACCCGCCGCGCCGGCGCCACCGCCCGCGCCGCCGCCACCGCCCGCTCCGCCATCGACCGACGCGACGACTCCACCGAGCGTTCCGTCGAGCCGAAGCCGGTGGAGCTTTCTTGAGCGCGACCTTTCGGCCCGTGGCCCGGTCGAGCGCGAGCTGCACGACCGCCGTACCACCCGTGCCGAGCGTCTTCAGGCTCAAACCTCGGGTTCAAGCGGCGGCGACCCTGACACCGCGGCTCTGGCTAGGCCCCGCCGCTCTTGCCGGCGTGCACCTGCTCGAACACCGGCGAGACCCGGTGGTAGGCGGCAGAGAGCGCGATGACGAACGCCATCGCGCCCGCGCCGACCACCGAAATCCACGGAGGGGGCGCCGTCAGCGCGAGCCGCAGCATCACCGTCGCCACCGTGAGCCCCGAGTTGCGGAACACCACGTGGTAGCTGGCGCTGTAGCGCAGCGAGATGAGCACAATCAGCACGTCGGCGAAGACCAGCAGCGTGTAGAACGGCTCGAAGAACGCCGAGGGCTCGAGGTGTGCCATCAGCCCCCACCCGCTGCGCGCCGCCAAGAACGCCAGCGACGCCAGCAGCACCAGCGCGATGGCCTTTTTGGTGGCGATGAAGCTCTCGCGGTCTTCCCGGTCGGCCGACAGGGGCCGGTGCTTCTGCGACGCGTAGTAGAAGCCGAGGCCCGCGAAGATGAGCAGGGCCCCGCCGGCGAACGACGCCATCTGCAGCACCGCCGGCCTCGCGGCCTCCCACCGCACCGGCTCGTCGAGCGAGGCGAACGGCTCGAACGAGTGCCTCAGCAGAATGAGCGAAAAAATTTCGAACTGCTTGCCCGCAGCGTTCGCGACCGACCGGGCGATGGCGAACACCAGGGCGGTCACCTCGTAGGCGAGCAGCAAGTTGAACGCGAGCTCGATGGCGTGAAAGTGGGTGTGCGGCAGCCGAGCTGAGAGCTCGGGCCCGAGCAGGCCGCGCGCCGACAGCTCGATGCCCGCCAGCGCCAGCAGAAACGCCGTCGCGAGCCCCAGCGACAGCAGGCGACGGTGTCTCGCGCTGTCGAACGCGCGCTGCAGCACGTCGAACACCCCCGCCGCCCGAGCGATCGGCGCCCCCCCCTGGCCTGCCACTTGAGGGCAGCCCTCAGCTCGGCTGCTTGGGCGCGAAGCTCAAGCAGTTGCCCGCGGGGTTGACCGGGCCCGTGAAGAGCTTGCACCCGCCGCAGTCGCCGAACTTCTTCGGCTCGAACTGCAGGCACAGCCCGCACCGCTTCTCAGGCACGTCGTAGCGCTCTTTGTACTGCAGCGCCTTGCGGAGCTGCTTCGAGTTGTCGTCGATGGGCCCCGCCGTCTTGCAGTCGAGCCCTTCTTTGACTTCGGTGCCCGGCACCGGGCCCGACGGCTGCGCGGCTTCGACCGGCTTGGCCGCTTCGACCGGCTTCGCCGCTTCGACCGGCTTGGCCGCTTCGACCGGCTTGGCCGCCGCTTCGACCGGCTTGGGCGCGGGCTTCGACTTCTCTTCCATACAGGCCTCGAGCAAGAGGCCGCTCGACGCGGTGACCCCGAGTACCTTCAGCACAGCGCGGCGATTGATTTCGTTGGGCAAGTTTCGACTCCAGGGTGATGAGAGAACAGGGGCGTACGCTCACAACCGCCCCGACGTTTCAGGGTTGTTGCGGAGCAGGGACCTCGCCCGGAGCGGGCGACCCTGGCCCGGGAGGCCCCGGAGCGGGCTCACTCGCCGCAGGCTCGGGGTTGTCGACCGACGGCTCTGGGGCCGGCTCTGGCACCACGGTCTTGGCGGGCTGCGGCTTCGCCTCGGCGAGAACCACATAGTCCTTCAGCATGCTCTGGCCGAGCAGCGGCTTGAACGCCTGGTTGTGGCAGGTTGCGCAGTTGAGCTTCGGGCCGTCACCCGTCGGGCCCAGCCGCTCGGGGGGAAAGGTGCCGGCGAGCGGCTCGAGGTAGCGGGAATTCAGGTCGCGCACCATTCGAATGCCGTACCACGCCGTGCCGCGGGCGAGGGGGCTGCTGGGCCAGCTGCTCCAGCTGTTGCTGTTGTGGCAGTAGGTGCAGTTGACGGCCAGTGAGTCGGAGAAGTGCATCATCAGGCCGTAGGTCGCCTCGGTCTTCTTGGTGTTGCCCGGGTTGCTGCCGGGCAGCGCCGTCGTCGTCTGAACGCGAATGTTGTCTGCGCCCGCGACCAGGAAGTGGCTGAAGGGGTCGGCGGGCAGCGACGTGTAGCCGACGCTCTTCGACGGCGAGTTCTGGCTGCCGCGGCCCCCGAGCGCGCGGTTCGCGAGCGGGTCGCCTGACGGGTTGAACCAGATGTTCGGCGGCACCGGCTGGCCGCGGTGACAGGTGTAGCAGGTGACCCCCGTGTCCTGAACGTGGTTCTTCCAGTCTTGGTTGATGTGCATGGTCATCTGCAGCATGCGCCGGGCGACCTGCTTCGTGTACAGCTCGTCTGACCCGAGCTTGTTCGGGTCTGCGAGCGGCAGACCGTCTTCGTCACGCTTGATGTTGCCCGCCTCGTCGCGCTGCGGCGCGTGGCAGTACGCACACCCCTGCGCCGGCGCCACCCACAAGGTCATCGCCGTCATCAGCCGCGTCACTTCGGCCGTGGTGAGGTGCCCGAGCACCTGCACGTTCTGATACGTGTCGACGGCCAGCGCCCCACCTGGAGGCGCCGGAGGCAGCGCGAACGGCAGCTTGTTGTCGGCCAGCCGCTTCTCGAGCGCGACGTTCGTCTCGAGCACCTCCATGGCCAGCCCCGGGTAGCCGCGCTGAACGGTCGTCACCCGGTGGTACGTGCGGGCGATGAAGACGGTCAGCGCGACCCCGAGCAGCGCCCCCAACGCCTTGAGGTAGGTCTTCCTCACGGCTTCACCTCGAACCGGTCAGCGCCAGGGAGCGTGGCGGGGTCGGGGCCCGTGCGGTACGACGCCGGGTACTGCGTGGCGAAGTTGTGCTTCACCGCCCAGAGGTACCAGTTGTCGACCGCCGTGCCGGTGAGAATGATGCCGATGCCGCCGGTCAGCGGGCACAGCACGGCGAACCACCACGCCCAGCGGTGAATCGACTCGAACGTCGCGTTGAAGCCCATGGTCCAACGCCAGAACAGGGCCCCGCGCTCGCCGGCAGTGCCGCGGTCGACGACCTGACCCACTTCGCGCTCGCCGCCCAGATGAGACAGAGCAAGCACCGTGGCTCCGTGCATGGCAAACAAGAGCGTCGACCCGTAAAGAAAGACAATCGAGAGCGCATGAAACGGGTTGTAGAAGAGATTGCCGTAGCGAATCGAGAGCGCCGCCGTCCAGTCGAGGTGGGGGAAGATGCCGAACGGCACCGCCTCGCCCCAGCTCCCCATCAGAATCGGGCGGAAGAAGCCGAGCACCAGGTACAGCCAGATGGCCGCGCCGAACGCCCACGCCAGGTGGGTGCCCATGCCCAGCGCCTTCGCCCGGCGAAAGGTGCGCCACCACCACAGAAGAATGCTGGTGCTCAGCGTGGCGCCCGCAAGCAGCCACCACCCGCCCTGGTTGAGCGGCGGGAGCCGCAGGCCATTCGAAGGCGCAGGCGGCTCGAGCGCCAGCCACGGCAGCTGGCGAATGAACTCGCGCAGGCTCCAGTTCACCGAGGCCCACATGTTGAGCCCGATGATTTCGATGGCGATGAAGCCGAAGATGAGCGAGGCGACGCCCAGCTTGCCCAGATACAGCGGGCCGAGCTGCGCGTTGCCGAACCAACCCACCAGCTTCGAGATGCGCCCGAACTTGATGCGATTGTACTCATCAGCAATGGGTGGCCCCAGGTCGGGGGTCGTCGCCACCTGCAGCTGATTGAAGATGTTCCAGTATTGGGCCATGGGTTCTCCTCAGTTCCAGACCGGCAGGTTGAGCCACCAGCTCCACCACTCGGGCCAGCCGCGCGTCCAGAACGGGCCGCTGATGATGATGCAGATGGCGCTCCAGAAGCCTGCGCTGAGCGCGAGAAACAGGCCCAGCCGGTGAATGCCCAGGGCCCCGATGGAGTAGCCGATGTGGTCGCGGAAGAAGCCGTCTTCGTACTCGGCCGTCTTCACGCGGTGGCCCTTCTGGGGGTTCACCGCCGACAAGATGAGGCTGCCGTGCATCGACAGCGCGAGCACCGTGGTGAAGAAGAACGTCACCGCGAGCATGTGCGCCGGGTTGTAGTGAAAGTGCAGGTACTGGTAGCCGGTGTTCGAGACCCAGTCGAGGTGGGTGAAGATGCCGTAGGGGAAGCCGTAACCCCACGCACCCAGCGCCATGGGCCGAATGACCACGAGGCTGGCGTACGCGAAGATGGCGACGCCGTACGCGAGGGGTATGTGGTACCCCATGCCCAGCTTGCGGCTGATTTCAGCCTGCCTCAGCGCCCACGACACGAACGCACCGAGGGCGCAGATGGTGACGAGCTGCCAGATGCCACCTTCTTTCAGCGGCGCGAACCGCAGCCCATGTTCGATGGCCGGAGGTGGAATGTTGATGAGCCAGGGGTTCCACGTCGGCCCCAGCGCCGCACCCCACAAAATCAGCGCAGTGCCGACGACCGTGAAGAACATCGTCGTGACGCCGAAGAAGCCCACGTAGAACGGGCCGACCCAGAAGTCGAACAGGTCGCCCCCCAGCAGCGTGCCTCCCCGCACCCGGTAGCGCCTCTCAAAGCTGAGCAAGGCCATTCAACACTCCTCGATGACTGCGAAATTTTTATGAAACAGAAGAAGAACGCGGGCGGAGCCTGAAGGCCATGCCATGGCTGGCAGGCTCCACCCGCGGCACCACTACTTCCCCGGTACCGCGGACGACGTGCCCGCAGCCACCCTGGAACCTTCGATCCAGTTGAAGCGATTCGTGCTGAGCAGAATGAAGTGGATGATCAACGCCAACGCGAAGAGGAAGGTAAACAACCCAACCATCACCTGACGCGGGTCAAACCATAGCCAGATTTTGTGCATGCTATGTCTCCTTTCAGCCCAACATGGTCTGCGCCACGGTGGTTGCCTGCTCCAACATGCCGTAGCCGTTTACGCCGGGCAGCCAGGGTCGCCACATCCACGCGAGGATGTGGGCAACGATGGCGATCGCCGTGAAGATGATGAAACCCGTCACGAAGAACCCGTGCACTTCTTTTGCCTCTGCTTCTGTGAGCCCGCTGCGCGAGCCTGTATTTTCAGCCATGTGTCTCTTTCCAGAGGTGCCCGCGCCCATCCCGCGCGGTTAGGATTGCCGCAACCCCTGCGGCCGGGCGGGGGCCCCATGCCCCAAGCTCTCGTCGGCGCCTGAAGCGCCAGATTTCGTCTGCGTACGGTCGACCACGTGCATCGCCGTGACCCGCTCGGCGCCCTCACGCCGCGCCGTCGCCTCGGCGGCGTCGCGCACCCGCTTCGCCGCTGAAATTCGCGCGATGACGGGCACGCTCTCGAGCATCGCCTCGACCGCCACCTCTGCCGCCTCGTCCCACGGCAGCTGCTCGTGCACCCGCGCTGGCGTCGGGTCGACCTTGTCGAGCTCGGTGCCCAGCGGCAGTATGTGGAAGAGCACCTCGAACAGCGCGTTGCAGACCTCTTGCAGCAGGTACGCGGCTCCCGAGTAGCCCATGAACGGCGTACCGGTGTGCCGCCGAATCGCAGTGCCCGGGAACGAGGCGGGCACGTACACCGCTTTGGCCTGGGCCTCGGCGAGGTACATGCGCTCGTTGAACGAGCCGAACACGATGAGCGGCGGCGCCTTCTGCAGCTGCGCGCGCACCGCGGCGTTGTCGGTCTTCGCGCCCGGCTTGCGCGCCACCGCGAGGCTGCACGGCAGGCCCAGCTCACCTTCGAGAAAGGCCTTGAGGCCGCGCGTGTACGTCTCGTTCGCCACCACGGCGAAGCTCGCGGTGCCGAAGAAGTCTTGCGTCACGCTGCGCCACAGGTCCCACAGGGGTTTGAGCGTGGTGTGCTTCTCGCGCTCGATGAACGGCTCGGGGTCGAGCCCGGTGAGCTCGCCCAGCGCCCGCAGAAAGTGGGTGGTGGCGTGCAGGCCGATGGGCGCCTGCAGGTACGGCTTGCCCAGCGCCTCGCACAAGAGCCGCCCGTGCTCGCGGTACATCACCACGTTCACGTCGGCGTCGATGAGCCGGGGCACGTCGGCGAGGTGGCTGCCCAGCGGGAAGGTGAGGTTCACCTGCGCGCCCAACCCCTCGATGAGCCGCCGCACCTCGGCGAGGTCTGACCAGGTGTTGAAGTGCCCGTAGGCCGGGCCGATGATGTTGACGCGCGGCCGTTCACCTTCCGCGCGGGGCTTCGGCTTGGGGCTCTTGCCGTTCTTCAGGCCGTACTGCTGCCACAGCCACAACATCGCGCGGTTCGCGGTCTGCCACTGGTCTTCGTCGATGGTGCGCGGCAAGAAGCGCGCGATGGCGGTGCCCTCGGGCGTGACGCCGCCGCCAATCATCTCGGCGATGGAGCCCGTCACCACCACGCTCGGCAGCGAAGGGTCGAGGGTCTTGTGGGCCCGGCGCATCGCGCCTTCGGTGCCCTTCTGCCCGAGCTCTTCTTCGGCGAGCCCCGTCACCACGATGGGCAGCTCGTGCGGCGGCAGCCCGTCGGTGTAGTGCAGCACCGACGTCACCGGGAGGTTCTCGCAGCCGACCGGCCCGTCGATGATGACCTGCAGGCCCTTCACCGCTGAAAACACGTAGACGGCGCCCCAGTACCCACCGGCACGGTCATGGTCCCAAATCATGTGCCCACCGCCTCTTCGGCCTTCTTGGCGCGCGCGAGCGTGGCGGCGTACTGCGCGCGGAACTCGGGGCGGTCTTTCGGAGGCTGCTCCCACACGCCCGCCGCGGCGCCCGTGCCCACACCTTCGAAGAACGCGCGCATCGCGTCGAAGCGCGGCCGGTTCGCCAGGCTTGCGTTGATGACCTGCGCCAGCGAGCCCGCACCCGCCGGGCCCATCAGCGGCCGCGCCGAGATGAGGTTCGTGAAGTAGAGCCCCGGCGTGCCGGCCTCTTTCGCGACCTGCACCACCGGCGTCGTGCCGATGACGAGGTCGGGGGAGTGCTCGCGGAACGCCGCGAGGTCTTGCTCGAGTGAGGCCCGGTACTGCACCTTCACGCCGCGCGCCTCGAGCCACTGGCGGTCGGGCTCAGACCAGACGGTGCGCGGGCACGCGGTGCCGACGTAGGGCACGGTGGCGCCGCTCTCGACCAGCAGCCGGGCCACGAGCAGCTCGCTGCCCTCGTACCCCGAGAGCGTGATGCGGGCCTTGATGGGCTTCTGGGCCAGCGCCCCGAGCAGCCCGGGCAGCACGGCGTTCTTCGCCGCTTCGACCTTCACGCGCGCGATGCCGCAGGCCTCACCGATGGCCTCGAGCCACGCGGCGGTGCCCTCGTAGCCGACCGGCGCAGAGCCGACCACCTTGCGGCCGGCGGCCTCGAGCTCGCGCACCGACGCGGTGTAGAACGGGTGCAGGGCGCCGACCGCGGCGCAGTCGAGCGCGGCGTACAGCTCGCGCCACTCGCGCGTCGGCACCACGGGGCCTGCTGAAAGTTCCATCGGCTCGAGCATCCGGCCGATGGTGACGGGATCCACGGGGAAGACCTCGCCAAGAAGGGTGACGGTCGGCTTCTTCGCTCGGCCGCCGCGGGGCGCCTGCACCGGCCCCTCGAGCGCCTCGCGCCGCGCGTAGCCGAGCATCGCGCCGGCGAGCACGTCTTTCGCCTCGGCGTGGGTGGGCACCCCGAAGCCGGGCACGTCGATGCCGATGACGCGCACGCCGTCTATCTCTCTGGGCAGCAGCTTGAGCGGCACACCCGACGCCGTCGGCACGCACAGGTTGATGACCACCACCGCGTCGTACTGCTCGGGCTTGCACAGCGCGTGCACCGCCTCGCGAATGTCTTCGAACAGCTTGCCGGTGACCAGCGTCTCGGAGTTGAACGGCACGTAGCCCACCGACCGCTTCGCTCCGTAGAAGTGTGAGGTGAAGGTCAGGCCGTACACGCAGCAAGCCGACCCCGAAAGAATGGTGGCCGTGCGGCGCATGCGCAGCCCGACCCGGAGCGAGCCGAACGCCGGGCACATGCTCTGCGGCTGGTCATGCGGGCCGACCGGGTAGTCTTTGGCGTACTGCTCGAGCACGTCGCTCTTGCCGCTGCTCGCGGCGGCCGAGCGCATCAGGTCTTTACCGCTGTGACAGCTCGGGCTCGAGGACATGGGCCTTTGAGGGTCAGGCGGCGTCGTAGATGACTTCGAGGGAGCGCTTGTGCTCCTGGGCTTTGGGGCCCATCAGGTCTTCGACGGTCGCCGAGACCAGCTTCACGTCTCGGCCCACGGTGTCGCCCTTGAAGAGCCCGAGCAGCCCGTCGTGGTCGAGCGGCTTCGCGCTGATGGGCGGCGCCTTCGCCACGTTCGCGGCGAGCTCGGTGAACAGCCCCGCCCACGGGCTGCCGGGCCGGCCGATGATTTCGTACTTCGCGCTCTTGCGCCGAATGTCGTCGTCGGCGGGAATCGCGGCCAGCACGGGTATGCCGACCTTCTCTGCGAACGCCGCCGCTTCGCCCGTGCCATCGTCTTTGTTGATGACGATGCCCGCGACCCCGACGTGGCCGCCGAGCTTGCGAAAGTACTGCGTCGCCGAGCAGACGTTGTTCGCGACGTACAGCGACTGCAGGTCGTTCGCGCCGACGACGATGACCTTCTGGCACATGTCCCGGGCGATCGGCAGACCGAAGCCGCCGCACACCACGTCGCCGAGGAAGTCGAGCAGCACGTAGTCGAAGCCCCAGTCGTTGAACCCCAGCTTCTCGAGCGTCTCGAAGCCGTGAATGATGCCCCGCCCGCCGCAGCCTCGCCCGACCTCGGGGCCGCCGAGCTCCATCGCGAAGACGCCGTCGCGCTTGAAGCACACGTCGCCCACCGCCAGCTCTTCACCCGCGAGCTTCTTCTTCGCCGAGGTGTTGATGATGGTCGGGCAGGCCTTGCCGCCAAACAGCAGCGAGGTGGTGTCGCTCTTCGGGTCGCAGCCGATGAGCAGCACCTTCTTGCCCAGCTGCGCCATCATGTAGCTCAGGTTCGCGAGGGTGAAGCTCTTGCCGATGCCGCCCTTGCCGTAGATGGCGATGATTTCGGTCTTCTTCGTCGGCGCAGCGGTGACGGGGGGCGCGGGCTCGATGGCCGCCTCGGCCCTCAGGCTCTCGGTGAGCTGCTTCAGCGGTGTCTGATTTGACGGGGTCTGAGCGGGCGCGTTCATCGGGTTCTCCAGTCGAGCAACATCTTGAGACAGCCAGGGTCGCTGAAGGCGATGGCGTAGGCGTCAGCTGCGTGCGCCGAGGGCGCGCGGTGTGTGATGAGCCCCTGCAGCGAGAGCTCGCCGGTGCGCACCAGCGCGTGCACCGCGTGCAGGTCGGCGGGCTGCCACTCGGCAGCCACCCGCAGGCGCGCCTCCTTCATGAACGCCACGGGAAACGCGAACGACACCCGGTCTGGGTAGAAGCCCGCCAGCGTGAGCTCGCCTCCCCGCTTCAGGCGGCCCAGGAGCGGCTCGACCAGGCCCGCATCACCGCTCACGTCGCAGATGGTGGCGTAGTCTCTGCGCGGGTCCTCTTCCGACGTGGTGACCCGGTAGCCCAAGGCGCCCGTCGCCCGAGCCCGGTTGTTTTCCCACACCACCGGGCTGCCGCCTCTCGCGACCGCCAGTCGCGCCAGCAGCCGGCCCAGCACGCCATGACCCACGATGAGCTCGGCCCCTTCGCCGCCCTCGAGCGCGTGCCACGCCGTCGCGGCGAGCGCGAGCAGCACGCCCTCTTCACCCAACGAATCGTCGAGCGCGGTGAGCCGCGCCGCCGGCACCACCAGCCGCGACGCCGCTCCGCCGAACAGGCCCTTGACCTCGCCGTAGCAGCTCGCTCCCGGCACGAAGACGCGTGCCCCGACCGCAAAGCGACCTGCGGCATCGGCTTCGACCACCCGGCCGACCGACTCGTAGCCCGGCACCAGCGGGTACTGGAGCCCGGGGAAGGGCGGCATCTTGCCGCTCCACAACAGTCGCTCGGTGCCCGTGCTGATGCCGCTCCACTCGATGTCGACCATCACCGCGTCGGCCGTGCGCTCGACGAGCGGTAGCTCTCGCAGCGCGAGGCGCTCGGGCCCCTCAAAGACGACGGCGATCGTGTTCATGGCGTTGTTACTCTACCTTGACATAAGTTTGTGTCAATCACGCTTGACGCTTTTCGGGCGTGTGCGCCACCACCAGGCCCGCCAGCAGCGGCCGCCGGGTCTGCCGTACCTCGACGTCGATGAAGCCCGCCCGAGTGAGCAGCGCCGTGAGCTCGGCGGCGGTGCGCGGGCGGCCCTGGCCCATCGCGAGCAGGTAGAACCCGAAATAGGCGTCGCCCATGGCCTCGGCGTGGGCGGTGCGCGCGAGGGGCTCTGCAATCATCACCGCGCCGCCCGGCAGCAACGCGGCCCGCGCCGCCTCGAGCAGCGTGAGCGCTGCGGCGTCGTCATGGTCGTGAATCACCCGTACGAACGACACGACGTCTGCTCCCAGAGGCAGCGGGCCCAGCAGCGCGTCGCCGCCGTACACGGTCACGCGGCTCCACAGCCCGACCGAGGCGAGGTGGGTCTTGGCGCGCGCCGCTACGGCGGGCAGGTCGAAGAGCGACAGGCCCAGGTGGGGGGCCGCGCTGGCGACGCGCTCGAGAAAGGCGCCCTCGCCGCCGCCGACGTCGAGCAGCCGGGTGAAGCGGCCGAGGGGGAAGGCCTCGAGCACGTCATCGGCGAGCAGCGAGATGGAGTCGGCCATCAGCCGCGAGTAGCCCTCGACGCCGCCTCCATCGCCGTCGCGGTAGGCCCAGAAGCGGCGCAGGAGCGTGTCGGGGCGGTCGCCCCGAAGGAGCGCGACCGGGTCTTCGAGGTCGCGATACAGGAGCGCGTGGTGCTCGACCATCTTCAGCGCGCCGGGGTTGCCGGCGAGGAGCGCCCCCTTGAGCCCGAGTGCGTAGCGCCCCGCAGAGGCCCGCTCGACGAGCCCCAGTGCGACCGCGGCATCGAGGAGCCTCCGCGCGCCGGCTCGCGGCAGCCCGACGACCGAGGCGAGCACCTCGAGCTCTTGGGGGCCTTGTCGCAAGAGCTCGAGCAACGACAGGCGCACCATCGCCGCGAGCACCTGGGAGTAGACGAAGCCTGCGCAGAGGTCGAAGACCGAGGCGGCCTGCGACCGTGCGATGAAACGGGTGAGCGGAAAGCGCGCCGCCCAGCGCTGAAACCCGGGCTTCGAGAGCAACCGGTTTCGAAGCGCGACCCAGCGGTCGCGAAGGGTCGGGCCCCGAGCCGCCGTGAGCGGTGCAGTCATCGCAATCTTCTGGGGCTCGAAGCTCACGCGGCCGTCTGCTTCAGCGCCGCCGGCACCAGCCGCTCGGAGGTGCGGAACACCAGTGCGCGCAAAGCGTCGGCGCCCGCACACGCGGGCACGGCAGCAGCGGCGGCGGCGACGAGCTCGCGCAGCTGTGTCACGGTGCCGTGCACGCCGAGGTGAAAGACCGCGTTGGGTCGGCCGGCGCGCCAGTCTTGCCCGGTGGGCTTGCCGGCCTCTGCCGGGGTCGCACACACGTCGAGCAGGTCATCGGCCAGCTGGTACGCGCGGCCGAGGCAGTCGCCCACCGCCTGCCACGGCGCCGGGTCATGCCCGGCGCTCAGCGCGCCCGCGCTGACGGCTGCCACGAACAGCGAGCCGGTCTTCGCGCGGTGGTAGCGCTCGAGCGGCGCCCCGCGCTCGCTCTCCCAAGCCTGGCCGGCCACCAGCCCGTACGGCGTGCCCGCCGCGCGCGCGAACGCCGCCACCAGCTTCGCCACGCGCGCCGCAGGCCCCTTCGCGGTGGCCAGCGCCTCGAACGCGAGCACGATGAGCGCGTCGCCGGCGAGCACCGCCATCGCCTCGCCGTGTGCGCGGTGCACCGCCGGCCGGCCACGGCGCAGCGACGCGTCGTCGAAGCACGGCAGGTCATCGTGCACCAGCGAAGCGCAGTGCAAGAGCTCGAGCGCCGCTGACGCGGCGTCGGTCAGCGCCGGCGCGTCGTCGCCGCAAGCGGCCGCCACGGCCTGGCACAGCTGCGGCCGCACCCGCGCGCCGCCCGGGAACACCGCGTGCCTGAGCGCCGCGGTGAGCCTCGCAGGCGCCCCTTCGGCGGCCCTTGCCAAGACGTCGTGCAACGCAAGCTCGATGCGGTCGGGCACGGTCAGCTCACTCTCTTGAAGGTGGGTTGCTGGGGTGTGACGTGAGGCGCACCTGCTGCGCGACGCTCGGGGCGTCGGCGTACGGCAGGTGCAAATACGTTGCGCCGAGCTGCGCGGCGAGCTGCTCGCCGCTCTCTCTCGGTCGGGGCGACGTGTCGAGCCAGAGCGCCGCGACAGCGGCTGTGCGCACCGCCGTCGCCGTGAGCTGCGCGTCGCGCATCGCCATGGCCGAGCCCGCCGCTCCGTCGAGCGCGACGTTGCCCCGCCCGTCAGACATCACCACCATCGCCGGGGTACGGCCGCGCGCGCGCGCCTCCAGCGCGACCTGCAGACCCAGCGAAATTCCCGCGGCGAGTGGCGTCGCGCCTCCGCCGGCCAGCCCCTCGAGGCACCTTCGTGCCCGGGTGAGCGACCGCGTCGGCGGCAACAGCAGCGCGGCGCTGTCGCCCCTGAACGCGACCAGCGCCACATGGTCGCGCCGCGCGTGGCAGTCGGCGAGCGTGCGCTCGACCGCGCCCTTCGCCTCGGCGAGGCGCTGCAGGGCCGCCGAGCCCGAGGCATCGACCACGAACACGACACACGTCTCGGTGCGCTGCACGACGCGCCGCACCTGAAAGTCACCCGGGCGCACCTCGATTCGCCCGCCGCTCTTGCGCCCGCGCAGGGTCTGCCACGGCGCAGCGGCGCGCAGCGTCGCCAGAATGTCGACGCGGCCCTCGTCGCCCGGGCGCCCCGCCCGAACTCCGGAGGGCCGGCCAGACAGCTGCCCGGTTCGCGCCGCTCCAGCGCGGCCTTGCCTGCGGGCGTTCGACCGGGGCGGCGCCCCGCCCGCCTTCAGCGCGTCGAGCAGGCCCCGCGGCATCGCGCTCAGCGCGGCGGCGAGCACCACGTCGCCCAGGGGAGCCTGCCCGTCGGGTGGCTCTTCTTCGTCGCCGCCGCTCTCGGAGTCTTGCGGAGGGGGGGGCTCGGCCGGAGGCTGTGGCTCGGACGGCAGGCGGGTCGCGCGCGGAGCGAGAACCCAGCGCGCCGCCTGGGCCGCATCTTCAGGGGTGGCGAGGTCGCGGCCGCAGAGCGCCGCGTGCACGCGCGCCACCACCGCGGCCTTCGCCACCGCTCTGAGCGAATCGACGCCGAGCGCGAAGGCGGCACCGCACAGCGCGTCGACCACGGCGTCGGGCACCTGCACCCGAAAGAACGCCGCACGCGCCGAGTCGACGCGCTGGCGGTGAGGCGCCACGTCGGGCAGCGCGCGGGGGTCGGTGCGGGTGAGGTCGACCTGCAGCGCGAGCCGGTCGCTCAGCGACGCGGGCACGCGCTCGTCGTCGACCCCTTCGTCGAGGGCGACGACTCCGATGCGGCACGGCTCGCGTGCGACGAGGCCGTCGCGCGCCACGTGCAGCTCGCCGTGGTCGAGGGCAGCGCAGAGCTGGGCGGTGACGAGCGGCTCGAGGCGCTCGGCCATCGGCACGAGCACGACGCCGCCGTCGGCCGCGGCGAGCACCCCGCGCTCGTGCACCGGCCGACCGGCTTTCAGGGTCTCTGCCAGCGAGAGGCCGCCGAGCAGGCGGTCTGCGGTGACGTGGAGCGGGAGCCGGTGCAGCCGCGCAGGCTCGAGCCAGGCGAGCACCGCGTCTCGCTGCGGCCCGGCCGCCGAGCGGAGCAAGACGCCGCCGAGCGCGTGAGGCGCCACCAGGAAGAGCTCGAACGCCCGGACGAGGTCAGCCCAGTCGGGAGCGGGAGGAGCCGGCACCGCCTCGCCTCGCTCGGGCTGCATGGTCAGCCGAAGACCTGCGAGACGGCCTTGTCGATGCGCGCGCTCGAGCCGACGTCGTCGAGCACGTTGCGGCGCAGGCGGTGCCTCAGCGCGAGCGGCGCGACCCGGCGGAGCTGCGCGTCTGACACCTCTGAGGCCTCGTCGAGGCCCGCGCAGGCCCGCGCCGCCCGCACCAGCGTGAGCTCGCCGCGCAGGCCGTCGGTGCCGAGGGCCTGGCACAGCTCGGCAGCCCGGGCCACGGCCGCGTCTGGCACCGCGACCTCGCGCAGCCGGCCCCTGGCTGCGCTCAGTCGCTCACGGAGCACCGCCTCGTCTTTGGCCCACTGCCGGGTGAACGCCCCGGGGTCGAGCTCGAACGCCGTGCGCCGCTTCACCACCTCGATGCGTGTCGGCAGCTCTTGCGGAGTCTTGACGTCGAGCGACAGGCCGAAGCGGTCGAGCAGCTGCGGGCGCAGCTCGCCCTCTTCGGGGTTGCCGCTGCCGATGAGCACGAACCGTGCGGGGTGTCGCACGCTCAAGCCCTCGCGCTCGACGACGTTTTCGCCCGACGCCGCGACGTCGAGCAAGAGGTCGACCAGGTGGTCGGCGAGCAGGTTCACCTCGTCGATGTAGAGAAAGCCGCGGTGTGCGCGCGCCAGGAGCCCCGGAGAGAAGGCGCGCTCGCCCTGGGTCAGCGCGCGCTCGAGGTCGAGCGCACCCACCACCCGGTCTTCGGTCGCGCCCAGCGGCAGGTCGACGACGGGCACGGCGAGCGCTTCGGTCTTGCGCCCGGGCGAGCCGCCCGGGCAGCCGGGTGAGCAGGCCTGACGGGGGCCGGGGTCACAGTGCCAGGGGCACCCAACGACCGCCTGCATCTGGGGCAGCAGAGCTGCCAGGGCGCGCACCGCGGTCGACTTGCCGGTGCCGCGGTCACCGAAGACGAGCACGCCGCCGATGGCCGGGTCGACGGCCGCGAGCTGCAGCGCGAGCTTGAGGTCGTCTTGGCCGACCAGCGCCGAGAAGGGGTAGTGGGCCACGGTTCACACTCTCTGGGTTGCCCGGGTGCCGAATGGCGGCAGGCGCGGGGGTTGATGAGCCTCGGGAGCCGGCACGGCGGGTGTGTCGCGCGGCGCCCTGCGCTGGGCGCGCCACAGCCACACCGTGCCGAGCGCGAGGCCACCGAAGAACACCAGCAGCGTCTCACTGCGCAGCAGCAGCCAGGGCTCTCGCAGCACGCCCCACTTGCCGAGCACCTCGATGGGGGTCCACACCACAATCATTGCGCCCACCGCGTAGCGCACGGCCGGCCCCCAGCCGGTCTGCTCGTGGAGCCGCTTCACGCAGTACAGCGAGCCCGCGATGGCCGTCACCAGCAGCAGCTGGGTGAAGAGGCTGTGCACACCCGCGACCCGGTCATCGTAGGCCCACAAGAGCAGCAGGTAGAACGCCCACACCGTGGTCGAATACTGAAACGCGCTGCGAGGGCCATAGTTGTCGATGCGGCCGCTCACCGTGGCGCCCCGCATCAGCCGCAGCTTCTCGCGAGGCCAGAGGAACAGCGGGCACCGCGACGACTCGAGAAACGCGATGTACCCGATGATGAGCAGCAGCGGGCCCCAGGTGTGCTTGAGCAGCACGTACTCGCCGTACGTCGCCACGACCGCACCATCGACGACGGCCAGCGACTTGCCGATGCCCAGCGCGCGCGCGGCGATGACGAGCCCGTATTCGACCCCGCCCGTCCACAGCAGGTTGCCGGCGAAGATGCCCAGAATCGACTGGGTCGCGTCGCTCTTCAGCCGCGCGCTCAGCCAGAGCAGCACCGCGCCCGCGGCGACGAGCAGCAGCGAAACCCAGACGAGAAACCGGGTCACCGGCAGGGTCTTCACTTCGAGCGGGTCACCGGCGCGAACCCGAGCGAGGGTCGCTGCGAGCACCTCACGGTGCTCGGCGACGCGGGCCTTGGCGACCAGCAGCTCGAGCTCTTCGGCGAGCGGTCGATCGTTGAACATGCGAGCGCTCGGCCCTTCAGCCGGCAGCGGCGGTGACCAGGCGTGCTCGGCCGCGTTGATGACCACCATCAGCAGGTGCGCCGAGGCGAGCATGAACAGCACGAACAGCGACGTCAGCACCGTGCGCAGCGCCGGGCTCGAGCGCGGCCTGGCGGCGTCGAAGACGAGGTGGGTGGCGTCGGGGCTCATGGGTCACGCAGCCGAGCGGGTCTGGCCGCTCACAGGTGAGGGGACCACCGCGGGCGCGGCCGCCGAGCGGGCAGCGCTGCCGCGGCCAGAGACTGGCATCGTCACGCCCGCAGCGAGCGCGTACGCGGCGAAGAAGCCCAGCGTCTCGAGCGCGAAGATGACCGCGTAGGCGTGGCCTCCCGAGGCGCCCAGGGCGCGCGCTGCGTCGACGACGACCGTGCCGAGGAAGCCGCCCGCGCCGAATGCGATGGCCTGCGCAGCGCCCCACAGCCCCATTCGAACACCTTCGCGTGAGCTCTTGCCCTGCGAGGCGAGCGCCATCATGGCGCCGATGGCGGCGATCGAGAACACGCCGTTGGCGGCGCCGAGCAGAAAGACGTTCTGCTTGAGCGGCCACGACCCGCCGCCGTTGAGCCCGGCGACCACCAGCCCACCCATCGCGATGGCAGACGCGAAGCACCCGCCGAGCACAAAACGTTTGAGCGAGTCTTTGAAGACCAGGCTCAGCACCGCGACGAGCAGCATGCCGGCGAAAACTCCAGCGTGCTGCACGCCCGACAGCTTCGTCGACTCGCCGGGTGAAAACCCGAACGACGAGCCTGCGAACGGCTCGAGCACGAGGTCTTGTGCGCTGTAGGCGAGCATCGAGACGAAGACGAACACGGTGAAGCGGCGGGCGTCGGGTTCTGCCCAGACCTCTCGCAGCGTCTGGGAAAATCTGCCTCGCGGCTCGGGCTCGCTCTCGCCGCTGGGCTCCCGGCCCTCGACGCCCCACAGCGCGAGGGCCGCGACGGCAAAGGCGATGAGCGAGACCGCGAGCGCGACGACGATGAGCTTGTTCATCGAGAACGGCTCGAGCTGCTTGCCGACCAGGGTCGCGGTGAGGGCGAAGCCGAAGATCATCATCATCCACACGACGGTGGCGGCCGCGCCCCTGCGCCCGGGCGCGACGCGCTTGGCCAACATCACCAGCAGCGAGGTTCCCGCCGAGCTGACACCCGCACCGATCAGCGCGAACGACACCGCGCTCAGCGCGAGCCCCGCCCACATCACCGAGGGCATCAAGGCCGTACCGAGCGCCGCTCCCACCCCACCCACACCCAGCACGGCCATGCCACCCAAAATCCACGGTGTGAGCCGGCGGCCGCCATCAGAGCCATGCCCCATACGCGGCCGCAGCAGCTGCATCGCGTGATGGAGCGCCACCAGCGCCCCAGGCAACATCGCCGGCAGCGCCAGCTCGACCACCATGACGCGATTCAACGTCGAGGTGGTCAGCACCACGACCGCACCGAGCGCCGTCTGCACCAGACCCAGCCGCACGATGCTCACCCAGCTCAACGAACGCTGCATTGAAGCTCCTGGTTCGAAAACCCCTGCATGGTCTCATTGACACTGATATGTGTCAACTCGCATTGACACTTTTCCAGAGCGTCGACGGCGAGCCGGTCAGGGTGCGCACCGCGCGGAGCGGGAACCTGTGTCTGTTCCGCGCGGGGCCGGAGCGCGGGTGGCCGGTGCTGCTGCTCCACAGCGTGAACGCGGCGGCCTCGGCGGCAGAGGTACGGCCACTGTTCGAGCTCTCGTCGACGGTACGGCCGACCTACGCGCTCGACCTGCCCGGCTTCGGGGCCTCGGAGCGCAGCGACCGGCCTTACACCCCGAGGCTGATGACCGACGCGGTGCTCGACGCGCTCGCCGAGGTGCGACGCGCGACCCACAGCCCCCGGGTGCACGTGCTCGCGGTCTCGCTCGCGTGCGAGTTCGTCGCCCGCGCAGCGGGCGAAGGGCCCCCGCCCGCGTCGGTCACGCTGGTCAGCCCGACCGGCTTCGACGGCAGCCGGGCGCGCGATGGGGCTATCGGGTCGACGCGCGCGGTGCCCGGCATGCTGCCCTTGTTGAAGACACCGCTGGTCGGCACCTCGATGTTCTCGCTGCTGAGGCGGCCAGCGGTGATTCGCTACTTCCTCGAGCGCACCTGGGCCGAGCGGGCCATCGACGAAGCCGTCTTTCGTTCGGCCGTCGAGACTGCGCGGGCCAGCGGCGCCCACTTCGCGCCGCTCGCCTTTTTGTCGGGGCACCTCTTCAGTGCCGACACCGACGCGCTGTACGAGGCCCTGCCGCCGCCGGTGTGGCTCGCGCACGGCACCCGCGGCGACTTCACCGACTACCGGCGCGCCGACCGGTTTGTGGCCCTGCCCGGGTGGAGCCGCACCATCTTCTCGACCGGGGCGCTGCCCTACTTCCAAGACGCGACCTTCTTCCCGCAATGGCAGGCCTTTCTGGCGGGCGCCGAGGCGCTGCTGCGGTGAGGGCCCAGGTGCTCTTGTTGTTCGCCAGCGGGTGCGCGCGAACGCTGTACGGGCGAGGCGAGCCGCTGCTGCCGTGGCCGGTCGACGCCGAGGGTGTACGCACCGAACTGCGGGGCGAAGGTCGGGTGTTCAGGTCTGAGACGGTCACCGCGAGCTCACCGACGGTGGTCTTTCTGCACGGCTTCGCGACCACCCCGGCGCAGTACGGCCACACCCTCGAGCAGCTGGCGGCCCGCGGGTTCGTCGTATGGGCACCGGCGCTGCCCGACTACTGGCTGGGGCGCGTGGGGTATCACGGCGTGGTGCTCGCCGCGGCGCAGGCGGCCTACGCCGAGGCGGCGGCCGATGCGCGGGCACGAGGCGCCGGGCCGCCGATGCTCGTGGGCCACTCGATGGGAGGAGGTGCAGCGCTGCTCGTCGCAGCGGGCCACAACGTGCCCGTGGTGCTGTGGGCTCCAGTGCGGCTCGACCTCCCGCTCCCGGAACCCGCGCCACCCTCTCTGGTGTTGCTCGCCGACCACGACTGCATCGCGGGTGACCAGCCGAAACAGCTCGTCGCGGCGCTGCGCCCGGGGCCCGAGACCGCAGTCATCTCGGGAAACCACGTGGGCTTCACTGACCGAACGGGCGAGCAGTTCGACTGCGATTCGCCAGTCACGCGCGACGTACAGCGCGCCGAAGCCCTTCGGCTGACGGTCGAGTACCTCTCGCGACCTTGAGGCGTCACTTCTTCTCGCTGAGGCTCGCGAGCAGCGCGAGCACGTCGTCGACCTCTCGCGGCTCGAGCTTGCCGCACCGGCTGAACTTCAGGGCCCCGCCCCTGTCGACGACCACCACCGTCGAGCCCTGTGACGCGAATGCCCAGGGAGGCCGGGTCATCGCGCCCTTCCAATCGAGGTGGACGGGAACACCGGTCGCCTTTTCCGTGTCTTTGATGGCGCGGGTGGCGAGGTTTCGCGCGGGGAAATAGTCGTAGGCGGCGACGTTCGCAATCGACACCACCGAAATTCTGGCGAGGAGCTCACTCTTGCGCAGCCCAGCCAGTGCGTCTTTCAGGTGCTGATTGACCGCGATCGACTCTCTGTCTTCGAAGACGATGAGCGATGGGCGACCGCGGAGCAGCTCGCTCAAGCGTACGTCTGCACCGGCGGTCGTCGAGAGCTGCACCTCGCCGCGAGGGTCTTCTGCCGGCGCGCCGAGCAGCATCATCGTGACCACGGCGTTGACCCAGTACATTGCTGTGATTAACAACGAAATCGCGCTTCAGTCGACCTCGACGCCGATCAACCCCGTCACAGCGACGCCCGTCGCCTGCCACCACTCGACCTGCGCATCGACGCGCAGCGCCGTCGCGAACCCACCGGGCGCCCCCAGCCGCACCGTCGCCCGCGCCGCGCCGAGCGCGCCGTGCTCGACCGACACGCCCGACGTCGCCACCCGCACCCGCGGCCGGTACGCCGCCTCGAACCGCAGGCAGTTCGCGAACGAGCCCGGCAGCTGCACCCGCGCCGCCAGCCCCGCCCTCGGCGTCACGAAGCCCGCTACCGCCGCCGGCTCGACGCGCAGCCCGCCGCGCACCGCCGCCAGCACGTAGAAGAAGTTCGTCAGCCGCTCGTCGGCCGCCAGCACGCGCAGCCCCTCGACCGCGCCGCCCAGCTCGTGCGCGCTCAGCGCATACAGATGGTCGACGCCCCCACCCCAACCCCAACCATTCGCCCCCAGCAGCCGCACCGACAGCCCGTTCACCTCGGCCCGCGACACGAACGCGCCGGGCCGCGGCACCAGGTCGACCGTCGCGTCGAGCAGGTGCCACTCGTTCGAAGAGCCGAAGCCGTAGAGCCGCTGGTCACCCAGCTCTTCACGCAGCAGCGCCAGCCTCGCCCGCATCACCGGCAGCCCCGCCGCGGTCGACCACCCGAACCCCACCGAGCCCATGCCGTTGCCGTTCTCGGGCACCGACCGCGCCAGCGTCTCGTCGACCTCTGCCTGCGCCGCCGCACGCTCTCGCTCCCTCGCGTCGGCGAGCTCGGCGTCGGGCAGCTCGGCCACCTGCAGCGCCACCGCCGTGAACCGCTCGCGCGCCACACGCTCGGCCTCGACCACCGCCTCTTCACTCGCGCTGAGCGCCCGCCGCGGAGCCGCCCGCAGCTGCGCGTCGAGCGCCAGCCACTCGGCGAGCTCGGCCTCGGCCGCCACCACTTCGTCGGCCGGGTGCTCTTGAAACCGCCGCTGCCGCGACGCGACGAGCGCGTCGGTCGTCGGCCCCCTCCACTCAGGGTCCAGCGTCGCGCGCTCGGTCTTCAGCCGCTCGAGCGTCGCCTGGTCGAGCCGGTGCCGCTCGATGCGCAGCCTCGCGAGCAGCACGTCGGCCTGCCGCGTCTCGGTCGACAGCAGCGCCTCGGCCCGCCGCGCCCGCGCGCCCGTCGGCAGGTCGTAGCCCACGGGGGTCAACGACGGAGCGAGCGCCTGCAGCACCTGCGTCGGCGCCTCCCACGGGGTCAGCGCGCGCTTGAGCCCCATCGCTGGCTCGAGCAGGTAGCGCAACATCGTCGCGCAGTTCGCCGTGAAGAAGCGGTACGTGATGTAGCCGGTGCGCTGCAGCTCCCACGCGCGCTCGAGCAGCCGCACGCGCTGGTCGGCGGTCAGGTCGAGCGCGAACCGCCGCAGCGCGCGCTGCTCGAGGCCGAGGTTCTCGTGCTCGATGTCGCCGAAGCCGGTCACCGTGTACACGCCGAAGAAGCCGCCGCCGAGCCCGCGCGTCAGGTACGTGCTGCGTGGCTCGAACGGCGATACCAGCGCCGCGAGCTGCACCACCTGCCCCGTGCTCTCGTCGCCGTCGTCGTCGCGCACGAAGTGGAGCAGCACGTGCCCGAACGTCGCCTGCCCCATCGAGCCCGACGGCACCGCGAAGACGACCTCTACGCGCGTCACGTGCTCGGCCCGCGCCCACGCGTCGAATGCGGGGCACTCGCGGCGTGGCTGCCAGCTCGGGTCGAGCGCGCGCAGACGCTCGTCGAGGAACCGCGACTTCGAGGGCTCACGGCAGCGCACGGCTTCGTCCGCCACGGCCACGGGCGCCGGCACCAGCAGCTCTTCGGCGAACGTCGCGAGGTCGGCGGCCGGCGAGGTCATGCCCTCACGCCGGCTGAACGCCCACGGGTAGACGTTGAACGCTTCGCCCTCGTCGTTCCACCCCGAGAGCCGACGCCACGCGGGGCTGGCGCTCCACGCGAGGCGCTCGTCCCAGCGGCGAATGACCGCGTGCACCACGGCGCGCCGTCGCCACAGCCGCTCGCGCTCTTGCTCCGGCACGTCGCGCAGCCACGCGGTCGCGCGCGCGTCGTCGCCTGCAACGTGGGCACGGTGAAGCTCGAGCTCGAGCGGCTCACCGGGAAACGTGCGCAGCGGCTCGGGCAGCGCCTCCAACCCGAGCTCGACGTCTTCGAGCACCGCGTCGGACCCGCCTTCAAACGGTCGCAGCACGAGGCCGCGCGAGGCGAGGTCTGCCGGCGAGATGGCCAGCAGGCAGAGCAGAATCAGGTGCGGCGGCTCCCGCGCGACAGCTCGGTGACGCGGCGCAAGAACGTGCCCGCCCACTCTTCGTCGCAGTCATCGCCGATCAGCTTCAAGAGCTCCCGGTGGTTCGCGCGCAGCACGCGGCCGAGCGCAGCGCGGGGCAGGTGCTCGGTCACCGACAGCGCCGCGACGATGGGGCCGTCACCCAGCGCCACGTCTTGCTTCAGCTGCGCCGCGTGGGCGCGCAGGTACAGCTCGGTGGCCTTCTGCCGCTCGAGCATCATCGGCGGCTGCTGCGGCGCGGGCGGAGGCTCGGGCGGAAACTCGCAGCTCCCGTTCACGCAGCGCTGCCCGTCGTCGCACACGTCGTTCGACGAGCACGCGCGGGGTGCCGCGGGGTCCAACGGCTCGTCGGGCTTCGCCTCGGCGCGGCGCTCGGCTCCGTTCTGGGCCCGCGTCGACTCGCTGCTCGCCTCGGAGCTGAGCTTCACCATCGGCCCGATGCTGACCTCCGAGACGAGGCGGAGGCTCACGTAGCCGACCACGTCCCACGCGTGCGCTGCAGGTACGACGGCGAACATCATCACGACGAACGAGAGCCGGCCGGCCATGGTGCACGCGGGCAGAGCAGCTCACGTGCCACCACCGAACGCGCCGCGATCACTCGCGCGCTGAATTCCCGTGTGCGACGCCCGTGTCGGTGCCAGCCCAGGTTTTCTCTAGGGTCGGCGTAGAAAAACTCTAAGGTTGCGCATCGAGCCGCATCGTCGCGATGGCGCTGTTCGCCGCGGGGAACGCGCGGTCGGGGTGTACGAGCGTGGCCTGCAGCTGCATCACGTAGGTGCCGGCGCGGTCGGGCGTGAAGCTGGGCACGCGCCCGTCGACGTACGCGTACTGCCAGCGGCGGCTGAGCGCGACCCCACCGGTCGGCGAGAGCACGGCCGCGACGCTGCCTGCGGGCCGCGACATGACGCTCCACGTGTAGCGAATGCCTGCGCCGTTGCGGTTCGCGAAGAGCGGCAGGCGAAACCGCTGATTCACCGTGACCGTGACGGCGCCGCCGCCGCTGACCGTGAACGGCAGCTGCGGGTCGAGGCACAGGCCGGGCGTCGCGGGGTCGATGACGACGCAGTAGGTGGGGTCACACGCGTCACCGATGCCGTCGCCGTCGTCGTCGGTCTGGTCGCGGTTGCGCACGGTCAGACAGTTGTCGCCTGCGTTGAGCACGCCGTCGTTGTCGCGGTCGAGGTCGCAGACGTCGCCGAGGCCGTCGAGGTCGGTGTCGGCCTGGTTGGAGTTGGCGGCGCCGGGGCAGTTGTCGAAGTTGTCAGCGACGTTGTCGTTGTCGCCGTCGACACGGCAGACCCCGCTGGGAAGCACCTGCGTGGGGTTCGCGATGAGCGGGCAGTTGTCGATGCCATCGAGGATGCCGTCGAGGTCATCGTCGGCGTTGCACGCGTCGCCGAGGCTCGACGACGTGTTGGTGCGCAGCTGGTCGGGGTTCGGCAAAGCCACACAATTGTCGGTTGCATTCGAGTGACCGTCACCGTCGAGGTCGGGGTCACAGACGTCACCCGTCGCGTCACCATCGGTGTCGAGCTGAGCAGCGTTCGACGCGCCGGTGCAGTTGTCGCAGGCGTCGCCGACACCGTCGCCGTCACCGTCAGCTTGCGCCGTGTTGCTGTTGAACGGGCAGTTGTCGAGGGTATCGACGCGCATGTCGCCGTCGGCGTCGTCGAGGTACGTGAGCTTCGACCCGTCGTCTGCGTAGGTCAGCCATGTCGCCGGCACCGCAGTGCTCGTGCCCAGGTACGGCGGCGAGGCACAGCTCGAGCCGCGGCACTCGGGGTTCGAGGTGGAGCTGACGATGAACGAACCCCCGTCGAGCGCGTTGCCCGCGAGCGTGATGACCTGGCTCGGCGCGTTCACGGCGTTCGAGGCGACGGTGAGCGTCGCGGAGTACTGGCGCTCTTGGGTGGGCGAGAAGATGACGCGCACGAAGGCCTGGCTGCCGGCCGTCACGGTCGCCGGCGTCATGAGCGTCGCCGCGAAGGCCGCCGAGTCGGTGCCGCCGACCGTGACGCTCTGAACCATGAGGTTGCTCGCGCCGCCGTTGCTGAGGGCGAGCGTCTGCTGCGGCGCCGTGCGCACCCAGCTGGCGCCGCCGAGCTCGGTGTCGAAGCGCAGCGCGTTGCGGTCGATGACGAGTATCGGCGTCACGGCACCGCCGGCCGCACCACCCGCCGTCGCGGCGCCACCGCCTGCCGTTGCCGTACCTCCCGCTGTGGCCGTGCCGCCACCCGCCGTCGCTGCTCCGCCGGCTGCCGCCCCCCCCGCGGTCGCGTTACCACCGCCTGCCGTCGCGGTTCCGCCGCCAGCCGTCGCCGCGCCGCCGGCAAACCCACCATCTGCTGTCTCGGGGCCCGGGCAGCCCGTCATCAGAAACAGCAGACCTGCGACCACTGCGGCACGACCGGGGGAGCGCATTCGCGACTGACTAGCATGAACCCCGTGCCGTGGCCTCCGGCCTGCTGCTCCGGCGACGTCATGCATCGACACACCAGCCGACGCAGAACGGCGGTCGAGACATGGGATGTCTGGCACTCCCTTCCGAGGTGCCAA
>JAEUJP010000433.1 GCA_016793725.1 Myxococcaceae bacterium | reverse complement strand
AGGAGCGCCCGCCGGCTCGGGTGTCATCGCCACCGACCACAGCCCCGACCCGTCGCTCGCTTCGAGCGCGATGAGCCGGTCGCGCGACCTCGCGAAGAGCCGGTTTCCCTCGAGCAGGTGCTGCTGCACTTCGGGCAGGTTTGCGACCCCCGTGCGCCAGCGCTCGACGCCCTCGCGCGTGAACGACACGGCCGAGCACACGGCGCCGCACTCGAACCAGTACAGGTTCTGGGCGGCGTCAGACACGCCCTCGAAATACGGAATCGAGGGGAAGGTGTAGCCCCACAGCTCGTTCATCACCGACCGCGGAGCGCTCACGCACGCCCCCCGCGCACAGCTGCCCTGGGCCTGGCACGGCGTCGCCGTGCCGCAGCTCGTGCCGTCGGGGGTCGCGAGGGCCTGACACGCGCCGAGCACACACACGCGCGAGGTGACGCAGTCTGAAGGGCCGCACGAGGTGCCGTCGCGCACGTCGGCCTCGGTGCAGCCGAGCACCGGGTCGCATGCCGCCGCCTTGCACGGGTTCGAAGGCATCGCGCACTCGACCGGCAGGTGCGTGCAGCCGCGCGCGGGGTCACACGCGTCGGTGGTGCAGCGGTCGCCGTCGTCGCAGCCCGAGCTGGTGCCGAGGCAGACCCCGCTCGAGCAGGTGCCGTTCGCGATGCACACGTTCGTGCACGTCGTGCCGTCGCCCGCGACGCGCTCGACACACGCGCCCGCGGCGACCTCGAAGACGTTGACACGGCAGGCCGGGGCCGCGGCGCAGGCGGGCACGTCGAGGCCGTTGCCGCGCAGCGCGACCGTCAGAGGTTCGCCGCCCTCGCTGATGGAAAGGGTGCCGGTGGCCGAGCCGGTCGTGTCGGGCGTGAACGTCACGGCGAGCTCGACCTGGGCGCCGCCGGGCACGAGCAGCTGAGGTGGTGCCCAGAACGGCCCGGTCACGACGACATCGAGCCGGCGATCGGCGACGGTGCGGTTGCCGACGCCGATGACCTTCGTCGCGGGGAAGCCGAGGTAGACGTCGCCGAAGTCGAGCGAGGCGGGCGAGACGTCGAGCTCGTCGGCGATGGGCGTGACGGTGCCGCGGTCGCACGCGACGAACATCAGCAGCGCTGCGGCGACGAGCCTGCGGGGCGACATGAGCTCGAGGCGTATCGCCTCGACCTGTCTAGACGCAAATCACCCGTGCGGAGCAGCCGCCTGGCGATCACCCGCCCGCCGGTCTTGCGCCACCGGCACGGGCACGACGTAACCCTTGAGCAGCTCGACCAGAATGCCGGGCAGCACGGCGAGCGTCGTGAACGCGCCGAGCGCGACCCCGACGGCGACCGCGGTCGCCAGCGGCCGCTGCACCTCTGAACCGGCGCCCGTCGACAGCGCCATCGGCAAGAAGCCGAGCGCGGCCACGGCGGCGGTCGACAGCACCGCGCGAACCACGGTCGAGGTGCCCGACACCACGGCCGTCGTCACGTCGTAGCCCTTGAGCAACAGCCGCTGCACCTCTTGCCCGATGACGACGCCGTTCAAGACCGCGATGCCGCCGAGCGCGATGAACCCGACGGCGGCCGAGAGGCTGAAGGGCATGCCGCGCACGAGCAGGCCCAACATGCCGCCGGTGAGCGCGAGGGGCACGGTCGCGAACACCGCCGAGCTCATGCGCACGCTGCGGAACATGAGCAGCAGCATGCCGAAGATGATCGCGATGACGATGGGCACCACGATGCGCAGGCGCGCCGACGCGCGCTCGAAGTTCTCGAACTGGCCGCCCCACAGCACGGTGTAGCCCGACTCGAGCGGCAGCTTCTCTTTCACCTTCGCCTGCGCTTCGTTCACCCACGACAAGAGGTCGCGGCCGCGCAGGTTCACGTCGACGCGCACCGCGCGCTGGCGGTCGACGCGGCGCACCGAGGCGGGGCCGTCGGTCTCGGTGATGTCGAGCACGTCTTCGAGGCGCACCGTGTCACCGCGCATGGTCTCGACGCGCAGCGCCGCGACGCCGTCGATGGTCGGCTGCTCGGGCGGCTGAATCACCTTCAGGTCGAAGCGGCGCGGGCCCTCGTACACCGTGCCGACGCGCACGCCCTCGCGGGTGGCGCCGAGCACCATGAACGCGTCTTCGGCGCGCACGCCGTACGTCGCCATGCGCTCGCGGTTCGCCTTCGCGGTGATGACGGGCTGGCCGAGAATGCGCTCGACA
>JAEUJP010000409.1 GCA_016793725.1 Myxococcaceae bacterium | reverse complement strand
AGAGAGCCTGGGTTGATTACCGCCGAGCTCGCGGCGCCGACCGACGGCCTACGGCGATGCGACGGCGGGTTCACCCCCAGCTGCCTCCATGGGGCGCGGTCGGTCGGGTCTGTCCCATATGTCGAGCGAAGCACCAAAATTGGTGCTTCCGCCGCAACGCGGGACACACCCGTCCAACCACACCCCCCTCCGGCTTGCGATATCGAGGGTTCCGCAGGCGCGAAAATCGCACCGGGGCGGTCGTGAAAGCACAGACGTTCTTCGCGCGACATCCCTTCTTCCGACGAGACGAGCTGGTCGCAGCCTACGAGGCAGTCGGGAGCTCGGCGACAAGCGCAAAACGCGCGCTCGACTACGACGCGAAGACCGGCGTGCTGCTGAATGTGAGGCAGGGCGTCTACATGGTGAACGGGCCTGCGTTCGACGCCTGGCTGTTGCCAGCCAAGCTGCACCCCGAGGCGGTGCTCGCGTACGACGGAGCTGCGTTGATGCACGGGCTCGCCGAGCTCGACCACTCGGTCAGCGACCTCGCGCCGCGCTACGTGCGACCGCTGTGGCTCGGCGAGGTAGCGTTCCGTTCTGTCGTCGAGCCCGAGACAGGCGACGTGGTGAGCCGAATGGGGTTCGTGAAGAACCTGGTGCGCGACGGGCACGAGGTGGCGGTGACGACGCTGGAGCGGACGATCGTCGACTGCTTCGATGATCTCGATCGAGCGCCGCCGCTGGAGGGGCTGTTCGATTCGCTGCTGGCGAGAGCGACGCTCGACGTGGAAGCTGTCGCTCGGGAGGCACTGCAACGAGCCGGGCCGGCGGGGTGTGCGCGGGTCGGGCTGTTGCTGGCGTCGAGACCCGAGCGGTCGGAGGTTCGCGGGCAGCTCGCGGAGCTCGAGCGCCGCAGCCCGAGAGAGACGACGTACGCGACGCGCGACCGCGCTCCGGGGGGCTACTACGCGCGTCGCTGGCACCTGCAGGTTCCGCGGGCCATGTCGATGCAGCTGCGAATGGCAGACTGAGCGTCACGAAAAAGCCGGCCGTCGCCTGTCAGCTGTCGTGCAGCGAGGGAGCGTGCGGTCGTCGGAGCGGGTTCTCTGGCAGCGCGCAGTGAGACGTCGCGTCGCTTCACCCGCGGTCGTAGCGATCCCGGGCCGCCTGAATCTTCTCGCGATTCTTCATCGCCCACTTCGCGAGCACGCTGACGGGCTCGAGCAGCGTGCGCCCGAGCGGCGTGAGCGCATAGTCGACCCGCGGCGGTATCGTCGGCGTCACCGTGCGCGTCACGAGGCCATCGCGCTCGAGCCCCCGCACCGTCAGCGTCAACATGCGCTGCGAAATGCCCTCGATCGTGCGCTGAATCTCGCTGAACCGCTTCGGCCCGCCGCCGAGCACGCCGATCACCAGCACGCTCCACTTGTCGCCGACGCGGTTCAGCACCTCACGCATGGCGACGCAGGTTCCATCTCTGTTTCCCGGTGACATGAATGTGCCTGCTTGTGTGAACACCCGGTGACGGTTAGTACGTCGGGCACAAATCGTAACCGACTCACGAAGGGTAACGCCATGGCAACCGCTGAAGCTCCCGCCCGCAGCAAGGGCCTGCACATCGCGCTGTGGGTCGTGCAGGTGCTGCTCGGCCTGATGTTCGCCTTCGCCGGCGCCACCAAGGCCTTCTCACCGTTCGAGTCGCTCGCCGACCGCATGCCGTGGACGGTCGCCGTCGGCGTCGGCATGACCCGCTTCATCGGCCTCTCGGAGCTGCTCGGCGGCATCGGCCTCATCGTGCCGGCGGCCACGCGCATCATGCCGAAGCTGACGGCGGCGGCCGGCGCAGGCCTCGCCCTCGTCATGGTGCTCGCCGCCGGCTTCCACGTGATGCGAGGCGAGTTCGCGGCGCTGCCCATCAACCTGGTGCTCGCGGGCCTCGCCGCCTTCGTCGCCTGGGGCCGCGCCACGAAGGCGCCCATCACCCCGCGCGGGTAGCGCCTACGATCTGATCGCGAGCGCCTGCGCCCAGGCCCGGCGCACGAACACGGGGATCATCTGACGTCTCCACCCGGGATCGACGTTGATGTTCGTCAGCGGGTGGCACTGCTTGAACGCCGCCTGCCCCAGCTCTTCGATCGCCGCCGCATCGATCGGCTTGCCGAACAGGTGCTCGATGCGCTTCACCGGGTGCGGCCGCGACCCCAGCGCCGAGAGCACCATTCGAATCCACTGGGCGCTCCCGTCTTTCTCGAGCCACGCCGCCACCGCCACCGTCAGCGACGGGTAGTCGATCGACGCCCGAATGCGCAGCTTCTGGTACCCGTTCACCAGCCGGCCCTGCGGCAAGAGCACCCGCACCTCGGTGAGCAGCTCGTCGGGCTCGAGCACCGTGTTCTTCACGCCGTCGGCCACGTAGAACTGATCGAGCGGCACCTCACGCGCACCGCGTGGGCTCACCAGCCGCACCGTCGCCCCCAGCGCGATCAGCACCGGCGCCGTGTCGTTCGACGCCGCCGCGACACACTTCTGCCCGCCCTTCACCACGTGGCAGACCGTGCCGTCTTTCTTCAGGCAGTAGCCGAGCGCCTTCCGCCAGAAGTAGGTCTGGTTGTAGTAGACGCACCGCGTGTCGAGCGCGAGGTTGCCGCCGACCGTGCCCATCTCGCGCAGCTGCGGCCCCGCAATCTGCGACGCGGCCTTGGTGAGCGAGGGGAAGATCGCGCTCACCCGCTCGTCGCGCGCGAGGTCGGCCAGCGTCACCATCGCACCGATGGTCAGCGCCCCATCGCGCGACCCCACCCGGTGCAGCTCGGCCACGTCGCGCAGCCCGATGACGTGCTCGGGGGTGTGCAGCCGGTGCTTCATGTTCGGCACCAGGTCGGTGCCGCCGGCGATCAGCTTCGCCTTGCCGCCGTGCTCCCCGAGGAGCGCGACCGCCTCAGCGACGCTCGTAGGTCGATGGTACTGAAATGGCGGGAGGGTCAACATGGGTGGCGACCGGTGTCTGTTTCTGCTTCAGAAGAGCGAGCAACTTCGAGGGGTGAAACGGCAGTTCGGTGAGGCGTACGCCGACGGCGTCGTAGATCGCATTCGAGATCGCGGGGATCGCCGCGTGCAGCGGCCCCTCGCCGGCCTCTTTCGCGCCGAACGGCCCCGTCGGGTCGACGCTCTCGACGATGTGCGAGCTGATCTCGGGCGTGTCGAGCGTCGTCGGAATTCGGTAGTCGAGCAGCGACGGCCCGCGGTGCAGCCCCGACGGGAGGTACGTCATCTCTTCCATCGCGGCTTCCGCGAAGCCCATGTACACGCTGCCTTCGATCTGCCCCTGCACCAGCGTCGGGTTGATCGCACGCCCACAGTCGTGCGCCGCCCAGATGTTCTCGACCTTCCACACGCCCGTCTCGACGTCGACGTTCACCTCGGCGACGTGCGCCGTGAAGCTGTACGCCGGCGAAGCGCCGATCGTACCGCCTCGGTAGTCGGCCCCGAGCTTCTGCGTACGGTAGCTCCCCGTCGCGCCGAGCGTGCCGAACTTCGCCTCGGCCAGCTGCACCGCTTCGCGAAAGGTCATGCTGAGCCCGCCCGGCCCCGTGATCGTGCCGAGCCGGCCTTCGATCGCCGCGGGTGACACCTTCCACTTCTCGGCCACCGCCTGCGCAAGCTGCACCCACAGCCGCTGCCCCGCCTCGACGCACGCGAGCCCGATCATGAACGTGCCGCGGCTCGAGTACGCGCCCAGGTCGACCGGCGTCAGGTCGGTGTCGCTCACCACCACCGTGCAGTCGCGCGGGTCGCAGCCGATCTCTTCCGAGATCAAGAACGCCGGCAGCGAGTTCGTGCCCTGCCCGATGTCCGACCCTCCGGAATAGATCGTCACCTTGCCGCTGCGATCGAGCTTCACCTGAATGCCCGACTGCGGCATCTCGTTCGGGTAGATCGGGTACGCCGTGCCCGAGATGTACATCGAGCCCGCCACGCCCAGCCCGCGCCCGAAGCCGAGCTTGCCCTTCTTCTCGCGCCAGCCCGACGCCCGCTCGACCGCCTCGAGGCACTGCAAGAAGCCGTTCGACGTGATGGTTTGCCCGTTCACCGTCTTCGTCTGCTCGCCGATGAAGTTCTTTCGCCGCACCTCGATCGGGTCGAGCCCCAGCTTCTCGGCCGCCATGTCGAGCGCGACCTCGAACGCGAACCGCGGCTGCACGCTGCCGTGCCCACGCTTCGGGCCGCACGGCGGTTTGTTCGTGAACACCCGCGTCGAGTCGAAGTGGTACGTGCCGAACTGGTACGGCCCGGTCAGCAGCTGCCCCGAGTAGTACGCCGTCACCAGGCCGAAGCTCGAGTACGCGCCGCCGTCGATCAAGATCTTCGAGTCGACCGCCTCGATGCGCCCCTCTTTCGACAGGCCCACCTTGAACTTCATCTTCATCGGGTGCCGGCCGCGGTGCGCCCAGAAGACCTCTTCGCGCGTCCACAGGCACTTCACCGGTCGGCCCGTCTTCATCGACAGCTTCGCGACCACGAACTCGAGCGAAAACGGGTCTGACTTGCCCCCGAACGCCCCGCCGATGAACGGCTGAATCACCCGAATGCGCGCCGGGTCGAGCTGCAGCACCTTCGCGAGCTCGCGGTGCACGTAGTGCGCGATCTGCGTCGAGCTCCACACGGTGAGGTTGCCCTCGGCGTCGTAGTGGCCGATCGCGCAGTGCGGCTCGATCGGAGCGTGCGTCGAGCCCGCGTAGAAGAAGTCTTGCTCGGCGACCGCCGCGCTCGCCCCGAGCGCGGCCTGCACGTCACCGAAGGCCAGATCGACGTGCTTCGTGATGTTGCCGCGCTTGTTCTGCTCGTGAATCTTCAGCGCCTCTTCGGCCAGCGCCGCCTCGGGCTCGACCAGCGCCGGCAGCACCTCATACTCGACGTCGATCAGCTCGATCGCCTCTTCGGCCGTCAGCTCGTCGACCGCCGCCACCGCCGCCACCTCGTCGCCGATGAACCGCACCTTGTCGACCGCGAGCGCGTTCTCGTCTTGCGTCCACGGTATGACGCCGTACTTCGCCGGCAGCTCGCTGCCCTCGAGCACCGCGTGCACACCCGGGTGCTGAAGGCACCGCGTGAAGTCGATGCGCTTGATGCGTGCGTGCGCGTGCGGGCTGCGCAAAATTTTGCAGTGCAGCATGCGCGGCAGCGCGATGTCGTCGGTGTACTGCGCCTGCCCCGTCGCCTTCAGCAGGCTGTCGAGCTTGCGCAGCCGCCGGCCGACCACCGCCGGCGCCTTGCCGCGACGGCTCGGCGCGCTCGGCCGCGGCGAAGCACCGCTCGCGATCTGCTTCTTGCCCACCGCCTCGACCGGCGCTTCGAGCGGGGTCTCGACAGCCGCCGACTCGGGGCTCGCGAACGCCGCCACCGCCTGGCCCGCGTTGGCGCGGCCGGTCGGCGTCACGATCGGCGGCAGCGGGTCGACGTCGATCGCAGGAGCGGCAGAGGTCGCCTTCCGCGCAGCAGCCTTCTTTTTCACCGGCGCCGCCTTCTGCTTCGCAGCCTTCTTCTTCGGGGCAGGCCTCTTCACCGACGCACCGTCGTCGGCCGCTCGTCGCGCTCGGGCACGTCACGCTGCCCGCTCGCGACCTCGACCGCGTCGAGAATCTGCGTGTACCCGGTGCAGCGGCACAGGTTGCCGCTCAGCGCCTCTTTGATGGCGTCGCGCGACGGGCGCGGGTTTTGCTCGAGCAGCGCGGCGGCCGACAACATCATGCCCGACTGGCAGAAGCCGCACTGCAGCGCGCCGCACACGTCGAACGCGTCTTGCACCGGGTGCGCGTGGTTGCCGTCGGCGAGCCCCTCGATGGTGGTGATCTTGCGCCCCTGCCCTTCGACCGCGAGCGAGATGCACGACAGCACCGGCCGGCCGTCGACGAGCACCGTGCACGCGCCGCAGTCGCCCTTGTCGCAGCCCTGCTTGCTGCCCGTGAGCCTCAGCGCATACCGAATCGCCTCGAGCAGCGTCGTGCGCGGCTCGACCGCGACGTCGTGCACGTCTTGGTTCACGTCGAGTCGGACGAGCTGTTTCGAAGGGCGGGCCACTAACGTTCTCCCCAGCGGAGCTTCTGCCGAAGAATGCCGAAGTAGTCGAGCGCGGGGTTCTTCACCAGGTGCACCCGGTTCGGCGAGCGCTCGACC
>JAEUJP010000386.1 GCA_016793725.1 Myxococcaceae bacterium | reverse complement strand
CCGACCCTCATTCTGCTCGCGCCGGGCATCGAGTCGGGCCGCGGGCACTTCGTGCTCGAAGAGCGGGTCACCCACCCGAAGGCGCGCACCATTCCCGTGCTGCTGCTGGGCGAGGCGGTCTCGGGGTTCGACGTGCCGGTGGCGCAGCTCGCAGACCTGGCGACCCACCTCGACGAGCTCGCCCCGCCCCGCTCGACGCAGCTGCTCGCAGCGGCCGAGGTGGCGCTCGAGAAGGCGAGAGCCGACGCCCAGGCCGCCAAGAACGCGGCGCGCCGCTCGGAGGCCACGCTCGCCGAGCAGCTCGCCCGCGTGACCGGCGAGCTCGACCGCGAACGAAGAGCGCACGCCGTCACGCGGGCCACGACCGAAGAGCTGAACCAGAAGCTCGAAGCGCTGACGAAAGAGCACGCGCAGACGCAAGACGCGCTCGCCTCGCTGTCGCGCGAGCACGCCGAGGCGACCTCGCGGCGCGACGCGCTGAAAGAGAAGCTCGACGCGGCGCTCGAGCGGGCGCAGCAGCGCTCCGAGGCCGCGGCTGCGCTCGAAGCGAAGGCCGAGGCGCTCGAGGCCCAGGTGGCCGCCGAGCACGCGGCCCGAACGGCCGCCGAGACGAAGCGCGACGCGCTGGCCTCCGATGACCAGCAGCACCAGGCCGAGCTCGCGGCGACCACGTCGAGGCTCGAAGAGCAGCTCGGGCGGGCGCGGCGCCAGCTCGAGACCGCCCGCGAGGCGCACCGCATCGAGCTCGAGAAGCGCGCGGCCGACCACGAAGACGAGCTCGCCGCCCTCACTCGGCGCCACGACGAGACCGTCACCGCGCTGAAGCGGGCCCACGGCGAGGCGCTCGCCGCGCTGCAGGTGCAGCTCGACGGCGCGAGGGCGTCGACCGTGCTCGAGCTCGACGAAAAGGCGCGCGCGCTCGACGAAGAGCGCCGGGCCCACCGCGAGGCGCTCGACCACCGCGCCGCGCAGGCGCGCGCCGAGCGCGAGCAGACGCTCGAAGCGCACCGCCGCGAGCTCGCCGCCGCGACGAAGCCGCTCGAAGAGCGGCTCACCCATGCCGCCGAGGCGCTCGACGAAGCGCGCGCACGGCACGACGCGGCGGTGCGTGCCCACGCCGCCGAGCTCGAGTCGGCGCGCGAGCAGCACGCGACCGCGATGAAGGCCGCCGAGACGCGGTTCGGCGAACAGCTCGGCGCACTCGAGGCCGACCTCGACGCCGCGACCCGCGCGCTCGCGAGCCAGCGCGCGAAGACGCTCGAGGCCCAGGCGGCCGTGGCCTCGGAGCGCGCGCAGGCCGAGACCGCCGCCGCCGGTGTCGCGAGCCTGCGCGCCGAGCTCGCGGCGAAGGCGATCGAGCTCGAAGCGGCCGGCGCTCAGCTCGCCACCGCGCGAGAGCGCACCGCGCAGGCCGAGGCGCGCCTCGGCGAGACCGAAGAGCGGGTTCGCGTGCTCGAGAGCCGCACGCACCTCATCGCGACCGTTCAAGACGAGGCGGCCCCGCTCGCGATACCCCGCACCGGCACGGTCGCGATGGGCGAGCTCGCGCGGCTGGCCGTTCAGCTGTGGGCAGCCCGCGCCGACGTACGCATCGACCTCACGATCGCGACGGGTACGCGCCGGCTGTGGCTGCGGCGCGGCGCGCTGATCGCCGCGTGGTCGCCGCTGCGCACCGAGTCGATCACCATGCGCGCGCGCCGCGACGGCCTCATCGACGCCCGCGCCGAGGCCGAGCTGCGCGAGGTGCACGACGCGTCACCGGCCTCGCTGCTCGAGGAGCTGCGCCAGCGGGGCCTGCTGCGCCGTGCCGAGGTCGAGCCGCTGGCCCAGCGGTGGACCGAAGAGATCGCCCTCGAGGCCCTTTCGGAGGCCGTCTGCACCTACCGCCTTCACGACGAGCCGCCGGGCGCCGACGTACCGGTCTGCGAGCCGAAGCGCTCGCTGCCCGCGCTCGCCGCGCAGGCCCTGCGGCGCGCCCTGCCGTTCGAGGCGCAGCTCGAGCTGCTCGGCGGCTCGCAGGCGGTGCCTCGGCTCGTGCCGTCGGCGCTCGACTCAGACACTCTGGGGTTCGGGCCGCGCGAGCGCGAGCTGCTGCTCTCGATCGACGGTGAGAGCACGGCCGAGTCGCTCATCGCGGCGGTGGGCCTCAAAGACGAGCGCGGGTACCAGGCGCTCGCCGTCGCGAAGATCGCGGGGCTCATCGCCGTGACGGCGCCCGGCGAGCTCGCCGCCGCGCCGCTGCCGGCCGCCGACCCCGACTCGCTCGACGCGAAGTACGAGCAGATTCAGCACGCCGACTACTTCGGCATTCTGGGGCTGCCGCGCAGCGCCGCGGGGCCCGACGTGCGTGCGGCGCGCGACCGGCTCGCGAAGCAGTTCGACCCGCTGCGCTGGTCTGGGCACGCCGACCCCGCGGTGCTGCGGCGCGCGCAGGCCGTGCTGGCCTCGATCGAAGAGGCCGCGCGCACGCTCGAAGACGATCGCCTGCGCGGCGAATACGCGCGACACCTGAGCTGACACACCGGAGGTTCTTCGATGGGCGCCTACGAGCGCGGCATTCACAGCGACAGTGACGAAGGAGCGATCGACCTGGGCCTCGTCGTCACCGACGACGGCCTCGGGGTCGCCCTCGACGCGCCGGGCATCGGGCAGCTGCGCGCGAGCTTCGACCTTCTCGACGGCGGCGCCACGCGGCTCACGGCGCTCTCGCGCGAGGGGGTGCCTGTGCTGGGCCTCACCGATCACGCGCGCATCGTCGAGCTCGAGACGGCGGTCGAGACGCAAGAGGCCGAGCTCGACCGGGCGAAGGCGCGCATCGGCGAGCTCGAGGCGCTGCTCGCCGAGCACGACGCAGAGGCCGAGCGGCGCCTCGCCCAGGCGCAGTCGGCGCTCGGCGCGACCCAGGCTTCGCTCGACGCCACCGACGCCCGCTCGCACCAGGCCGAAGACCAGCTCAGGTCGAGCCGGCAGGCGCTCGCCGACACCGACGCGCGGCTCAAACGTACGCGCGACGAGCTGCAGGCGAGCAAGGCGGCGTTCACCGAGACCGAGCTGAAGCTCCACACCGCCCGGGGCGAGCTGACCGCGGCGAAGGCGGCGCTGGAAGACGCGCAGACGCGGCACAAGCAGTCGCAGGCCGAGCTGGCGGCGACGAAGAAGACGCTCGCAGAGGTCGAGGGGCGGCAGCGCCGGCTCGAGACGCAGGCGAGCCTCGAGAAGGAAGAGTTCGACGCGCGCAGCGGCGCGCAGGCGGCAGAGCTCGCCGACGTGTCGGCGCGGCTGCAGCAGGCCGAAGAGCTGAGGCAGGTGCAAGATCAGATGCTCGAGCAGTCGCGCGCCGAGCTGACGCGCACGCTCGAAGAGCGCGAGGCGCTCGAGCAGCGGGCGACGACGAACGAGGTCGAGCGCGACGAGGCGCTGCGCAAGCTGCAGCAGTCGGAAGACAGCCGCCAATCGGAGCTCGAGCGCCTCGGGGCCGAGCTGGCTGACGCGCGCATCGCACACGCAGAAGCGCTGGCGACCGAGCAGGCATCGCTGGGCGATCAGCTCACCAGCGAAAAGACCCGCGCCGACGGGCTCGAGAAGGCGCTCGCCGAAGAGAAGAGGGTTTCGGAGCGCCGGCGCGCCGAGCTCGAAGAAGAGAAGAGCCGCCGCGACGAGATGGTGAGAGACCTCGCCTACATTCAGTCGCAGGTCGCCGATCTGTCGAGCACGAAGGGCGCGCTCGTGACGCGCATCAAGGCGATGAGCGAGCGCGAGACGAAGAGACAGCGCACGACGTCGGAGTTCGGCGCCGCGCTGCGCACCGCCGAGGTGGTGGCCGCCGACACGAAGGCGAGCGCGAAGCGCACCGAGGCGAGGGCCGCAAAGCTCGAAGATCAGGTTCGCGGCATGCAGCAGGAAATTCTGGAGCTCCGCGGTCGCGCGGAGGTCGCCGAGAACAGCGTGCTGATGTTGGGCGAGCAGCTCACGAAGACGACGAAGGAGCGCGACGCGCTGAAGATCGACGTCGCGTTCTTCCAGAAGCAGATCGGGGCGATGCAGCGGGCGGCGGCCGCGACGAAACCGAAGAAGTGAGTGCTAGGCTTCGCCGGCGATGGCCGGTGAGCGCTGCGCCGACTGCGGGGGAAGTCACGCGACGGGTCTGTGCGCGACGCAGTCGGGCAAGCCGCCTCCGCCGGTGCCGTCGCTCGAAGACTTCGGCGCGAAGTCGTACGGGCACAAGAGCCTCGAGGTCGGCGAGCGGCTGAACACGTTTCGGCTACAGCGGCTCCTGGGCCGCGGTTCGACGGCCGACGTCTTTCTCGCCGAGAACGAGGTGACGCAGGCGATCGCGGCGGTGAAGGTGCTGCGGCCCGAGCTGCACGACCAGCCCGACCTGGTGCGGCGCTTCGAGACCGAGGCGCGCACGACGAACCTGGTGCGGCACGAGCACATCGTCGAGATCTTCGACATCGGCATCTTCGAAGGGTGGCAGCACTACATTCTGCTGGAGCACCTCGACGGCAAGACGGTGGCGAAGCTGCTCGAGAGAGAGGTCGACCCGGCGATCGCGACGCGCATCGTGCTGCAGCTGTGCGCGGGGCTGGGCGCGGCGCACGCGAAGGGTGTCGTTCACCGCGACCTGAAGCCAGCGAACATCTTCGTGATCCAGAAAGGGGGCCAGCCGCACGCGAAGCTCGTCGACTTCGGCATGGCGCGACGCGAAGCGCTGCAGGCCGGTGAGTCGCGCACGCAGATCGGCTCGATCTTGGGCACGGCGCTCTACATGTCGCCCGAGCAGACGTTGGGGCAGCCGGTCGATGGGCGCGCCGACATCTACGCGCTGGGCGTGGTGATGTACGAGCTCGCGACGGGGCGGCTGCCGTTCGAAGGTGACGGGCCGATCGCGGTGATGCGGGCGCACCTCAAGGAGCCTCCGACGCCGCCGCGGCAGCACAGGGCGTCGATCGGGGCGGCGTACGAAGAGGTGATCTTGCGCTGCCTCGAAAAAGAGCCCGGGCGCCGCTGGCAGTCGATGGCCGAGCTGGGCCGCGCGATCGTGGGGGCGATGCAGGGCAAGACGCCGCCGGTCGCCAAGGTGGCGCCGCCGCAGCCGAAGCGGCCGTCGTCGCCGAACCTGGGCAAGCCGGTGGCGGCTTCGCAGCACGCGACCGACAAGCACGACGCGTATGCGGCGCCGACGATTCGAGCGCCGGTGCAGACGCAGCTCGCGGGGCCGGTCACGCTCACGAAGCTGGGCGGGGTTCGCCGCGAGGCGCGCGTACCGACCTCGTTCGGGGTGCAGCTGTTCTCTGAGACCGGCGAGCCGCTGGGCGATGCGCTCATCACCGACGTGTCACTGAGCGGCGCGTTCGTTCGCACGACGATGGTGCTGCCGCTGTTCAGCCGCATTCGACTGGTCGGCACGAGCTCGGCGGGCCCGATCGAAGTGATCGGCGAGGTGGTGCGGCTCGAGCTGACCGACACGCGCACGAGCGGGGTGGGCGTTCGGTTCGCAGACCTGGGGGTCGACCAGCGCCGGGTGCTCGAGGCGCTTCAGCAGAAGCTGCTGCACCCGCCGAAGGGCAAGCTCGACGGTGACGCACAGGCCGAGGCGGTGCTCGAGCAGTTCGAGGCGCGCGCCGAGAAGGGCCACTACGAGCTGCTCGGGGTGCCGCGAGACTCGACGACGCGGCGCATTCGTGACGTGTGCGAGCGGCTCGCCGAAGAGATGTCGCCGAAGCGCTTCCCGAACCTGATCGCGGACCAGCTCGGGCGGTTCGAGATTCTGCGCGCGAAGCTGACGCTGGCCGAAGAAGAGCTGATCGACCCGGCGCGGCGCGCGCTCTACGACGCGATTCACGGCAACGTACTGGGCGTCTTGCGCTGCATCACCGAGGGGCTCGATCTGAATGAGCTCGACACCCTGCGCGCGAGGTTCTTGAAGGCGGTGCCGCAGGCGGAAGAGCGCACGAGAGAGCCGCTCGCGGTTGCGGCGCACGCCGAGCG
>JAEUJP010000382.1 GCA_016793725.1 Myxococcaceae bacterium | reverse complement strand
GCGACCCTCGAGCAGCCGAGGCTGGTGCTGACGCTGAGTGACCCATGAGCATGCCGATGCCGGTCGAGCCGCGTCACCGCAGTGCACACTCGGTGCTCGAGTTGGCCGAGATCTACGCTCCCGCGACGTCGCTGTTGTGGTGGCCGCGGCCGGTCGAGCCTGGTGTCGACCTCTTCGAGCGCGAGCCGTTCTCGTGGGCCGGCGAGGTCGCGAGCGAGCTGCCGTCGACCTTGACCGAACAGCTGACCCGCCACGAGATCGTCGAGGCCACGAGCCTGGTCGAGCTGCACCGCGATCTCTTCGAGGTGCCCACCGTCGGTCTCAGGGTCGCACTGCTCGATGCGCCCCTGTGCCCGGCGTTTCACGTCGACAAGGTGCCGTGCCGGCTGATCGCGACCTTGAGCGGCGCGGGCACCGAGTGGCGCGTCGGTGACACGGTTCACCAGCTGCCACCGGGCGCAGCCGGGTGGTTCAAGGGCACGCAGTGGCCGGGCTCCGAGCCGGTCGTTCATCGCAGCCCGCCCGGTCACGAGCGCCGGCTCGTGTTGACGATCGACCTGTTGTAGCGCTGGCCCGTCGCGCTCGGAGCCCGGCAGCCGAGACCCGAGGAGAGCTCACCCGCAGCTGTCGGGCCCCCATTGCGCCGTGCCCCGCATCGAGCCCGACGCCATCGCGCCGCCCGCATCTTCGAGCTCGACCCGCACCTCGACTTCTTTTCCGAGCACGTCACGCGGCACTTCGACGACCGGCGTGAGGCCCGTGATGACCGCGGCCTCGGGCATCTGCAGCGGGTCGGGCTCGAGCGGCAGCCGCACGTCGACCGGAACCGAGACCGTTTCGCCGTCGCTCGTTCGCACCACCCGCACCTTCACGCGCACGAGCCCGGCTGCGGCATTCACGACGCGAAACGACGTGAAGATGTGCTGCGACCCCTGGCAGCCGCGCTGCAGCGACAACACCTGCCCATCGACGAACGGCAGCATCGCTCCACGACGGCCGGTGCCCACGCTCAGCGCCAGGGCCGTGGGGGCGGGCTCGGGCTGGGGCTCACCGCCGTCGACCGGCGAGGGCAGAGGAGGAAGAGGAAGAGGTGGCGGCGGCATGGCCGGAGACAGCTGCCCGCAGCCGACGAGCAGCAACACCACGAGGCGTGAGGTCACGGCAACAGCACCGTCGCGGCGCGCGCGCGGTAAACCGCGGTCTCGCCCACCCAAGCCAGCATGCCTCCGGCGATGACCGGCGAGCCCGGGAAATAGAGTGTCGCGTCTTCCAGCACCTGCCGGGTCACGAAGCCACCACGGCGAGACGGGTCACCCGCCCAGGTCGAGACGGTCTGCGCCTGAAGGTCGATTCGACGCACCGTGTTGCCGCCCAAGTCGGTGATGAAGAGCTCGCGAGAGGTCGTGCTCAACGCGAGCCCGTTCGGGCTGTCGAAACGGGCGGTCACGTACGTGCCATCGGCTGGCCCGCGCTCGCCGACGACGCCGGCGACCAGCGAGACGGTATCGTCACCGAACGACACCACCCGAATCACCGACAGCCCCGACTCGGCGACGAACAGCCGATTGCCCGTCGCATCCCACGCGATCGCTGAGGGGCTGTTGAAGGTCGCGGCGGCGAGGGCGCCATTCATGGGCATCGCGGCTCGCGTCGACCCGGCGAGGGTCGTCACCTCACCCGTCGAGAGCAGCACGCGGCGAATCGTCGCGCGGCCCCCCATGATGGCGCCGGTGCCCGCAGACTCCGAGACGAAGAGCCGGTCGCCGGCCGCGTCGAGGGCGAGTGCCACGGGGGCCACGAACCGCGCCGATGGCCCGGTACCGTCGGCGGTGCCGGTCTCGCCACAAGTGCCGGCGAGCGTGGTCACCACGTTCGTCGGGCGCTGCAGCACTCGAACGCACGCGTTGCCGACGTCGGCGATGTAGAGCCGGTTCGAAGGTTCGGCGAACACGAGCGCTGCCGGCCCGTCGAAGCGGGCGGCAGCTCCGGTACCGTCGGCGGCGCCCGACTGCTCGGGGGTACCGGCGATGGTGGTCACCATGCCGGCGGTGAGGTCGATCTCGCGAATGGTGTGTGTGCTCTCGTCGGCGACGAAGTACGTCGTGCCGGCTGCGTTCGCAGCGAGGCCGCCCGGGGCCACGAAGCGCGCAGTGGTCAGCGTACCGTCCCGGTGCAGCTCGGGCTCGGCGGCCCCGGCGATCGTCTGAACGGCCAGCGTGGCCAGGTCGACCCGGCGCAGGCTGCTGGCGCTCCGATCCTGGTACCAGAGTGCGCCGCCGCCGGGCGCGGCGACCGGCTGTGCGAACGCGATGCCGAGCCTCGCGGCCGCGCCGACACCGTCGAGCGGGTAGGCCTCGCCGACCACGCCGAGAACGGTGGTGACGGTGAAGTCGGGCAGCGTGATGCGCCGGAGCGTGCCTGCGAAGCTCGTGCTGTAGAGTGACCCGTCGACGTGCAGCACGCCCTGAGGCGACGAGAACCGCGCCGCGGCTCCGACCCCGTCGGTGGCTCCCGACTGACCGGCTGTGCCTGCGACGGTGGTGACGGCATAGTCGGTCAGCGAGACGCGGCGAATGGTGTTGTTGAAAGTGTCGGCGACGTAGAGGGCGTCGTCGACGCGGGTGAGGCCCCCGAGCCCGCTGAAGCGCGCCGCGGCGCCGACGCCGTCGGTCGACTGGTTCGCGCCCGAGTAGACGGCGCCTGCCACGGTGCGCACCTCGCCGGTGGCGAGCGTCAGCGTGCGCAGCACCTTGTTGCTGCGGTCGGCGATGAAGAGGGTCCCGCCGTCGGCCGAGATCTCCATCGCGTGGAGCAGCGAGCCCAGGCGCACCGTCGGGCCCGTACCGTCGACGTAGCCCGGCGTCGCGGGCGTACCCGCGAGGGTGGTGACCGCGGCGGTCGCGACCACGAGCTGACGAATCGTCGGCCCGTCTGCAATGAAGACCCGCGACCCGTCGGGCGCGACGACCATGGCGCGCGGGCTCGCGAACCGTGCAGCCGTGCCCACCCCGTCGGAGGTCGCCTGAACCTGCACCCGCCCGGCGATGGTCGTCACTGCTCCCGAGAGCAGGTCGATGCGGCGAATCACCGCGTTGAAAGTGTCGGCGATGATGAGCGCCGAGCCGTCGGGGAGCGCGACGCCGCCCGACGGGCCGCTGAACCGCGACGCCGTGCCGATGCCGTCGGTGAACCCCGTGGCTGGGCTCCCTGCCACCAGCTCTGCGAAGTTCATCGCGATCAGGCCGCTGCCGCCTGCGGTGGCGCTGCCGCCCGCAGTGGCGCTGCCGCCCGCGGTGGCGCTGCCGCCTGCGGTGGCGCTGCCGCCTGCGGTGGCGCTGCCGCCCGCGTTGGCGCTGCCGCCCGCAGTGGCGCTGCCGCCCGCAGTGGTGGTGCCGCCCGCGGTGACGCTGCCGCCTGCGGTAGCCGTGCCGCCGGCCCTGCCTGTGCCTCCGGCGGTATGGCCGTCAGGCCCCGAGGGCCCGGTGCACGCAGCGATGAACAGCGCGACAGCGGTGGCGATGAACGAAGGTTGTTGGGTTCTCATGGCGAGCTCGGCGAGTGAGGGGGGGGGCAGCGTCAGGGGGTGCCGCGAAAGAAGGCGCGTGCACGCTCGACCGCGAGGAGCCCGATGCGCTGACCCGCGCGACGGCCGCCCCGGTCGTCTGCGGGCACGTGAATTCCGCCCCAGACCCGGCTCTGACCGGCTTGATCAGCGGCGTCGAACCACGTCGCCCACTGGAGCGTGACCGGTTGGGTAGGGTCCGCCTCGTGAATCAAGGCGCTGACCGAGGTGGTGCCGAGCCCACCGGGGAAGAAGGCGCTCCCCGTGAGGGCGGTGAGCACCTCGGCCGCCGAGCGGCTGAAGGTGCTGTGCCCCGACGTGTAGCCGGGAAAGGCCGGGGTGACGAAGCTGCGGCGCTGGTAGGGCATCCACTCTTTCGCGCGGATCCACCCGACGCCGGGCGTGTCGCGCGGGTCGCCGGGCTGGCCGCGCCAGCTCTTCACGGCGAGCTCGCCGACGAAGAAGCGCAGATGCTCGTGCCGCTGCCCGCGCGCGACGGTCTGAGGGGTGATGCGTTCGATCAACCCCGGCACGAGGGGGAGCCCGGCTGCGTCGAAGTCGGTCGCGACCGTCTCGGTGCGCTGGCCGCGCGTCGCCATGAAGCGCACGAGGCTGATGGGCCGAGACGACTGGTAGCGCCGCTTGAGGTCCCACGCGACGATCGCCGCGTCATGCAGCGCGCCGTTCAGCGCGAACATGAACTTCACGTCGAGCGCGCGCGGCTCGTGCGCGACGCCGTCGAGCTCGAGCTTGAACGCGGGGTGTGCGCGCGCGCGGTGATACAGCACGTTCCAGTGGCCGGGTGGCGTCTCGGAGTGCGGCCCGTCTGCCCAGTACTCGGCGAGCACACGCCCGAAGTCGCTCCGCCGAATGGGGGCCGGCGAGTATGGCGCGCCCGTGACCGGGTTCATCGGGTGGCCCGTGCCCGAGTTCTCGCCCAGCGGGTTGTTGCCCTGCGCTCCAGGCGACTGGTCGAACATCGTGTCGTCGGCCGGGTCGAGCTCGGCGGTGCGCCGCAGCACGGTGACCACGTCGTCGACGAGCGCAGCGTCGAACACCGGGCCGGGGCCCGGGTCGACCCACGGCACACTGGGGCTCGCGCGGGTCAGCGCGAACGGTGTCACGCCGCCCCACTGCGCGCCGATGTAGCCCTGCACCCCCGAGGCGAGAATCAGCCCGTTCTGGGCGACCGCGACCGAGAGGTTGAGCGGCTGCCACGCCGCAGGGTCGTTCATCTCGGCGCCCGGCTCGTCGGTCACCAGCGCGGGGTTCGGGCTCATGTAGCCCGTCGTGTCTTTGTAGTTGTCTTGCTCGTTCGAGCCGTCGTTGGCGAAGGTCGTGAGCCACGCGCGGCCGACGCTCCGGCCGAACGCGAGCGCGCTGCCAACCGGGGGCTCGACGGCGGGGTCAAACCCGACGGCGAGCGCCTGGGCGCGAAGGCAAGCAGTCGTCGCCGCGTTGCCGACGGCATTCGCGTACCGGGCAGAGAGCACCTCAAAGGCGGCGCCGGCAATGGCGAGATCGAGCTCGGCGCCGACCTGCCTCTTCTCACGCACGACCATGCCCGACGCGACGGCGTCGGTGGCGGCCCAGACGTCGTACATCGCACCCGAGAGGTGGAAGAGGTTGCGCGCGTGCACGGTCGGGCGCGGCAGGTCTCGGCGAATGGCTGCGAGGGCCTGCTCGTTCCATCTCCGTGGCATCGTCGCGTCGGGGAAGGGGTCGACATCGGCCTCAGGGCACTGCGTGGGGCCGGTCTGAGGTGGGGGGCGCAGAGGCAACGTCGGCCACGGGTCGACGCTGCGCACCATCACGACGCCGCGATCGAGCGTCGACAGCACGTTGCCGCCCACCGCGACAGCGTCACCCCGATGGGTGAGCGCCACCGCGTGCAGCGACTCAACCTGCAGCTCGACCCCCGTCTCGACCTGCCCCCAGACTCCTGACCGCCGCTCGAACGTCGCGCCGCCGAAGCCGACGGCGATGGCGTCTTGCCCACGCACCGCGACGCCCTGCAGCAGCGGAGCGGCCTCGGGCCCGACGAGCTGAGGCACTTCCCCCACGGTGAGAATTCGACCTGTTCCGGTGCCGCCTACGGCGACGAAGTCGTCACTGCCGCCGGCGACCGTGAACAGCCGCTCGGAGGTCCCGGTGGGCACCACACGCAGCGCTCCGTCGCCCGAGCCGCGCAGCAGCGTGCCGCGGTCGCCGACGATCCACACTCCGCTCGAGTCGCCGCACACCTTCAGCATCGAGGGCAGCTCGCGATCGGGCCTGCGCGGCAGGTCGTCGGGCAGGTCGACGTGGCTCACGTGGTCGCCCCGCAGGCGCCAGACGAAACCGTCACGGCCTGCGCTGCCACCGACGGCCCACGCGTCGCGGGTGCTGGTGCCCCACAGCCCGAACACCACCTGCCCCAACAGCCCGCCGGTTCGCACGCGCTCGAACTCGCCATTCTCGTAGCGGAGCAACGTTGCGTTGGCGCCGCCCAGCAGCGCCGAGCCATCGTCGAAGGCCTGAACCCACCACAAGTCGCCGCGTGTACCGGTCTCGAGCAGCTCCCACGCCCCGCCGTCGAGCCGCCACACCGCCGGGCCGCGGCCTCGATCGGCACCGACGACCCACACGACGTCGCCCGCGGTAGACACCGACAGCAGCGCTTCGGGCTGTTCGACCCCGAGCGGCCGCCACCGGGCCGGCTCGTTCTCTTCAGGGGGCGGTGTGCTGCAGCTCAGCGCGAACAGTGCGGCGCACAGCGACTGGGTACGCATGGGGCGCCTATATGGAATCTAGCTTTCTTTTGCAACATAGTTGCAATAAGTCGCAGCGCATGATTCCTGCGCGCTCGTTTGGGGTTCTCGTTCTGGTGGCATGCGGCCCCGCGGCGACCGTGCATGACGCAGGTGCTCTGCCTTTCGACGCGGGGCAACACGACGAGCCCGATGCTTCCGTGCCGGTGCGTGAACGCCCGGTCTCGTTCGCCGCCAGTTGCTGGAAGTACGAGGCCTGGTGTGACCCGACCAACGACGGCTGTGGGGTCGAACAGTGCAGCATCTCGCGCGGGGTGGCTCGGCCGACGTTCGACTGCCACACCGCGGGTGCCCTCGCCGTCGGCGCCTCGTGCGACGTCTCGCAGTGTGGGGCAGGTCTTCAATGCCGCGACGGCCGCTGCGAACGGCTGTGCTGCGATGTGCTGACGTGCACCGGCGCAGGGGAAGCCTGCGTCGCGATCGACGAGGGCTGGGGCACGTTGGGCACGTGTCGCCCACCCGCACCGTGTATTCGCACGGGCGGGGCGTGCGTTCGCTCGAGCCAATGCTGCTCGAACGACTGCCACGTCGATCACTGCGACTGACGTGCGCGCGGTCACCCGTGAACAGGCTGGGCCAACGTCGGCCGCGCCAGACACGACGGGCGCCCACGCGCCGTCAGGCGTCGCTCGCGAGAAGAGCGCTCGAGTCTAAGTGCCGCAGAACGTGGCCGACACGCGCTCTTCCAGCTTGGGCGGCTCGGCGAGGTGCGCGACCTCGGGCTGCGCCTCATACGGCCGCTCGAGCGCCTTCACGAGCGTCTCGAACGGGCCGAAGTCTTCGCGGGTGACGGCGGCGGTGATGAGCTCCTCGAGCCGGTGATTGCGCGGTATGAACGCCGGGTTCACGCGGCGCATCGCGGTCGCCCGCTCGACCGGAGCCAGCTTCTCGAGCGCGAGACGGTCTCGCCAGCGACCCGCCCAACCGTAGAGCGCGGTCGGGTCTGCGAAGAGGGCAGCGACTGAGGCGTCGCTCGCGGTGCCCTGCGCGAGCTCGCAGAGCCCCCGAAACAGCAGGGTGAAGTCGACGCGGTTCTCTTGCATGCTCTCGAGCAGCTCGGCGACGAGCCCCACGTCTTGTTCGTGCGCTTCGCTGAAGCCGAGCTTCGCACGCATGACCGTGCCATACGCCGCCTCGAAGAGGCCCGGGAAGCGGCTGATGCGGTCGCTCGCGATGCGAACCGCTTCTTCTTCGTCGGCGTCGATGAGCGGGAGCAGCGCTTCGGCGAGCTTCGCGAGGTTCCACTGCGCGATACCCGGCTGGTTGCCGAACGCATAGCGGCCGCGCACATCGATCGAGCTGAACGTCTTGCGGTGGTCGTACTCGTCGAGAAACGCGCAGGGCCCGTAGTCGAGGGTCTCGCCCGAGATCGAGGTGTTGTCGGTGTTCATGACGCCATGAATGAAGCCCACCCCCAGCCACTGCGCGACCAGGCCGGCGTGAGCGGCGATCACGCGCTCGAGCAGCGCGAGCGCGTCGTTGCCCGTGCCCGACGCGTCAGGGTAGTGGCGTTCGAGCGCGTAGGTGGTGAGCGCCGCCAGGGCCGCGCGGTCACCCCGGGCGGCGAAGTACTCGAAGGTGCCGACGCGCAGGTGGCTCGCGGCGACGCGTGTGAAGATCGCGCCGGGCAGCACCTCGTCGCGCTCCACGCGGTCACCGGTCACCACGGCGGCGAGCGCGCGGGTGGTCGGTACGCCGAGCGCGAACATCGCCTCGCTCAGAACGTACTCGCGCAGCACGGGCCCCAAGGCGGCACGGCCGTCACCCCCGCGTGAGAACGGCGTGCGCCCGGCGCCCTTCAGTTGAACGTCGCGCCGCTTGCCGTCGATGCCGACGAGCTCGCCGAGCAGAATGGCTCGCCCGTCACCGAGCTGCGGCACGAAGTGCCCGAACTGATGGCCCGCGTACGCGAGCGCGATCGACGCCGCGCCGCTCGGCACCGTGTTCCCCGACAGAACGGCCGTGCCTTCGGCCGACGCCAGCGCCCCGGCATCGAGCCCGAGCGTCTCGGCGAGTCGGCGGTTCACCTTCACCACCCGTGGGCGCGAGACCTTCGAGGGCACGACGCGCGCGTACAGACGGTCGGGCAACCGCTCGTACGTATTGTCGAACGTGAACGTCATCGCCGCCTTGTAACGCGACTTTGCCGCGGCGCCGACCGAGGTCAGGCTGTTGTAATTCAATTGCAACAGTTTAGAAATGCCGCTAAGCGCTGGAGCTCGACAGATGGCACTGAATTGCAAAGCCCGCGAGCCTGTGCTCAGAGGCGCATGACGACATGAGCCCCGTGAGCCCCGCCATCAGCGCCACCGCGCGCCGCCGAAGTGTGGCGGTCGTGATGTTCGCTTGGGTCGGGCTCGTGGCCCAGCTCACGAGCTTCGGCCACATGGCTACACCTCACCAGGTGTGCGCCGAACACGGTGAGCTGGTGCATGGCGCCGACGCTGCGGGGCAGCCGGCCATCGCGATCGCCGACGACGATGTCGTCACGGCCGCGCTGCCCGCGACCGCCGGTGACCAGCACGACCACTGCGACCTGCTGGCCGATGCCCGCAGGCAGCTCGTGTCTCAAGCCGCGGTGTCGACGTTTGCGCCGCAGCCCGCGCCCGATGGCTCGTCGGTGCTCGAGTCTGCTCACGCGGCCCAGGTCGCGCTGCTCGCTGTCGCTCCCAAGAGCTCGCCGCCCGCGTCGTAACGGGCCGCCGTCTTCCTGCCCACATCGCACGCGCAGTCTTCTGCTTCGAGGCCGACTCGAGGCGCTGCGCCGCGCGCGTGGGCTTCCCTTCAACCCCAAGGCTGTCTTCCATGCTCACGCTGCTCGACACCCCGGCCTGC
>JAEUJP010000342.1 GCA_016793725.1 Myxococcaceae bacterium | reverse complement strand
GCGACCGAAGAGAACCGCGCCTACGAGACGCTGCCGGTTGGCGGGTTTTCGACGGTCGCGGTCAACGCGGTGGTGCCGCTCGCGTTCGACTTCTACTTCTTCGGTACGAAGCTCGACGCGGTGACGTTCACCCAGTTCGGCTACCTGCAGCCGTCGACCGTCACGACCGCAGCAACGGGTAGCAACCAAACGGTGCCGCACAACGCGATGGCGGCGCCCCCCGCCTTCATCGCGGCCTGGTGGGACAATTGGTGCACGAACTGCGTGGGCTTGCAGCTGCGTCACGGCGTGCGCAGAACGGCGCCGAACCGCGAGATGGTGTTCGAGTGGTTCGGTATGCGAATGGCGTCGACGCAGCAGGCGGTGAACTTCCAGGTCATTCTCACCGAAGGCACCAACGAGATCGGGTTCGCGTACAGCGGTGCGCAGATCAACCTCTCGGGCTCGAACGGGGTTCAGAAGGAAACCAACGTCGGGGTACCGGGTCAGGGCTGCTCCACGGTGATGGCGACGTTCTGCGGGACCTGGCCCTCCAGCAAGCTCATTCGCATGCAGGTGCCGCCCGACCTGACCATCGCGAACCTCTCGCTCGACCCGATCGGCTACTCGGGCGTTCGCTACAACGCGACCGCGCAGGTCGCGAACCTGGGTGGGCGTGAAGGAGCCAACACCGTCGTTCGCTACTTCCTCTCGACCGACACGATGTACGGCGGCGACTGGGAGATCGGCTCTACGGCCGCGACCACCTTCCCCGGCGCGACGACGACCACCGTCAACACGCTGCCGAACGCGCTGATGCCGGCCGACGCGGGCCCCGGCAACTACTACGTCATCTCGGTCGTCGACCCGGGCAACGTCGTCAACGAGTCGAACGAGTCGAACAACTTCTACGCGCCGCAGGCGATCACCATCGGCTCGCCGCTGCCCGACCTGGTCGTCGAGAGCGTCGCCGTCATGGGCGCACAAACCGCGATGCCCGGCGGGACGATCAGCGTCGCGCGCTCGATCGCGAACCGCGGCAACGCGCCCGCCGCGAACGTGAAGTACCAGTGGTTCGTCTCGCAGAACTCGGTGGTCAGCATCTCAGACACGCCGCTCGGCGCGGCGCAGACCATCGCCGACCTGCAGCCGAACGTGCCGAACAACACTCCCCCAGACACGTTGACGCTGCCCGCGAACCTCCCCGCTGGCCTCTACTGGGTTGGCCTGTGCGCGAACTACGACCCGGCCGGCACGCCGATGTTCCCCATCACCGAGATCAGCCAGGTGAACAACTGCAACCAGGTCGCGGTCGGCAGCCCGATCACGGTCTCGAGCGGTCAGCTGGCCATCATCACTCCGGCGGCGCTGCCCGACGCCGTGCAGCACTCGCCGTACGGCATTCGCCTCGTCGCGGCGGGCGGCAACGGCAGCTACGGCTGGGCGCTCGCGCCCGGCGCGGTGCTGCCGCCGGGCCTGAGCTTCACCCCGGCCGGCGATCTCATCGGCACGCCCTCGGTCGCGATGGCGTACAGCTTCGCGGCCACCGTCACCAGCGGCGGCGTGATGCAGATGCAGACGTTCTCGCTGACGGTCGCGCCGGGCAACATTCCGCTCTCGATCGTCGATCAAGATCTGCCGGCGGCCGAGTTCGGCCGCGCCTACGAAGGTGCGTTCATCGCGGTGGGCGGCAAACCTCCGTACGTGTGGCAGCTGACGGGCAGCTCGCGCCTGCCGCAGGGCCTCGCGGTCTCGTACGAGGGCGGCGTCGAAGGCCGCGCCAACGAGGCGGGCGACTTCAACTTCGGCATCGAGGTCACCGACTCGGCGGGCACGAAGGTCGAGAAGAACCTGCGCATTCGGGTGGTGATGCCGACGTCGATGCACATCGCGACGTCGCGGCTGCGCACCGCCTACCTGCGGCAAGATTACGAGCAGCAGCTCGTCGCCGTCGGGGGCCGGCCGCCGGACACCGGGGCGATTCTCAAGTTCCAGCAGCTGCCGCAGAACCCGACCGAACGCCCCGGCGACGCCGGCACCGCGATCGACCCCGACCTCGGCATCTACCTCGACGAGGGCAACGTCGACTTCCTGCGCGGTGAGCCCAAGAAGGCCGGCCTGTATGTCATCACGTTGAAGGTCACCGACAACGGCAGCGCCGAAGACTTCACGACGCTGCTGCTGAACGTCAGCTACACCGAGCCGCTGGCGATTCAGACCACGGCGCTGCCTGACGCCTTCCAGGGCCGCGACTACGAGGTGCGCGTCAGACACAACCGCGAGAACGAGTCGATGGGCATCAAGTTCAGCGTGCCGTGCGTGCTGCAGGCTCGCAACACGACGCAGTTCGAGTGCGCTCCGGTCGAAGAGACCCAGAAGCTCCCGCCGGGCCTGACGCTGAACGACGACGGCACCATCACCGGCGCGACCACCGACACCGGCGCCGACGACAAGGTCTACACCTTCCTCGTGAAGGTCGTCGACGACGCGAACCGGCAAGACATTCGCAGCCTGTCGATTCGGGTGAGGCCGAACCCCGTGGCGTCGGGCGGAGGCTGCTCGTCGACCGCGGCCGTCGCTCCGCTGCTGCTCGCCGCACTGCTCCTCGCCTTCAGGAGGCTCGCCCTCGCCGGCAGCCGCATCAAGAGGTCCGCACCGTGATTCGCTTTTCTGCCCTGTCGCTCTCGTTGTTCGTGCTCTCGACCTGCAGCAGCGGCGGGCCGACCGACTTCTGCGTCGCCAACCGCGTCACCTGCGAGGCTGGCCTCAACTGCGACCCCGATGACGGCGTCTGCAAGTGTGGCGGCCGCGGCGGCGTGGTGTGCCCCGAAAACTTCCGCAGCGACGCCGACTCCATCACCTGCCAGTCGTCGCGCTGCCTGGGCGTCGACTGCTCGTCGCGCCCCGGCACCAGCTGCGACGTGTTCGACGGCAAGTGCAAGTGTGGCGGCACCGGCGGCGACGAGTGTGCGTCGGCCGAGGTGTGTGAGCCGGCGTCGAAGCGCTGCCAGCCCCTCGTGAACTGCAACGACCGGGCGTGCTCGAGGAACCAGACGTGCGACGTGCAGACCGGCCAGTGCAAGTGCGGCACGGCGACGTGCGAGCCCGACCAGTTCTGCGCGATCGGCGCCGACATGGCGAAGACCTGCACCGAGAGCATCTGCAACGGCGTGCACTGCGCCGGCGCGAACGTGTGCGACACGAACGACGGCTACTGCAAGTGCAACGGCGCCATCTGCCAGAGCGGTGAGGCGTGCGCGTGCCCGCCCGGCGCCGACGGCGGCCAGTGCCCCGATGCGCAGCGCGCGTGCCGCACCGGCAGCGCGTGTGTGGGCGTGACGTGCAACGGCGGCACGACGTGTGACCCGGTCGACGGCCAGTGCAAGTGCGGCGGCCCCGGTGGGCCCGCGTGCGCGCCGAACCAGGTCTGCGCGCTGGGGCCGACGCCGCAGTGTCAGGGTGGTGCGCAGTGCGTGCTGCCCGACGGCGGCGCGCGCGTCTG
>JAEUJP010000340.1 GCA_016793725.1 Myxococcaceae bacterium | reverse complement strand
CTCGCACGGGGTGGCTCATCGGCGAGGCCGAGGCGATGGCCCGCGCGGCGCAGCAGACGGTGCTGCCCGCGCTCAAGGACGACGGCACCCCGTACGGCGCGGCGCGCAAGGTGTACCTGCAGGTCGGCGACGAGGTGCACGCGGGCTGGCTGGTGCACGTGCCGAGCGTCGACGTGCGGCTGAACCCGTACTTCGCGATCGACGCGACCACGGGCGCGACCGTGCAGCGGTGGAACCGGGTGTTCCACGCCGCGCTCGACGCGAACGCGTACGCGCCGACTCCGGGGGGCCTCGACGGCGGCGTCGGCGTCGCTCCGACGATCAAGGTCTCGCTGACACACCCCGACGGCGGGTCGATGCTGGCGGCCGGCGCGAGCGTGCTCACGGGCACGCAGATCGACGCGCAGAACTGCTGCACGGTCGCGGGCTGCGACCCGCACGCGCCCGATGCGGGGCCGAGGCGTTCGCGCGGCAACACGATGATTCCCGGCATACCGATACCCATTCGGTACGACGTGCCGGTCTGTGACTGGGTCGCGAGCGCCACGAACGACGTCGCGAAGCACGACGCGGGCTCGTTCGAGTACCCGCCCGTCGACCCGCCGGCGGCCGGCCCGTTCAACGCGTTCGACCCTGCGTCGAGCGACGCGTTCAGCGAGGTGCACTCGTTCTACCAGGTGAACCGCGTGTACGACTGGGTGCGCGGGCTCTCGCGCGCGGCGCGCCCGTTGTTCCCCAACAACCCGCGGCTCATGTCGCCGTTCGCGATGCGTGAAGAGACGCGCGCGCGCAAGCCGGCAGTTCGCACGAACGTCGTGTTCCCCAACTTTCTCGACGTGCTGCCGCCGGGCGGCGGCATACCCCCGTGCCTCTTCGACATGGATGCAGGCTGCGTGATCCCCACCTTCACCCGCATCGACAACGCGGCGTTCATACCGGTCGAGAGCTTCGGCTCGCTGCCGCTGCCCGAGTACCAGAACTCCGTCGACACGATGATGATGTTTCAGGGCAACCTCGCCGACTTCAGCTACGACTCGACGGTGCTGTGGCACGAGTTCGGTCACGGCGCGATCTTCGCGACCGCGGGCCTCGCGCTCGACCGCCTGTCGATCGACTCGCGCTCGGCGAACAACGAGTCGGGGGCGCTGCACGAGGGCCTCGCCGACTACATCTCGGGCGCGTTCGGCGGCGGCCCCGCGATGGGCCCGTACGTGGGCCCGCGCGTCGGCGGCGGCGGGGCCGTCGGCGTGCGCACCGAGCCCTACCTGCGCGATCTCGACAACACGCTGTCGTGCCCGGGCGTGCTGCACGGCGAGGTGCACGACGACAGCCGCCACGTGGCTTCGGCGATCTGGCGCGCCCGGCAAGACCTCTTTCAGGGCGGCGACCAGGGCGCGACGTTCGACGCCACCTTCTACGCGATGCTGGTCTCGATACCGGCGCAGGCGAACTTCGCCTCGGTCGCGAACACGATGCAGTCGCACGTCGAGCGCGTGTTCCCCGGCGTCGACGCCGGCACACGCATCGCCGCCATCTTCGACGCCCGCGGCGTCACCAACTGCAGCAAGGTGCTCGACGTCACCGGCGCCCCGCCCTACTCGCGCTACGGCATCGGCGGTCGCAGCCAGACGCCGTACACGATGGGGGCGATTCCCGGGCCGTTTCAGCTCCGCGTGCGCACGCCGAACGGCGCGTCGGCGGTGCGGGTCACGGCCCAGGCGGGCGGCGGCGACCCGCTCGGAGGTGTGCTCGGCGGCGGGCAGCCGACGCTGCAGGCGCTCGCGCGGGTGGGCTCGGCCATCACGTTCACGCCCTCGGGCAGCGCGCTGCAGAACGACGCCGAGGCCGACGTCGCGGTGGCGATCGCGGCGATGACGGGCGCGGCGAGCGCCGATCTGACCGTCGCGGCCCCGTGCGGCGGCGACGTCTACGTCACCGTCGGCAACGTGGGCATGGGCGCTGCGACCCTGCAGAACCTGGCGGTCGCCGTGACCCCGCTCGCGAGCTGCCCGACGACCGACGGCGGCGTGGGCGCTGACGGCGGCACGATGATGAACCCCGACGGCGGCGGCACGAACAACCCGATGCCGCTCGACCCGCTGGGGGTCGTCGATGGGCCCGCCATCGGGTGCGGGTGCTCGGCGTCGCCCGTCGCGGGCGTCTTCGGGCTCATGCTGCTGGCGCTGGTTCGCCGTCGCCGCTCGAGGTCATGAGCCGCCGTCGGCGGTCGGCTCGTCGTCGCCGGCCGGCTTGCGCAGGTCGACGGGCAGGCCGAGCGACTGGTGCTCGCTGACGAGCGACCAGAGATCTTTCTCGACCGCGAAGATCCACAGCGCGCGAAACGCCGGCAGCACCTGCTGCTTCGGCGGCTTGCCGAGCCGCAGCACCACCACGCCCGACACCCAGCCCGACTTGCCGTCTTGCGCCATGCGCGCTCGCGGCCCGTCTTCGATCTTGAGCGTGAACGCCGCCTTCTTGAGCTCGGGCAGCCTGGGGCGGGCGAGCTCCTTGAACTTGCCGCCGCCCTCGAAGACGTCGCCGGGGTCGGTGCCGATGAGCACGGCCTGCGTCGACTCGGAGGTGCGCTCGACCTTCACCGCGATGTCGTCGAGCATGCGCCGCGTGAGGCCGACGAGCTCTTCGGTGCCGCTCGGCTTGTCGGCGCCGGCGGTCTCGGGAGCCTTCAGCTTCTTTGCGGCGTCGGGCGCGTAGAGCTCGGTGTCGGGGTAGCCGAACGACACGTGCAGCGCGTCGACGCGCCAGTGGTTCTTCGGCGCGGGGCCCTCTTCGTTGTCTTTGGGGCTGCGAATGCCGCCCTCGAGCTTCAGCGGCGCGTCGAAGATGGCGTGGCCGGTGATGCGCACCTTCCAGAACTTCGACGCCTTGCCGCTGCGCACCTGCTCGAAGCGCGCGAAGTCGTAGAACCAGCCCGACAGCTCGCCCGGCGCGAGCTGAACGTGGGGGCTCGTCGTCACGCGCTTGAACTGGTCGCCGCGCAGCCCGTAGGGGATCAGCTCGGTGCGCACGCTCTCGACGATCTCGTCGCGGTTCGTGAAGGTGTCTCTGTTGCCGAGGCCGTACGCGAGCACGTCGGCGGTGAGCACCTCGTTGAGGCGCTCGGGCTCTTGCAGCTCGAGCGCCTTGTAGAGCTCGTCGAGCTTCGCGGTCAGCTCGGCCTTCGGGTCGGGCGGCGGCGGCGGCGGTTTCGGCGGCGGCGGCTTCTCGCACAGCGCAGCGAGCAGCAGCGGAGCGAGGAAGATGATTCGGCGCACGCGAGCACGACTTCTATCAGGGGGCCGATGGAACAGGCCCGAGATGTTCGAGCGGGTCGACCGGCTTGCCGTCTTTGCGCACCTCGAAGTGCAGGTGCGGGCCGCTCGTGGTGCCCGAGTCGCCGACGGTGGCGATGACCTGGCCCTCGCGCACCTTCTGCCCGGTCTTCACGCGCAGGTCGCGGTTGTGGGCGTAGAGCGTCACGAGCCGGTTCGGGTGCTCGACGATCGCGATGAGGCCGTAGCCCTTCTGATCGCCGGCGAACAGCACGTCACCCGGCCCCGCGGTCTTCACGGGCGTGCCGGCGGGCGCGGCGAGATCGATGCCGTCGTGGGCTTCACTGCCCTTGCGACCGAAGCGGGCGTAGAGCACTCCGCGCAGGGGCCAGTCGAGGGTGCCGTCGGGCTTGCCGACCTTCACGGGGCCCTTCTTGGGCGGCGGGGGCGGCGGGCGATCGGGCGGGGTCGGCTCGGGCGAGTCGACCTCGGCGACGACGGGCTTCGGCGCGCCGCTGCCGGGTATGAGCAGCTCCTGGCCGACCTGAAGGGCGCTGGGGTTGTCGATGCCGTTCACGGCCATGAGGTCATCGACCGTGATGCCGTACGTCTTGGCGATTCGGTAGAGGGTCTGGCCCTTCTCGACCTTGTGGCGCACCGAGACGAGCTCGGGCTCGGCGTGCGGCTCGTTCAGCTTCGGCGGCGGCGTCGGAGTCGTGCGCCTCGGCGCTTCGGCGCTCGTGGTGACACACGAGGCGGCCAGCAGCGGCGCGAGGAGCCAGGCTCTCACTTCACCTGGAGGAAACCCTCGAGCTGCCACGCGCGCAACGTCTCGATCATCTTCTGTTCGGTGAGATCGAGCTGCAGCGGGGTGATCGAGACGCGGCGGTGGTCGAGCACGGCGGTGACGTCGGTGCCCTCGGCCTTCTCGTGCTCGTAGCCGGTGCCGCCGATCCAGTAATAGCGTCGGCCTCTCGGGTCTTCCTTCTCGATGACGTCGCCGGTGTAGTGGTGGCGCCCGAGGCGCGTGATCTCGTAGCCCTCGGGCGGGCCGTGGCTCGGCACGTTGACGTTGAGCAGCGTGCGGTCGGGCATGGGGTTCGCGAGGGCGGCCTTGGCGAGGGCGCCGGCGAACTTCGCGGCGTGCTCGAACTCGAACTGGCGGCGCGAGACGAGGCTGAAGGCGATGGCGGGCACGCCGAGCAGCGAGCCCTCCATCGCGGCGGCGACGGTGCCCGAGTAGATGACGTCGTCGGCGAGGTTGGGGCCGTGGTTGATGCCCGAGACGACGAGCTTCGGGCGCTCGTCTTTCATCAGGTGGTGCACGGCCATGTAGACACAGTCGGCGGGGGTGCCGTCGACGGCGAACCAGCGCGGCTGGACCTCGCGGGCGCGCAGCGGCCGGTGCAGCGAGAGCGCGTGCGACGCGGCGCTCTGCTCGCTCTCGGGAGCGACGACCCAGACCTCGGCGAGCGGCGTGACGGCCTCGACCAGTGCCTTGAGGCCCCTCGATGCGATGCCGTCGTCATTTGAGACCAGGATGCGCATGGAGGTCTTGTACACTACCCAGCCTGAATCGCCGTGAAGCTCGGTCTCGTCCTCTCAGATCTGCACGTCGGCACCGGTCACCGCAAAGGTGAGATCAACATCTACGACGACTTCCGGGAAGACGACCGGTTTCGTCAGCTGCTCGAGCGGTTCTCGATCGGCGAGCACGCGAACGACGAGACGCACCTCGTTCTGAACGGCGACATCTTCGACCTGTTGAAGGTGCCGGTGAACGGCAAGTTCCCCGACGCGATCACCGAGCGGCTCGCGATCACGAAGCTCGAGCAGTGCCTGCGCGGGCACCCGGTCGTGACCAAGGCGCTCGGCACGTTCTTGTCGAACAAGAACAACCGCATCACGTACCAGCCGGGCAACCACGACATGGAGCTCTTCTTCCCCGGCTGCCAGCGCCTGTTCACGCGGGCGATCACCGGCGAAGACTCGCACCCGCGGCTCAGCTTCGTGCCCGAGGAGCCGTTCTTCACCATCGACGGAGTGCAGTTTCACCATGGGCACCAGTTCGAGGCGATTCACGCGTTCGACTTCAAGAAGCTGTTTCTGACGCGCGGGCAGAACGAGCCGATCTTGAACCTGCCGTGGGGCTCTTTGTTCATCCTCCACGTGGTGAACAACCTCGTGAAAGAGAGGCCGCACCTCGACAAGGTGATGCCGTTCTGGCCGCTGTTCGTGGGCGGCATGATCTTCGACACGGGGTTCACGTCGAAGATGATCGCCGAGTGCCTCATCGCGCTGGTGCGCGCGCGGCTGAACCCGAAGTGGTGGGGCAAGCGGCCGTTCGAGAAGGTGAGCCGCTTCTTCCAGAACCAGGTCGGCTTCTTCGAGCACCTCGACCGCTACGCGCAGCGCATGCTCGAGCAGCAGAGCGACCTGCACGCGGTCTTCATGGGCCACACCCACATGGAGATGGTGCGCAGCTTCGCGAGGGGCAAGGTCTACATCAACACCGGCACGTGGATGCCAATGGTGAACCTGCGCCTGTCGAACCTGGGGCAGAGCCTCGCGCTGCACTACGGGCACGTCGAGTGGCAAGACGACGGGCCGCCGCGCGCGTCGCTGCACCGGTGGCACGGGCGCCGCGCGGAAGTCGAAGAGGTCATCTTCTAACGGGTTCTTTGAGATGCCGCCTCCGCCCAGACCTCCGCCGAAGAAGAAGAAGGTCTACGTGAAGGAGGCCACGCCCGAGCAGGTGCTCGCGCGAGGTCGCGGTGCGCTGCTGGGCCTGGCCGTAGGCGACGCGCTGGGCTCGACGCACGAGGGGCGGCGGTATCAGGCGCCGATGTTCCCCACGCTGTGCGGGGGCGTGCACAGCGAGCTGGTCGGCAAGGGCCCGTTCGACCTGAAGCCGGGGCAGGTCACCGACGAGACGCAGCTCGCGACGGTGTTGGCCACTTCGCTGAAAGAGCACAAGCGGTACGACCTGGTCGAGACGGCGAAGCAGTACACGAAGTGGGTGCCGCACGCGTTCGACGTCGACGCCGAGACGAAGGCGGCGCTGGCGCTGCTGGTCGACGGGCGTACGGGCGAGCACAGCGGAAGGCGGTACTGGCTCGACACCCGGCCCCGGCCAGCGGGCAACAACTCGCTCGCGCGCACGGCGCCGATCGGGGTGTTCTTCTACAAAGACCAGCCGCGGCGCATCGAGGCCTCGATGTTGGACTCGGCGATCACACACTTCGACCCGCGCTGCCAGCTGGGCTGCGTGATCGTGAACGCGATCATCGCGGCGTCGATGTACTCGCCGAACGAGAAGGCGACGCACGAAGATCTGCTGAAGCAGATCGAGGCCGACCTCTCGATCGCGGCGGCGCAGCTCGGGCGGTCGCACCCCGACGTCATCATGCAGACCAGCGACGCGGCCGAGTGGCTCCGCGAAGACCTTCGATTGGCGCGCGAAGAAGACCCGCTCTTGTACGGGCCCGAGCTGCGGCTGCACGACCCCGAGAAGCCCATGCGCGTGTCGCTGCGGCTCGCGCTCTGGGAGCTGTTTCACGCGCCCGACTTCGAGCAGGCGATGCTCGACGTCATCAACCGCGGCGGCGACGCCGACACGAACGCGGCGATCGCGGGGGCGATCTACGGCGCGTGGGTGGGTGAGGCCGGCATCCCCCCGCGGTGGGTCGAAGGGGTGCTGGGCGCGCTGAACGAGCGGCCGGGCCACCTGGCGAACACGTACCACCCGAAGAACCTCGTGCTGCTGGCCGGCACGCCGACCGATGCGAACGCGAAGTCGGCGACGCCCGAGAAGGAAGCGTCGCCGATGGGCTTCATCAAGGGGTGAGGCCGTCGACGTCAACGCCGACGTCAACGCCGTGACGTTCACGTTCACGTTCAGGTTCACGTCGACCCGAGAGCCCATGTCGGCCAGGGCGATCGACGGCCGCTCTATCGGCGAAGCGAGCTCACGCCGGCGACCAGACCACCACGGCATCTCCCACGCGCACGGCGCCCACGCGCTCGACCCAGCCCACCAGCCCGCGCAGATGTACGGCCGCCTTCACGAAGCCGGGCTGCTCGAGGGCCCTGGCCGGGTGCACACACGGCGCGTTCTCGGAGTCGACGACCACACAGGCCCCCGACGGAAACACGAGCCGAGAAGAAGGGGCGAGCTGGGTCAGCCGAGGCAGGCCCTCGAGCACGAGGTTGGCGCCGAGCTTCGTCCAGTCGGTCTCGGCGATGCCGAGCCGGGCAGAGACCTCGGCGAGCTCCTCGACCGAGACGATCGACAGCTGCCGCACGTTGGCGATCTCGACGCCGCGCGGGTGGTGCTTCTCGCGCACGCCGGCCTTGCGGGTGAGGCCGAAGTGGCGATCGCCGTCGATGCCGCCCAGCACGAGCGGGAGCTCTGCCACTGCGCGCGTGATGAAAGAGCCCCGGGTGTCGGCGGTGCCGAGGTGAACGACGCGAGCCTTCGCGGTCTGCTTCAAGCGGCGGCAGCGTACCCGACCAGGCGCAGCTCGAGCGCCTGCTCCGGCAGCTGGGTGATGCGGCCCGCGGCGTCCCACAGGGTGAACATGCGCACGCCGCTCAGCACGACGCTCGAGACCGCGAGGGCGAGGCACGGCCCCTGGGCACCCCACACGAGCTCGACGGCGACGGTCTTGCCCGCGGCGAGCGCGACCCGAACGCCGTCGGCGAGCGGCTCGGTCGCTCCTTCCAGCGAGGGCCGGCCGAAGAGCATGGCTTGCAGCGCGGCCGCGTCGTGAGCGGTGAACTCGCCTTCGCACTCGGTGGCCGCGAGCAGCGCCGGCAGCAGCAGCCTCAGCGCGAGCGAGCGCTGCGCCGTGC
>JAEUJP010000320.1 GCA_016793725.1 Myxococcaceae bacterium | reverse complement strand
AGCGCAAGGCCGAAGAGGCGCGGCTCGCCGAAGAGCAGCGTCAAGAAGAAGAGCGCAAGGCCGAAGAGGCCCGCCTCGCCGAAGAGCAGCGGCTCGAGGCCGAGCGCGTCGCTGAAGAAGCGCGAGTCGCCGAAGAGCGGCGGCTCGAGGCCGAGCGGCTCGCCGAAGAGCAGCGGCTCGAGGCCGAGCGCCTCGCGGAAGAGCAGCGACGAGAAGATGAGCGCCGCGCCGAGGCCGAGCGCGCCGAAGCCGCCCGCCTCGCCGAAGAGGCGCGGCTCGCCGAAGAGAAGCGGCTCGAGGCCGAGCGGCTCGCCGAAGAGCAGCGCAGAGAAGAAGAGCGCCGGGCCGAAGAGGCTCGGGTCGCCGAAGAGAAGCGGCTCGAGGCCGAGCGCCTGGCCGAAGAGCAGCGACGAGAAGAAGAGCGCCGCGCCGAGGCCGAGCGCGCCGAAGCCGCCCGCATCGCCGAAGAGGCTCGCCTCGCCGAAGAGAAGCGGCTCGAGGCCGAGCGCCTCGCAGAAGAGCAGCGCAGAGAAGAAGAGCGCCGGGCCGAAGCGCAGCGGAAGGCCGAAGAGGCCTGGTTCGCCGAAGAGGCGGCCCGCGAGCAGGAGCGCCAGGCCGAGGCCTCACGGGCCGCCGAAGCGGCGCGCGTCGCCGAAGAGCAGCGTCGCGAAGAAGAGCGTCGGGCCGAAGAGGTGCGACTCGCCGACGAGAAGAGGCGCGAGGGCGAGCAGCGTCGCGCCGAGCAGGCCCGCCGGGTCGAGGCCGAAGAGGCCCGTCTCGCCGAAGAGGCCCGCCACGAAGAAGAGAAGCAGCGCCTCGCCGACGAAGCGCGCGCGGCCACCGAAGCCCGGCTCGAGCGCGAGCGCCGGTTCGCCGAAGAGATGCGCCGCGCGAAAGAGGCGCGCGAGGCCGAAGAAGAGGCCGCCCGGCATGCCGAGCAAGAGAAGCTCGCCGAAGAGCGCCGCAAGGCCGAAGAAGAGGCCAAGGCCCAAGAAGAGCAGCGCCTCGCCGAAGAGGCGGCGCACCGCGCAGAAGAGCAGCGCCGCGCCGAAGAAGAAGAGGCCCGCTTCCGCGAGCAAGAACGACTGGCGGCCGAGCGCATCGCCCGCGAAGACGAAGAGCGCCGCGCGAACGAGGCCCGGCTCGCCGAAGAGCGCGCGGCCGAAGAGAAGCGCCGTGAAGAAGAGCGGCTCGCGACCGAGCAGCGCGAGCGTGAAGAGGCCGAGGCCCGGCTCTTGGAGCAGCGCCAGAAGTACGAGGCAGAGCAGGCGGCTGCAGCCGAGGCTGCCCGGGAGATGTCGCCCGACGGCTGGTTTTCACCGCAGGCCGCCCCGTCGATTCCCACCCAGCCGCTGCTCTTGTCTCAGCCCGAGGCCGACGTCGTCACCGTGCCCGAGGCCGTGCCCGAAGCCATCGTCGAGGAGCCGCCCACCATCGAGGCCACCGTCGAGGCCGAGGTCATCGAGGCCGAGGTCGAGCCGATGTCTCCGCCGGTGCTTCAGCCGATGCCCGCGCCGAGCGCGCCACGTGGCCCCGTGCCGATGGAGCAGGCGCTCGCCACCGGCGCCTCGGAGCAAGACCGGCTCACGCTCGCGAAGCACCGCGCCCAGGCCGACCTGCTGAAGGAGCTGAACGAGGCTCTTCGTCGCAGCGCGCACGGCGTCGAGGCGCCGAAGAGCGCTCCGCCCGTGCCGATGGCGCCGCCGTCGCGGCCCATGGCTCCGATTCCGGCGCCGCCGCCTTCGAACCCGATGAAGCAGCCGCTGATTCTGGGGCCCCGCGGTGGGCCCGAAGACACCGGCGGAGACCTGTGGAACCTGGTGAAGCCGGCGTCGCCGGCAGCGAGACCTCCGGGGGGAGGGGCCTCGTTCGAAGAAGCCTTGAAGCGCGTCGACGCGAGCCTCGAGCAGCTCGTCGACGCGCCGAGGCCGCAAGGCAGTGAGCCCCCTCCCGAGGCCATCGTGGAGCCCGGTGAAGCTGTTATGGAGGGTGGCGACTTGGGCGATCCGAGCGATCCGAACGAGGCAGCGAAGGCTCGGCGTCAGCGCCTCCTGCGTCGCGCGATGGAGAACCTCGGCGCGATTCCCGCTGCGAATCGCGCGAGCTCGACTGCGGGCACCGAGCCCGATCTCCCGGCGGTCAACGTCGCTCCGAAAGAAGAGCCGAAGACGACGGCGGCGACGCCGAAGCCGACGAACGACGATCTGCAGCTCAAGGCGCAGGTCGAGAAGCGGTGGGAAGAGCTGCAGAAGAAGCGCGAGCTGTACGGCATTCTCGGCGTGCCGCTCGGCGCCGGCAAAGACCAGGTGAAGGCCGGCTTCCTCTCGCTGGCGAAGATCTTCCACCCCGATCGGCTGCCGCCGTCGCTGCCCGAGCTCGCCCCGAAGATGCAGACGGTGTTCGAGTCGATTCGTGAGGCTTACGAGACGCTCTACGACGACGCGCGCCGCGCCGCGTACATGAGCTCGCTCGCGTCGGGGGTGCAGAAGAAGCACGTGCCTTCGGCCGCGGCCGGCGGCGACGCGGCCGACGCGCTGCGCGCAGGCGAGACACACTTCAAGAAGCGCGAGTACCGTCAGGCCGAAGAGCAGTTCGCGAAGGCGTACGGCATCGACAAGTCGGGCAGCTCGCTCGCGGCGCAGGCCTGGGCCATCTACATGGACCCGCAGCGCAAGTCGGAAGCCGCGAACGCGAAGACGCTCATGGCGAAGGCGCTGCAGATCGACCCGAACTGCGACCGCGCCCACTATCAGCTGGGCGTCATCGCCCGCGTCGAGGGCGACATGGAGCGCGCCGAGCGCCACTTCCGCGAGGCGATTCGGGTGAACCCGCGCCACCTCGAGGCGAACCAGGAAATTCGCCTCATCGAGATGCGCAAGAAGAAGCAGCAGGCGCCCAAGGGCGGCGGCTTCTTCTCACGATAGGTACCGCGCTCAGTTGGTTGATTCGGATGCCCGCGCCCCGCGCGGGAATGAGGGTGCGAACTCTCGAGCGCGGCGCGGCGCGGCGCGCCGCATCCAAATCAGCCAACTGAGCGCGGAGCCAGGTAGCGCGCCAGCAGCGCGCGGTCGCTCTCGGTGATGGTCTCGAACTCGATGCCCATGCCTCCGGGCTGATCGAGCTTCACCCACCGCACCCGGCCCTCGGCGTGAAACAGCTTCGGCACGCCCGGCACCTGAAACTGCAGCCACAGGCGCTCGCCCTGCTCGAGCAGCAGGTCGGCCTTCAAGAAGGTGCCGCCGGGCGAGAGATCGGTGGCCTCGAAGACGAGCTGGCCGGCCCCCGAGGAGTCGACCCCTCGAAATTCCACGGCGACTGATTTTCGAACGTGACGTCGGTGTTCCATGCCGAAACGTTGACACTCAAGCGCGCGCAAAGAAACATCGGCGTCTCGTTTCGAAAGATAGGAGCCGTTCGTGGCCAAGCAGCATCTCCTCCTGGTGGACGGAGACGCGAAGAACCTGCGCGTGACCGAAGTCAGCCTGAAGAAGGCCGGCTTTCAGGTCACTACGGCCATTCACGGCAAAGACGCGCTCGACAAGGTGCAGATCAGCCCGCCCGACCTGGTGCTGTCAGAGACCCGAATGACCGAGATGGACGGCTTCGAGCTCTGCAAGGTGCTGAAGAGCGACGAGCGGTTCCGCCACATTCCCTTCGTCTTTCTCACCAGCCAGAAGTCGGTCGAGTTCAAGGTGAAGGGCCTCGAGCTCGGCGGCGACGATTACCTGACCAAGCCGATCTACATCAAAGAGATCGTCACCCGCGTGAAGATGATTCTCGCGAAGGTCGAAAAAGAGCGCAGCGAGAAGCGCGAGTCGAAGACGGGCTTCGCGGGCTCGCTGTCAGACATGGGGGTCGTCGATCTCGTGCAGACGTTCGAGATCGGGCGCAAGACCGGCACCATTCGCCTCGAGGGCGAGCGCACGGGGGTCATCTACTTCAAAGAGGGCAAGGTCATCGACGCCGAGCTCGGCCGCCTGCGCGGCGAGAACGCGTTCTACCGAATGCTCAACACGTTCGAGGGCAACTTCGACGTGCAGTTCGTGCCGGTCGACCGCGCCGAGCGCATCGAGGTCTCGACGCAGGGCCTCTTGATGGAGGGCATGCGCCGCCTCGACGAGTGGGGCCGCATGCTCGAGCAGCTGCCGCCGCTCGAGACCGTCTTCGAGCTCGACTACCAGCAGCTCTCTGAGCGCCTGTCTGAAATTCCCGACGAGGTGAACGGCCTGTTGCGGCTGTTCGACGGCCGCCGCACGCTCGCGCGGGTCGTCGACGACTCCGACTTCGAAGATCTCGCCGCGCTCGGCATCATCTCGAAGCTCTACTTCGAAGGCCTCGTGCGCGAGGTCGGCTCGTCGGCCACCAACGAGATCACCCGCAAGCCCGGCATCGAAGAGTGGCTCACCACCGCCCCGCCGGTCGCCGGGCCTCCCCCCGCGCCCGAGGCGTCAGCCCCGGCTCCTGCGCTGGCGATCGAGGTCGTGCCGCCGACGCCCGCGGGCGCGAGCGAGCCGGCCCACGCCGCCGAGGCGGTCGAAGAAGAAGTGGCGGCCGCAGAGCCCGAGATGCCTCCGAAGATGTCGCCGCCGCGGCCGCCGTCGATGCCGCCCGTGATGTCGGCGACCCCGCAGCTCGTCGAGGTCGCGCCCGTGACCGGCAACGTCGACGAGGTCGAGGTCGTGGTGCCTCCGCCGCGCCACACGCCCGCGGCGGTCGTCACGCGCTTCGAGAAGGTGACGCGCGGCTCGGGCCCGATCACGCGGCCCGAGTTTCCCGCCGCGGCGGTGCTGCCGCCGGCCGGGCACGAGGCGCCCGGCTCGCAGTTTCTCGTGGCGCCGCCGCCGTCGAGCGAGATCGAGCGCGCGCGCAGCCGGCTGCTCGACGCGTGGGACAAGTTCGGCGGTGAAGAAGGCCTCGGCGCCGACTCGACCTGGGCTCCCGTGCCGCACCTGCCGCCGCGCGCTTCGCCGGCGGTGCCGCAGCGGCCCCTGCCACAGCCCGCGCCCCCGCCTCAGCCCGAGCACCCGCCGATCTTCGGTGGGGCCGCCCTCGAGAAGGTGACGCTGCCGCCGCTGCCGCCGAACCTGCTGCGCAAGCACGAAGAGCCCGTGCCGCTCACGCAGCCGCGCGAAGAGGCCGTGCCCGAGGCGGTCGCCGAAGAAGAGCCGCCGCCGCCGCCGCCGGCGCCGCCGCCTCCGCCGCCCGATCTGACGCCGCCCCCCGGCAAGTGGGCGCCGCCGCCAGCGCAAGCCGCGCCGCCTCCCCCAGAGCCGGCGCCGGTGCCGCGCGCGTCGCCAGCGAAGCCACAGCTCGCGCTGCCGCCGTACCCGGGCCACGGCGCTCCGGCGCCGAGCACGCCGCCGCCCGCCGCCGCCCCGAAGGCGCCCGACGTCGAGGCGTCGTTCTTCGGCACCGAAGAGCAGACCCCGGCCGTGCTGATGGACGTCGCGGCAGCCGACGAGGCCGCCGAGGCGCGCGCGCTGCAGCCGAGCGAGTCGGGCCGGCTCATCTGGGTCGTCGCGGCCGGTCTGCTCGTCGGCGGCTTGAGCACGGCCATCTACCTCTTCTCGTCCGAAGGCGAGGGCGACGTGCCGATCGCCGAAGAGGCCTCGCTCGATGCGGGGGCCGATGCGGTCGCGGTCGTGGTGCCGGGCGAGCTCGATGCGGGCGACGAAGCGCCGCCCGAGGGCGATGCGGGGTCAGCGACGGCTGTGGTCGAAGCGCCGCCGCCAGCCGTCGTCGATGCGGGCGCGGCGGTCGCGGTCGTCGAGGCACCGCCGGTGGTGGTGAAAGACGCGGGCCCCGCGGTGGTCGTGGCGCCGCCGGTGGTCGAGGTGGCCGATGCGGGCGCGCAGGTGGCGGTGGCTCCGCAGGCGGCGGGTGACTTCGAGGCGCTGCTCTCGGAGGCGAAGGTCGCGGTGCAGCGGCAGCGCTGGGGCAAGGCGACCGACGCGTACCGCAAGGCGCTGAAGCTGAACCCCGAGTCGGGTGAGGCGAAGACGGGGCTGGGCATCTCGCTGGTGATGGGCGAGACGAACTTCAAAGAGGCGGTGCCGCTGCTCAAAGACAGCGTGCGAGACGACCCGGCGAACGCGCAGGCGTGGCTGGCGCTCGGCATGGCCTACCAGAACCTGGGGCAAGACAAGTCGGCGAAGCAGCCGTACCTCGAGTACCTGAAGCTGAAGCCGAAGGGCTCGACGGCCGATGAGATCAGAATGGCGCTCGAGCAGATGAAGTAGTTAGAGCGTCGTCTTCGTGATCACGCTCGGCATCGAGACCTCTTGCGACGAGACGGCCGCCGCGCTGGTGCGCGACGGTCGCGAGGTGCTCGCCGACGTCGTCTCGACGCAGATCGACATTCACCGCCGCTGGGGCGGCGTCGTGCCCGAGCTCGCCAGCCGCAACCACGTCGTGCAGGTCATGCCGGTCATCGACGAGGCCTTCTCGCGCGCGAAGCTCACGCTCGACGACGTGAGCCAGATCGCCGTCACGAGCGGCCCCGGCCTGCAGGGCGCGCTGCTCGTCGGCCTCGAGGTCGGCAAGGCCATCGCCGCCGCGCGGGGGCTGCCGTTCGTCGGCGTGAACCACCTCGAGGGTCACCTGCTCGCCGCGCGCCTCATGCCCGAGCCGCCGAGCGCGCCGTTCTTGGGCCTCGTCGTCAGCGGCGGCCACACGACGCTCTACGACGTGCCCGCGCTCGGCACCTACGTGAAGCTCGGCACCACGCGCGATGACGCCGCCGGCGAGGCCTACGACAAGGTCGCCAAGGTGCTCGGCCTGCCGTACCCCGGCGGGCTGCCCATCGACCAGCTCGCGCAGAAGGGCGACCCGAAGGCCATCGCCTTTCCCCGCGCGCTGCCTCAGCGCGACGTGCTCGACTGGAGCTTCAGCGGCCTCAAGACCGCCGTCAGCCTGCACGTCAAAGAGCACGGGGTGCCCGAAGGCCAGGCGCTCGCCGACCTGTGCGCTTCGTTTCAAGAGGCCGTCGCCGACGCGCTGACGAAGAAGCTGCAGCTCGCGGTGAAGAAGCACCGCGCGAAGAGCGTCGTGCTGTGCGGCGGCGTCGCGGCGAACTCGCGCCTGCGCGCGCTCGCGAAAGAGCGCGTCGACGAAGAGGGCGCGCGCCTGTACCTGCCGTCGATCGCGCTGTGCACCGACAACGGCGCCATGATCGCGGTCGCGGGCCACGAGGCGCTGGCGCGTGGGCTCAGGTCAGACCTCGCGCTCGACGCCGACCCCAACTGGAGGCTCTGACTCACGTGCACGCCCGAGACCTGCTGAAGCAGCTCGGCCTGAGGGCCAAAGAGAGCTGGGGGCAGAACTTCTTGTCCGACGAGGGCGTGCTCGCCGACATCGCCGAGGCCTGTGGCTTGAGGGCGGGCGACACCGTCGTCGAGCTCGGGCCGGGCTTGGGCTCGCTCACGCGCGCGCTGCTCGCGACGGGCGCGAAGGTGGTGGCCGTCGAGCGCGACCGCGACATGGTGGCGGCGCTCGAGGCGATGAAGCTCGAGGGCCTCACCGTCGTCGCGGGCAACGCCGCCGAGACCGACTTCGCGAAGGTGGCGGGCGTGCCCGACGTCGTGGTGTGCGGGAACCTGCCGTACCACCTCTCGAGCCCGATTCTGTTCGAGGTGCTCGAGCAGGCGCACGCCGTGAAGCGCGCCGTCTTCACGCTGCAGGCCGAGGTGGTCGAGCGGCTCGCGGCGAGGCCGGGCGGGCGCGACTACGGGCTGCTCACCGTGCTGCTGGGGCTGCGCTACGACATCGAGAACGTGATGAGCCTGCCGGCGGCGTACTTTCACCCGCCGCCGAAGGTCGACTCGGCGGTGGTGGCGCTCGAGCGGCTCTCGAAGCCGCGCGCCGAGGTCACGAGCGACGCCCACTTCAAGAAGGTGGTGAAGGCGTCGTTCGCGCACCGGCGCAAGACGCTGTCGAACTCGCTGAAGGGCGACAAAGCGCTCGAGCCACTCGTCGCCGAGGCGTTGGCGAAGTCGGGCATCGACGGGAAGCGGCGGGCCGAGACGCTGAGCGTCGAAGAGTTCGCGGCGCTCGAGCGCGCTTTTGGTCCATCGGGTGGGGCTTCTTCAGCGCCGCGACCCGCTCCTTCTTCTTCGCCGCCGCAGGGGTGAGCGTCGCGCCGTGGGGGCGAGCCCTGGACCGTGAGTTCGGGCACCTCGATTCGAGTGGCCGGAAGCCGAAGGGGTGTACGTCTTCACCGGCAGTCGCGACGCGGCAGCTGGGAGGGAGCATTCATGAAGTGTTTTTCGAACGCCTGTGCGCTTGCGCTGGCCGTGGCCGCGTCGGGCTGCATCACCACGGGCAACATGCAGCGCGCCGAGACGCTGGGCCGGGGCAACTTCGAGTTCGGCGTCGAGCCCGGCTTGTGGGCCGGCATCATCACGAATCGCAACGCCAACGCGGGCAACGTCTACCTGCCGTCGTTGAACTTCAGCGCCCGCTTCGGCGTCAGCGACCGCGTCGACATCGGAGGCCGCTTCGGTTCTGGCATCCTCGAGCTGCAGACGAAGTTCATGCTGACGGCGCCAGAGAGCTCGTTCGTGCTTTCGCTTGCGCCCACGGTGCAGGGCTTCGCCTTCGGCGGCTCCGCCGGCGCCGGCTTTGTGGGGGTCGGCTTCGCCAACATCGCGGTGCCGCTGCTCATCGGCTTCAAGTTCGGGCCGCACGAGCTCACGCTCGGCCCGCGCGTGAACAACTTCTTGCTCTTCGGCGGCTCCGGTGTTGGCGGCTCGGCCGTCGCCTACGCGTTTCTGCCCGGGCTGTCGGTCGGCTTCGCGGCGCGGGTCACCGACTTCTTCGAGCTCATGCCCGAGGTCTCGGTCGCGCTGCCCGTCGCATCGGCCGGCGGGGTGAGCGGCAACCTCTCGGCCGGCACCGGAGGCAACGGCGTGCTGCTGAACGTCGGCGTCGGCGTCAAGTTCGGGCGGCTCAAGAAGACCGGGGCGCCGCCGCCGCCGGTGGAGCAGGTGGAGCCGCCGCAGGTGCCGCTCGACTCGCCGCCGCCGCCGCCGCCGCCA
>JAEUJP010000244.1 GCA_016793725.1 Myxococcaceae bacterium | reverse complement strand
ACGGCAGCTTCGAGGTCGGCTTCAAGCCAGAGGTCGACCCGAAGCTCGATGCCTCGGTGACGTACCGCTACGAGGTGACCGCCGATGTGACCGACGAGGGCGGCGAGACGCGCTCGGCGTCGAAGGGCACCCGGCTGGGGCCGGTGGCGATCGAGGCGCGCGCGAGCCTGAGCGAGGGCTTCGTGATCGAGGGCGCCGACGCCGAGGTCTCGGTGCGGCGCACCGATCTCGACGGCAACGGCCGGGCCGGCAAGGGCACGTACCGCCTGTTCGCGATCGTGCAGCCGCAGAAGGCGCTGCTGCCGGCCGACGAACCGCTCGTCGAGCGGCCCGGCACGAAGCCCGACCCGAACCAGACCGAGGGCGACACGCTGCGCACGCGCTGGGGCGCGAGCTACTCGCCGGCGGTGACGATGCGCACGTGGAAAGACGGGGCCGAGCAGGGCCGCGGCGAGGTGGTGCACGACGAGAAGGGGGCCGGCAGGGTGCCGCTCGCGAAGCTGCCCGCCGGTGCGTACCGGCTGCGCTACGAGACGAGAGACGAGTTCGGCGCGAAGTTCGAGACGTCGACCGACTTCGTGGTGGCGGGCAAGCGCTTCACCCTCGCGCTGCCCGGCTTCTTGAAGCTGCAGGGGTCGACGGTGAAGGTGGGCGGCACGGCGAAGTTCTTCGTCGGAGGCAGCGACGGGCAGCCGATCGTGTTCGACCTGTTCAGAGACCAGAAACGCGTCGAGCGGCGGGTGCTGCGCTCGGGCGCCGACGGGGCGGTGGTCGAGCTGCCGGTGACCGCGGCAGATCGTGGCGGGTACTCGGTGTCGGTGCAGCTGGTGCGCGACTACCAGGTGATGCAGTTCACCGAAAACGTCTACGTGCCGCGCGACGACAAAGAGCTCAAGGTCGAGTTCGCGACGATGCGCGACACGCTGCGCCCCGGCGCGAAAGAGACCTTCAAGGTGACGGTGAAGGGCACGGCGTCGAAGCTCGAGGCGGGCGCGGCCGAGGTGCTGGCGTACATGTACGATCAGTCGCTCGACGTGTTCGGGCCGCACTCGCCGCCGTCGGTCTCGTCGCTGTACCCCGGCCGCAGCGGCGTGCCGTGGACGATGTTCAGCGTCGGCCAGGCCGAGACCGAGTGGGTGTCACGGTCGCAGTGGTACGGGCTGCCGTCGTACCCACACCTGCGTGAAGACCAGCTCAAGTTCTTCGACGAGTACGGCATCGGGGGGCCGGGCTACCGGCGAAACCGCTACAGGGCCGAGCGGCGCGGCGGCGACGACTACGACGGGGCGCCTCCGGAAGAAGAGCGCTCGCGTGAGCTCGACGTGCTGTCGAAGAACGAGGCGCCGCCACCTCCTCCTGCGGCGCCGGCGCGGCTGCTCGGGGCGAAGGTCGACCCCAGCCCGGCGCAGGGCATGATCGCGCTCGACGCCGACCGGCGGCAAGACGTCGGGGGCCTGTTCGACGGCCGCACGGGCGAGGCTCCGGCGGTGCAGGTGCGGGCGAACTTCTCTGAGACGGCGTTCTTCAAGCCGAACCTGGTGCCCGACGCGAGCGGGGCGGTGAGCTTCGAGTTTCAGGTGCCCGACTCGGTGACGGCGTGGAACGTGTGGGCCCACGCGGTGACGAAAGATCTGCGCGGCGGCCAGGCGAAGGCGACGACGCGCTCGGTGAAAGATCTGATGGTGCGGCCGTACCTGCCGCGCTTCTTGCGCGAGGGCGACCAGGCGCTGGTGAAGGTGGTGGTGAACAATGCGTCGCAGAAGGATCTCACCGGCGAGCTGCGCCTCGAGATCTTCGACCCCGAGACGAACCAGAGCCTGCTGAAGGAGTTCGGCGTCACGATGGCTGCGCCGCAGGCGTTCAGCACGAAGGCGGGGGGCAGCACGAACCTGTCGTTCTCGATGACGGCGCCGAAGCGGGTGGGGCAGGCGGCGTTTCGGGTGATCGCGAAGAGCGGCGACTTCTCTGACGGCGAGCTGCGGCAGGTGCCGCTGTTGCCGTCGCGCATGCACCTGGTGCAGTCGAAGTTCGCGACGCTTCGAGATCGCGACTCGCGCACGCTGACGTTCGACGACCTCGCGAAGAACGACGACCCGACGCGCATCAACGAGCAGCTCGTCGTGACCGTCGACGCGCAGCTGTTCTTCACGGTGCTGCAGGCGCTGCCGTACCTGACGCGCTACCCGTACGAGTGCACCGAGCAGACGCTGAACCGCTTCGTGTCGACGGGCATCGTGACGTCGGTGTTTCGAGATCACCCGGCGGTGGCGAAGATGGCGGCGCAGTTCAGCAAGCGAGACACGCCGCTCGAGACGTTCGACGGCCTCGACCCGAACCGGAAGATCGCGCTCGAAGAGGCGCCGTGGCTCGAGGCGGCGAAGGGCGGCAAGGTGGCGGGCGAGTCGTACATCGACGTGCTCGACCCGAAGCTGGCGGCGGCAGAGCGGGTGTCGGCGCTGGCGAAGCTGAAGAAGGCGCAGCTGCCGAACGGCGGGTTCCCGTGGTTTCCCGGGGGGCCGCCGTCGCCGTACATGACGCTCTACATTCTGCACGGGTTCGCGAAGGCGGCCGAGTTCAAGGTCGAGGTGCCGCGCGACGTGGTGCAGCGGGCGTGGGTGTACGTGGCGAACGAGTTTCGAGGCTCGTGGCGCAGCTGCATGGCGAACGACGGCTGCTGGGAGTGGGTCACGCACCTGAACTACGTGGCGTCGGCGTTTCCCGATGTGTCGTGGCTGGGTGGGGCGCTGACCGACGCCGAGCGCGCCGAGCTGCTCGCGTTCAGCTTCAAGCACTGGAAGCGGCACGCGCCGTACCTGAAGGGGTACCTGGCGCTGACGCTGAAGCGGGCGAAGCGCGACGCCGACGCGAAGCGGGTGTTCGACAGCGTGATGGACTCGGCGAAGACGACGCAAGACGAAGGCACGTTCTGGGCGCCGGAGGACCGCTCGTGGCTCTGGTACAACGACTCGATCGAGACGCACGCGTTCGCGCTGCGCACGTTGACCGAGCTGCAGCCGAAAGACGCGCGGCGCGACGGGCTGGTGCAGTGGCTCTTGCTGAACAAGAAGCTCAGCCAGTGGAAGTCGACACGCGCGACGGCCGAGGTGATCTACGCGCTGGTGAAGCACATGGAGGCCGACGGCTCGCTCGGCGTGCGCGAAGAGTCGGTGGTCGAGGTCGGGCCGGTGAAGAAGACCTGGGTGTTTCAACCCGACGAGTACACGGGGAAGAAGAACCAGCTCGTGATCCCCGGGCCCGAGGTGACGCCGGCGATGTCGACGGTGAAGGTCTCGAAAGAGACGAAGGGCTTTCAGTTCGCGTCGGCGACCTGGCACTTCTCGACCGACCAGCTGCCGAAAGAAGGCAAGGGCGACCTGTTCTCGGTGTCGCGCACGTACTTCAAGCGCGAGAAGGGGCCGAAGGACGTGGTGCTGAAGCCGCTGGCCGAAGGGGCGCGCATCGAGGTGGGTGACGAGCTCGAGGTGCAGCTGTCGATTCGGTCGCGGGCGCAGGCCGAGTACGTGCACGTGAAAGACCCGCGCGGGGCGGGGTTCGAGCCCGAGGGCGCGGTGTCGAAGTACAGGTGGAACCTGGGCCTCGGCTGGTACGAGGAGTACCGCGACTCGTCGACGAACTTCTTCTTCGAGTCGGTGCCGGTCGGCGAGTTCACGTTCAAGTACCGGGTGCGGGCGTCGATGGCGGGCACCTTTCGCGTGGGGCCGGCCGTGATGCAGTCGATGTACGCGCCAGAGTTCACCGCGTACTCGGCGGGGCACGTGGTGCCGGTGAGCGCGTCGGGGCAGTGATTCTGGCGGCGGCGATCGTGGTGAGGGCCGAGCGGCCTGACATGGGGCTCGTGCAGCGCGTCGCGCACGCGACGAGGCGATCGGTCGGTGAGGTGAGTCGGGCGATGAAGGCAGGGCGCCTCTGTTTCACGCGCCGCTGCTGCGCGGCGACTCGGAAGAGCAGATTGCGACGTTGCGAACGCTGTGCGCGGTGCTCATCGAGGCGAAAGTTGATGCCGTCACGTATGACCTCGACGAGGGGGAGCCGATCACGGAGCAGAGCCTGCGCATGAGCCTGTCGGACCTTCTCGAGGTGCTCGACGAGCACGAGGCAGAGCGGCGCCGCCAGGCTGAGCTCGACGAACGCACCGGCCACCGGCGGTAGGCGACCGCTGCCAGCGGGTACGGGCAACCAGGGGGCAACTCGGACGGGACGTCTCGTCTCGCGCGAGAGGGGGCGGTCGCCGACGCAGGACGGGACGTCTCGTCTCGCGCGAAGGGGGGCGGTCGCCGACGCGGGACGGGATGTCTCGTCCCGCGCGAAGTGGGGCGGTCGCTGGCGCCGGACGGGACGTCTCGTCTCGCGCTCGCGATGACGTTGCACTTGCCGCCCCGCGCCGGGGTCCTGTACTTCACCTCGTCATGATCGACACACACTACGGGAAAGGGCTGGCCGGGCTCCTCGTGGGAGGGCTCCTCGCCCTCGGCGGTCTGGTCGCCCTGTTCGTGTGCCTGATGCACGTCGGCGCCGAGAACCCTGTTACTGGCTTCGGCAGCGGCGTACTGGCGCTGGGCCTCGTGGGCGGCGGTTCCGACGTCATCTTCCGAACGTTCAACGGCACGACGGCAGTCGACGCGTTCCGCGCGACCCTCGGCCTCGTGTTCTCGCTCGTGCTGCTCGTCGCCGTCGCGATCGGCGCCGTTCAGGGCGCGCTGCCCGTCGCAGCTGCTGGAGCGGTCATTGCGCTCAGTGCTCTCGCCGCCTGGCACTGTGCCAGGGCGGCCGGCTTCGTCGGCTCATCGGCCCACGACGCGCCAGCGGCCTGATTCGAGCCGCACTTCGCCGCGCAAGATCACCTCTCGCTGTGCGATGGCGTAGCGACACGTACTGCCCGCACTGTCGCAGTCGAGCTGTACCAGCGCACCCTCGTGCATCGACGCGAGCACTGCTTGTTCCGCGCCATCGCCGGCGAAGACAACGCCACGGTGCACCTCGATGAATCGGTTCATTCTGTCAGGCAGCAACAACGGCCTCTCGGCGAGCCCCACCATCGGCCGACTCAGGGCTGCGAGTACCTCTTCGCATACATCGTCACCCGTGCCGTCGCGCACGTCGGCGCCAGCGCTACAGAGGCGGCCGCGAGGGCACTCCAGCCTGAACGGGCTTCCGTAGAGGTCTCCTCCAATGTCGGAGCGCAGCGAGTCGCACCTGACCTTCGCAGGCTCGCGCACGGAGCCTGCTCGCGCGAGAGCGAGTGTCTTCGCGTGCACCAGCGCAGCGTTCTGGTCGGCAAGCGATGGCAGGGGCACTACGAGCGGCGTCTCAGCGGGTTCGCCAATGGGCTCCGGCAGCGGCACCGCCGTTCTGGCGCACGCCGCTGCAGACCGCAGAGCGATCAGCTCAGCGCTTCGCGTCGATCTCGGCCGTGACCGCTGCGTCTTTCTCGGCGTGCTCGAGCTCCATCGCGCGCCTGCGCGTCAGCTCGACCAGCGTACGCACACCGACGCCGGTCGCGCCGCGGCCCAGGTACCCGCGCTCTTTCGGCGACTGCGAGGGCCCCGCGATGTCGAGGTGCACCCACGGCGTCTCGCCCACGAACTCTTTGAGGAACAGCGCCGCGTTGATCGCGCCGCCCCAGCGCTCGCCCGCATTTTTCATGTCGGCGATCTCGCTCTTCAGCGCGTCGCGCTGCAGCTCGGTCACCGGCATGCGCCACAGCTCTTCACCCGCGTTGCGCGCCGCCTCGAGCACCGACCACACCGCCTGATCGTCGTCGCCGAACGCGCCCACGATGTAGTTGCCCAGCGCGATCATGCACGCGCCCGTCAGCGTCGCGAGGTCGACGATCATCGCCGGCTTCGTCTCGTTCGCCCACGCCAGCACGTCGCCCAGCACCAGCCGACCCTCGGCGTCGGTGTTCGTGATCTCGACCGTCTTGCCCAGCCGCGACACCAGCACGTCGCCCGGCCGGTACGCCGTGCCGCTCGGCATGTTCTCGCACGCACCCATGTACGCGTGCACCGGGAAGGGCGGCTTCAGCGTCGCGATCACCCGCATCGCGCCCAGCACCGCCGCCGACCCCGCCATGTCGGTCTTCATGTCGACCATGCCCTCTGCCGTCTTCAACGACAGACCGCCCGAGTCGAAGGTGATCGCCTTGCCCACCAGCGCCAGCGGAGCCCGCTTCGCCGCCTCGCCGTCTTCCGGCACCCACGACACGTGAATCAGCTTCGGCTCTTCGACGCTGCCCTGGGTCACCCCCAGGAACATGCCCATCTTCAGCTTCTCGATGTCTTTACGGCCCAGCACCTCGATCTTCAGCCCCGCGTCGGCGGCCATCGCCTTCGCCTGGTCGGCCAAGATCGTCGGCGTCAGCGCTCCGGCCGGCTCGTTCACGAGATCGCGCGCCCAGTTCGTGGCCTCGGCCACCCGCCGGCCCAGCGCCACCGCCGCCTCGAGCACCTTGTCTTTCTTCACGCCATCGGGGAGCGCCAGCGTCACCTTGTCGACCCGCGGCGCGTTCTTCTCGTCTTTGTTCGTCGTGCGCCACTTGTCGAACCGGTACCCGCCCAGCGCGAAGCCCTCGACCACCGCGCGAATGCCCGCCTCGGTCTCGCGCAGCACCGGCACCGCCACCACGACCGTCTTCGCCCGCAGCCGGTTCGCCGTCTTCACCGCCCGCCCCATCGCGAGCCGCAGCACCTCGGCGCTGAACTTCGCGCGCGCGCCCAGGCCCACCAGCAGCACCCGCGGCGCGCCCAGCTTGCCGTGCGTGTGCAGCGACAAGAGCTGCTCACCCTTGCCCTTGAAGCCCTCTTGCGCTGCGGTCTTCAGCAGCAGCCCCTTCAGCTTCTTGTCAGCGCTGGCGAGCGCGGCCGGCTGTTTTTTCTTGTCAGTGAGCTCGTTGTCGAAGACGGGGATCACGAGCACGTCGGCCTTGGCGCGCGCCGAATCTCCCCCGGCGAAGGTGAAGTTCATGGGTGCCGACCTTACAAGAAAGGTAAGGTCCGTCTACCGCCGTCTCGTGCCCGCAATTCTGTCATCACTCACCGCCGTCGAGCGACTGGCAGCCCACGCGAGCGTGCTGCCGCCCGAGTTCGCGCGCGCCCTCGGCGAAGATCTCGAGTACGCCCGCTTCGGCGCCGCGCTGCCCGAGCTGCCCTGGTTCGGTGGCTGGGCGGGCGGGGTGCAGGCCTGGCTCGGCCGCGGCGAAGCCCCCCGCTTCGCCCGCCTCTTTCGTGAGCGCGCCCCGGTCGCCTTTGGCCTCAAGGCCGCCGAGCTCGTCGCCAACGGCGCCCTCGTCGGCACCGACGCCGGCCTCGCCTTTCTCGCCGGTCACTTCACCCAGCTCGCGGTCATGCGCGCCCTCGAGCCGATGGTGCAGCGCCTCGCCGTCGCCCACCGCACCCCCAAAGAAACCGTCACCGCCGCTCGCGGCCGCATCGAGTGGGTACAGTCGCTCTACCTGATGCAGGAGCTGCACGGCAGCCCGCTCGTCGGCACCTCGGCCATTCGCACCAAGCTGCAGATTCGCAAAGACTCGGGCCCCAAAGGCATCGGGCGCGGCCTCTACGAGCTGATTCGGGTCGCCTCGAACGACGCCGTCGGCGACGCCCCGTCGAAGCTCGAGGTCGACGGGTGGATGCGCGGCCTCTACCTCTTCTCACTCGCGCTCGGCTCGCCCCTCGGCCGGCTGAAGGGCATCGACGGCACGGGCGGCCGCGAGCTCTACCGCGGCCCCGACGTCGACGTGTGGGCCGGCCTCGAGAGCGCGCTCGAGACGACGCGCAGGGCGCTCGGAGTGCTCATCGGGCTCATTCGCCGCAACAGCTTCACGCCGCGCTCGCGCGCGAAGGTGCTCGAGCTGCTGCCCGAGGGGCCGCCCGACGTGCCGCCTCCGAGGCCTTCGGTCGAGGTCGCGCCGTAGAGCGCTACGGCACGACGAGATCTTGAACCACGTTCTGCGTGCCCACCGGCAGGTTCACCTGCGGCGGCTGCGCTGCGAACGGGTTCACCACCCACGCCAGCGAGTCGGTCAGCGGGTTCGTGCTCGCCGTGCTGATGAACGCCCGAATCGCGAACGTCGCGTTCGGCCGCAGCGCCTGGCCCGCGTAGTTGCCCGCCACCGTGCCCATCATCTGCCCATCGGGCGCGAAGACCGCCGGCATCAACACGGCCTGAATGCCGTCGGTGAGCGAGGTGTGGCGTGCGGCCACGACGCCGTAGACGAAGCCCGAAGCCGGCGTCGCGGGCGTGTGCGTGACCGTGCCCGACAGCGCCACCGGCCCGAACGCGAAGTCTTGCGTCACCTCGCCGCCCGCGACGCAGTTCACGGGTCG
>JAEUJP010000221.1 GCA_016793725.1 Myxococcaceae bacterium | reverse complement strand
GTGGCAGCGGCACCACGGCCGGTGGGGCCGAAGCCGGAGGGAGCGCAGCGACGGCAGGTGGCTCCAGCGCGACGGCAGGCGGCAACACGGCGGGCGGCAACACGGCGGGCGGCAACGCGGCGGGCGGCAACGCGGCAGGCGGCAACACGGCAGGCGGAAACACGGCGGGCGGCAGCACGGCAGGCGGCAACACGGCGGGCGGCACCGGCACGAGCGCGTGCAACGCGAGCAACTGCGGGTTCGGCTGCTGCAATGGGAATACGTGTGAGCTCGGCACGTCGAGCGCGACGTGCGGCAAGGGCGGCGACGCGTGCCTCACGTGCGGCGCGGGCACGTCGTGTCAGAACCAGGCGTGCGCGCCGGTTCAGCCTCCGGTGTGCAACGCGATGACGTGCCCGACGGGCTGCTGCAACGGCACGACGTGTGAGCTCGGAACGTCGAACAACGCGTGCGGCTCGGGCGGCAACGGCTGCATCGGGTGCGGCGCGGGCCTCAGCTGCCAGAACAAGGCATGCATGCCGGTGAACCCCGGCAGCTGCAGCCCGCAGACGTGCCCGCTGGGCTGCTGCGCGAACGGCGTCTGCCAGCCCGGCAACACGAGCAGTGCGTGCGGCATCGGCGGCGGTGCGTGCGGCGCCTGCGGCGCGAACCAGCAGTGCACGAGCCAGCAGTGCGTCAACAACCCGAACCCGGGCAGCTGCGGCCCGGTGTCGTGTGCGGGCTGCTGCCTGAACGGGCAGTGCCTGCCGGGCGGTGACACGACGGCGTGCGGCGCCGGCGGCAACGCGTGTCAGCTCTGCCTCGGCCTCTGCTTCGGGGGCATCTGCCTCGGCTCGGTTCCCGGCGGTGGCGGCGGCGATGGCGGCACGGGCGCGCCGTGCACGGCGTCGGGCCAGTGCGAGAACTCGGGCTTCTTCGACACGTCGCGCTGCATCAGCGACCGTCGCCCCGACGGTGGCCCGTCGGGCTGGCCCTCGGGCTACTGCTCGTCGACGTGCCAGTTCAACTACTGCGCGGGCGACGGCACCTGTCTCAGCGACGGCTACTGCTACACGCCCTGCAACACGCCGAACCAGGGCCGCGGTGCGTGCCGCGTCGGCTACGTGTGCAGCCAGCTGTACTACACGGCCGACGGCGGCGTCATCGCCGGGTCGGGGGTGTGCCAGCCCGACTGCCGCAACGCGGGCGCAGGGTGCAACGCGGGCTACACATGCAACGCGCTGGGCCACTGCATCTGAGCACCGGCCTGCGGGTCTGCTCCGAGTCGGGCAGAGTGTCAGCTGGCGGGCGTCGCTGAAAGTGCGCCGGCCATCGCGAGCTTCTCGTCTTTCGTGCCCTTCGCCTTCTTGCCTGCGGCCGTCAGCGCCGCTCTCGCGTCGAAGGTGTGCACGGCCCAGCCGCGCGCCCTCGCCGCTGCGGCCAGCGCCTCGCGGTACAGCACCGAGTCGGCGACGTTGTGCGCGACGTAGTCGGTCATTCGCTCTTCGACGGTCTTCGGGAGCTTCGGGTTCGCGCGCAGGGCGATGCACGCGATGGGCAGGTCGAGCTCGTCGAACCGCTTCGCGGCTTCGGCGCGAATCGAGCGTGCGACGCGCGCAACTTCGGCGACCTGCTCGCGCACCGACAGCTTCGGGTCGGGGTGGTGGTGGGGGTGCTTGTTGAGGCCGGGCTCGAGCAGCTCGACGCGACGGGAGTCGAGCACGCTTCCGTCGGCGTCGAGGGTGACGAGAACGGCCCAGCCCCAGTGATCAGAGACTCCGAGGGTCGCGCCAGCGCGTCTTCGCGGCATGCGACGAATTGTACGACGGCGCGCGAACTGAGCGAGGATGGGGCCGCCATGAACAACCGGTCCCCGATGGCGCTGCTCGCGGTGTTCGTCGTCGCAGGCTCGTGCAACTGCCCCGGCACCGGGCCGTGCGTCAGCGACCTCGACTGTGACCTGCCCGCCCGCTGCGTGCAGGGCCTCTGTCAGGGCCCCGGCACCGGTACGGGCACCGGCACCGGCACCGGCACGGGCGGCAGCTCGACGGGCACCGGCGGTGGCGCCGCCGGCACGGGCGGCTCGGGCGGCACCGGCGGCATCTTCGACCCCGACTCGGGCTGCGCCGCGGTCTCGTCGCAGGCGACGCTCGGCACGCGGCCGGTCGACGTCATCATGGTCATCGACAACTCGGGCTCGATGACGGCCGAAATCGTCGGCGTGCAGAACAACATCAACTCGAACTTCGCGTCGATTCTGAACGACGGCGGCCTCGACTACCGCGTGATTCTGCTCTCGCGGCAGGGCTCGGCGACCAGCGGGCAGAGCATCTGCATCGAGCCGCCGCTGTCGGGCAACGCGACGTGCACGCCGCCGCCGGCGATGCCGACGTACGGGCCGCGCTTCTTTCACTACAACATCGAGGTGACGAGCACGAACGCGCTGCAGCTGATTCTGCAGCGCTACACGCAGGCCGACATGAACGGGCGGCCGGCGGGGGGCTACTCGACGTGGCTGCGCGACGGCTCGCAGAAGACCATCGTGGTCATCACCGACGACAACTCGAGCATCAACCCGACGACGTTCGAGAACGGGCTGTTCGCGCTGAACCCGCCACACTTCGGCACGGCGGCGGCGCGCAACTACACGCTGCACTCGCTGATCGGCATACCGCACAAGGTGAACCCGGGCGAGGCGTACCAGCCGAACGAGCCGGTGGTGACGGGCACGTGCGACTCGGGCGTGAACAACGGCAACAACTACCAGCCGCTGTCGGTGACGACGGGCGGCCTGCGCTTCCCCGTGTGTCACCCCGAGCGCTTCAACACGGTGTTCTCGACCATCGCCCAGGGCGTGGTGCAGGGCGCGATGGTGCAGTGCGAGTTCGTGATTCCGCCGACTCCGCCGGGGTTCACGATGTTCAACCGCATCATCGTGAACTACCGGCCGATGGGCACGGGCGCCGTGCAGTCGTTCACCAAGGTGGCGACGTCTGCCGCGTGCGGCCCGAACAACTACTACGTCGATGCGCAGCGCATCGTGCTGTGCCCACAGGCGTGCACGACGGTGCGGGCAGACCTGCAGGCGAAGGTCGACGTCATCTTCACCTGCGAGCCTGAGATCAACTGAGCTGCTCTACGGGTCGCTGCGCTCCCGCTTCCGCGCCAGAGGCGCGGGGCCTCAGGCCGCCGCGAGCGCCATGCCCGCCAGCTGCTGGCGCAAGATGTTGAGGCGCGGGCCCTGGGCCTGCACGTCGCCGCTGCGCAGCTCGTTCAGCTGGGTGCGCAGCTGCGACACCTGGTCGGCCGACAGCCGGCCGCTCTGCTCGAGCGAGTCGATGCGCGAAGAGATCGACTCGACCGCCTTCGCGGGGTCGACCTGCGCGTCGTGCCGCTCGCGCCAGATGGCGCGGTTCAGCTCGTTCACCGACATCGTCGTCGGGTTCGTGCCGAGCTTGCCGGCCTGGTCGGTGAGGCGCTGCGCCTCGTCGGTCGTCAGCGAGCCGTCGGCGACGCCGGCCTGAATGCGCTGGTTGAAGCTCTCGGTGCGCTTCGCCGCGTCGAGCTCGCCGTCGTGGCGCTCGGTGCGAACCTCGCGCGAGAGGGCCTGCAGCTCCTGCGGCGTCTGCGCCTGGTCGAGCTTCGCCTTCAGGGCGTCGTGCTCGGCCTGCGTGAGCGAGCCGTCGGCGAGGCCGCGCTCGATGCGGCGGCCGATGTTCTCGCGGCGCCTCGCGGGGTCGATGTTGTCGTCGTGCTTCTGCGTGCGAATGTCGCGGCTGATGCCGTTGAGCAGGCGGTTCTGCTCCTGCAGGCGCGACGCGCCGTTGCCGTCGAACGCGTCGTTCTCGATGCGGCCCTGCGCGCGGTCGAGGCGGCCGCGCAGCGTCTGGGCCTCGCCTTCACTCAGGGTGCCGGCGCGAACGCCCTGGTTGATGCGGCGGTGCTGGTTCGCGATGCGCTGCTCAGTAGAAGCGAAAGAAGTTCTCATGGTGGTCGAGGGCTTTCGAGGGCGCCTGGAATGGATTTCCCGGCTCGAGGTCTTTCTCAGCAATCGAGAAGCCAGCGCGTGTGACCACACAAGTGTGCATGCGCGCTGGCCGCAGTGTCTTCCCGGGGAGGACACCTGCACTCGATGCGCAAGCCGCAGTCTCGCTCGATGCGCAAGCTCAGCGCTTCTCGAGCACCGCCCGCGCCTTCGCGAGCGCCTCGCGCGCCGACTCTGCATCTTCCGGCTCGTCGAGCTTCTTCTGGCGAACAGCGTCTGCGCCAGGTTCGAGAGAGCGCGCGCTCGCGCCGGGTGCTTCTCGCCGAGCCGCGCCCGCACCAGCTGCTCGACCTTGCGGTGGTGCCCTTCGGCCTCGGCCAGCCGGCCGCGCCGCACCTCGAGCGTGCCCGCGAGCGACTCGAGCCGCTCGTCGAGGCACTGCAGGCGCGCGTGCCACAGCGGCGAGTCGGTCTCGTGTGAGGCCTCGCACGCCTCGAGCGCCTGCCGGGCCCAGGCCCGGGCACGGCCGTCGAGTGCGGGCAGCAGCAGGTCGAGCTGACGTTCGGCGTAACTTGAGCTTCGTGGCGATGAAGGTGCTGCGCAGGGTGGTCTGCCTGACGGGGCTCCACGCTTCGAGCGGGCCGGCCTGTTGCGCCGCAGGCTGCGAGAAATACGAACAGAAACGCCCTCTTCACGGTGGTTCCCCTGGTTTTGTCTGGCGGGGAAGTGCGCCGTCAGGGGCGTGACAGGCGGTGCGTGCCGGCGGTCTCACGAATTCGCCGTTACAGCTGGGCATGGGGACCCTTCTGCTCACCGGCGCCACCGGCTTCGTCGGCCGCGTCACCCGTCGTGCCCTCGCGCGCGCCGGCGCCGACGTGCGCTGTGCCAGCCGCAGCCACGCGCCCGACGCCGGGTGGGTGCGCCTCGACGTCACCGACCCGTCGACGCTGCCGCCCGCGCTCGACGGCATCGAGACCGCCATCTACCTCGTTCACTCGATGGGCCACGCGGGAGGAGGCGGCGACTTCGAGCAGCGCGAAGCCGCCAGCGCGCGCGCCTTCGCGAGGGCGGCTGCCGACGCAGGGGTGAAGCGCATCGTCTATCTCGGCGGAGTCGCCCCGAGCGGCAGACCCTCGAAGCACCTGCAGAGCCGGCTGCGCACGGGTGAAATTCTGCGCCAGGGGCAGGTGCCGGTGGTCGAGCTGCGCGCAGGCATGATTGTCGGCGACGGCAGCGAGAGCTGGCAGATTGTTCGCGACCTCAGCATGCGGCTGCCGGTGATGGTGCTGCCGGCGTGGCTCGAGCACCGCTCGCAGCCGGTCGCCATCGACGACGTGGTCGCGGCCATCGTGCACGCCGCGACCGCGCCCGGGGTGCAGGCGGGCGTGTATGCGTTGCCGGGCCCCGACGTGCTCTCGGGCACACAGATTCTCGAGCGCACCGCGGCGACGCAGGGCCTCGTCGCGCGCAGCGTGAAGGTGCCGTTCGTGACGCCGCGCCTCTCGAGCTATTGGATTGGGCTCGTCACGCGCGCCGACGTCGAGATCGCCCGCGAGCTCGTCGAGGGCCTCACCTGCGACCTCGTCGCGCGCGAGGCGCCGTTCTGGCCGGTCATGGGTGGCCATCGCCCCATGGCGTTCGACGTCGCCGCCCGCATCGCGTTCGAGAATGAGGCGCATCACCTGTCGTTGAGGTCTGCTGCGCTGGAGTGGGTGATTCAGCACGTGGCGCCGTGGAAAAAAGTCGGCTGACGCTGGTGGTGGTCGCGACCGTCGTATGGGCGGCGCTGCCGGCGGTGCTCGGCATCGGGCTCGCGACGACCGTCGGCTTGCCGGCGCTGTCGGTGCTGCTGGTGGTCGGCGTCGTCGCCCTCGACGGCGGCACCGTGAAGCCGCTGCTGAAGCCGAACCCGAAGCACCTCGCGCTCGGGCTCGGCGCCGGCGTCGTGATGACGGCGGTCACCTACCCCGCGTACCTGCTCGTCGCGCACCTGTACCCGCCGCTGTCGGGCGCGGTGGCTCTCGCGCAGCAGCCACTCGAGCAGGTCGACCCGCTCGCCTACCTGCCGCGCATGCTGGTGGTCATCGTCGCCGAAGAGCTGGTCTTTCGCGGCGCGTGGCTCGGCCGTCACCAGAGCCGTCGTCTGGGCCTGTTCGCGTGGGGCGCCTACGTGCTGGCGCAGGTCGGCATGGGCACGTGGATTGTGGCGGCCCTCGCCGCCGCGTGCGGAGCGTGCTGGCTGCTGCTGCGGCTGCGCACGCACGGGCTGTGGGCGCCGCTGGTCGCTCACCTGGTGTGGTCGCCGACGGTGCTGCTGTTCTTGCCCGTCACGAGCTTTGCCTGAGCGCGCGCGACAGGCTCAGGTCGAAGCTCGCCTGCATCGACGTCAGCAGCCGCTCGGCCTCGTCGGGCATGACATCTCGGCCGAGTGCGGCGAGAACCCGGGCGGTGTCGCGGCTCACTGCTTGATGACGAGGTCGGCCTTCTTGAGCGTGAACACGCCCGGCTTCGTCGGCACGCTCAGCGTCACCTTCACGTTCGTCGAGCCGGCCGCGGGCACGACGGCGCGACAGTCCATCTTCCCGTTGCCGCTGCGCGTGTGCGAGCCGGCGAGGTTCGTCTCGGCCCAGCCCGTCTTCACGCCCAGGTGACCGAGCGGGTTGCAGGCGCCGCTGCCGATCACCTTGCCGCCCTGCTCGACCTCGACGTCGTAGCGAATCACGGCGTCGCCCTCCCACTTCAGGTCGAGGTCCGTCCAGAACGCGACGTCACCCGCCTCGAGCGTCACCGTCGTCGTCGCCGTGCCCTCGGCGGTGAACGGCACGCGGCCCTTCTCTTTGCCGCACGCGGCGAAGGCGAGCAGCGACACGACGAGCAGCGGGCGGAGGTTCGGTGCCATGGGGTGTTTATCGGGTATGCACCGTCGAGCGTCCAGGCCAGCAGATGCCGCTGAACGCGCTTCCGTCACGGGCGCGCTCAGTGCAGTCTGTCTTGAGCCCCGCGGCGCCGCGTACTTCAATCGCGCCCGATGCAGACGCCGGCGTGCCCCAACGACGATGCGCTCCGGCGGTACGTCGAGGGGCAGCTCGTCGAGACGGAGCGCGCCACCCTCAATGCCCACGTCTCGACCTGCGACAGCTGCCAGAGCCTCGTCGTCTCGCTCGGCCGCGGGGCCGCGAACGTCGAGCTGCCTCCGAACATCGAAGAGTTCGAGGTGCTGCAGCGCCTCGGCAAGGGCGCGATGGGCGAGGTCTATCTGGCGCGCGACACGCGGCTCCAGCGGCTCGTCGCGCTGAAGCTGCTCGTCGCGCACGGCGACGAGAGCCGAGAGCGCCTCATGCGCGAGGCGCGCGCGGCGGCCCGGGTTCACCACCCGAACCTCGCCGCCGTGTACCGCGTCGCCGAGCACCAGGGCCGCCTGTACCTGGTCAGCGAGTACCTCGACGGTCAGACGCTCGCCGACCTGGCGTTGCCGCTGCCGCCCGAGCGCGCGCTCGCCATCGCGACCGACCTCGCGCGCGGGCTCGCGGCCGCCCACCTCGAGTCGCTCGTTCACCGCGACATCAAGCCGCAGAACGCCATGCTCACGAAGAGCGGCACCGCCAAGCTCGTCGACTTCGGGCTCGCCAAGGCCGCCGGCGCCGACCCGCAGCGCGCGGTGCCCGACGGCGCCGACGTCGACCTCACCCGCACCGGCGCGCTCGTCGGCACGCCCCGCTACATGGCGCCCGAGCTCTGGCGCGGTGAGGCCGCGACGCCGCACACCGACGTCTATGCGTTCGGTGTGATGCTGTATGAGCTGCTCGGCGGGCGGCCGCCGCACCACGCGCCGAGCGTCAGCGACCTGAGAGACGTCGTGCTCACGAAGCCCGCGCCTCCGCTCGCCGGGCTGATGCCGTCGCTGCCGCCTGCGCTGTGTGAGCTCGTCGACCGGTGTCTTCGCCTCGCACCGGGCGCACGGTTCGCGTCGGGCGCCGAGCTGCTCGCCGCCCTCGAGGCTCTCGGCGCGCGACCGCCCGCGCTGCACGCCCGCGTCGCTTCGCCCCCGCCGCCGCGCCGTCGCCTGCCGCTCGCCGCCGCGTCCGCTGCGCTGCTGGTCGCCGGGGCCGTCGTCTTTCTCTGGCTGCCGCTGCGCGACGAGCGGCCGTCGGCGCGCTCGCACGTCGGCGATGCCGCGCAGGCGTACGACGAAGGGCTCGCGTGGTGGCGCTCGGGCTCGACGACGCCCGCCGTACGGCGGTTCGAGGCTGCGGTCGCGAGCGACCCTTCGTTCGCGGCCGCGCAGCTGTGGCTCGCGTTCATTCACCCCGATGCCGTGAAGGCGCGCGCGGCCTACTCACAGGCCGTGCTGCACAAGCAGCAACTCGGCGCCGCCGAC
>JAEUJP010000213.1 GCA_016793725.1 Myxococcaceae bacterium | reverse complement strand
AGGCCCTCACCAAGGCAGACTACGCCTGGCAGCTGACCTCGCTGCAAGAGGTGCTCAAGGGCGTGCGCCAGATGCGCGTGCGCTCGATCGACGCGCTCGATCTCGGCACCAAGGGCAAGCTGCTCACGTCGCTCTTGCGCGTGGGTCGCCAGCCGAAGCCGGCCGACGACGCTCCGGCGGCGGCTCCTGCGGCCGAGGCCCCGCCTCCCGCTGAGGCGCCGCCTGCTGACGCTGCTGCGGCCGAAGCTCCGCCTGCCGACGCGGCCCCTGCCGCTGACGCTCCGCCTGCCGAGGCTGCTCCCGCGGCTCCCCCGGCCGAGGCTGCGCCTGCAGCGCCCGCTGCCGTCTCGAAGCTCTCGCAGTGGCAAGACGTCATGCAGCTGCTCGGCCGCATCTGGCGCGCGCTGGGTGACGACGAGAAGGCGGCGCGCGCGTTCGAGGCGAGCGGCAAGGCGGCTCCCGAGGCCGACGCCGCGCTGCCCGAGGCCCCCGCCGCGTCGTCGTCGGGCGCTCCGGGTGGCCGACCCGAGCGGGGTGGCCCCCGCCGTGAGCGCACCGAGCGCCCGCCGCGCTCCGAGAAGCTGGTGCCCGGCGACTGGCGCTACAAGGCCCGCGAGATCGAAGAGAAGGGGCGCACGCGCGACGCCGCCAAGATGCACGAGCAGCACGAGTCGTGGGTCGAGGCCTCGCGCCTCTACGAGGTCGGGGGCGACTTCAAGTCGGCCCTGCGCGCCGCCTTCCGCGCCAAAGACGAGGCCCGCGTCGAGAAGCTCAAAGAGAAGGTGCCCGCCGACGAGGTGCCCAAGCTGCTCGAGCAGGCCCAGGCCTGGGAGCAGCTCATGGAGCACCACGTCAAGACCGGCAACTACGAGGCGGTCGCGCGGCTCTACGAGCGCAGCAAGCAGTTCGATCAGGCCGCGCTCGCGTACGAGCGCGCCGGCAAGTACTCGCTCGCCCGCAAGGCGTACGAGCGCGCCAAAGATCTGCCCGCGGCCAACCGCGTGCGCGATCTCGAGGTGAAGAAGCTCATCGAGCGCGGCGACCGGCTCGGCGCCGCCACGCTGCTCATGGCCGCCCAGCTCAAAGACCAGGCGCTCGAGGCCTTGAAGGGCCTGCCCGGCCCCAAGATCTTCCGCTTCATGCAGAAGCTGAAGCTCGACACCGAGGCGCTCGCCTTCGCCAAGGAAGAGGTCGAGAAGGCCGTCGCCGAGAAGGCCCACGGCGCTCACGCCCGCTGGCTCGAGATGTTGGGCGACACCGCCGCCGCCGTCGAGGCCTGGCTGCTCGCCGAGCGAAAAGACAAAGCCCTGCCGCTGCTCGAGCAGCTCGGCAACTGGGCCAAGGCCGCCGAGCTCGCCGAGGCCGTCGGGCAGCTCGACAAGGCGCAAGAGCTCTTTCACCGCGCCAACGACAAAGACAACGCCGAGCGCGTCTCGAAGCTGCCCCGGCCTGCGGTCGCCCCCGCGGCGCCGCCTCCCGAGCCGGGCGACGAAGACGTGAAGCCCGAAGCCCCCGCCGCGACCTGAAAAACCCGAGCGCGGCAGGGGGTTTTCGTACTGATTTCGCGATTCGGGGGGTAGATTTCGCCCCCGAATCCCATGGCGAAAGACGAAACCGAAGCGCAGCTCGAGAAGTCGGGCCGCGTCGAAGAGCTCATTCGACTGTACGAAGGCCGCTCCCGCGAAGTTCCGAGCGCCGATGAAGCCGGGCACCTCTTGTCGCGCGCCGGCGAGCTCGCCCGCGAGAAGCTCAAGAACCTCGCCCGCGCCGAAGATCTCTACCGGCGGGCGCTGGTCTACGCACCCAACGCCCGCGAGGCCCTCGAGGGCCTGCGCGCGCTGTACGAGCAGCGCAACGACGCGGCGTCGCTCGCCGACGTGATCGAGCGGCTCGCGGCCGCCACAGAGGGGCCCGCCGCCGCGCCGCTGTACCTGAAGGCCGCCGCCATCTTCGAGACGAAGCTCCAGCGCCGCGATCGCGCCGTGCTGTGCTGCCAGCTCGCGAGCAAGGCTGCGCCCCAGGAGCGCCAGGCGTTTCAGATGGCGCGAAGGCTGCTGCTCGCCGACGGGCGCCACCTGCCGGCGTTCGAGTCGCTCGAGCGCGAGCGCAACATCTTGGGCGAGCGCGACCTGCTCGAAGACTACCTGATGTTCGTCGAGGCCCTCGTCGACGACCCGCACCAGCACGAGCTGGTCGCGAAGGCACTCGAGCGCGTGTTCGCCGTCGACGCCAAGAACGCCCGTGGCCTCGCCGCGAAGGCCGCGATGGAGAAGCTCGCCGAGGTCTGGAAAGACAAGGTCCGCGAGCTGCGCTCGAAGTCGCTCGACGAGCGCGACCGCCGCACCGCCGCGCGGCTCTCACTTCAGGTCGCCCGGCTGTTCTCGTTCTACGAGCCGAACTCGACGCAGAAGGTCAAAGAGGCGCTCGATCGCTGCTTCCTGCTCTGGCCCGCGATGCCCGATGCCCTCGACCTGCTCGAGCGCGTCGGCGAGAAGACCGGCGACTTCAACGTCGTCGTCGCCGTGTTCACGAAGCTCGCGGCCGACACGAAAGACAAGCAGGCGCAAGTCGACCTGCTGCTGCGCGTCGGTACGGTGCAGCTGTCGCGGCTCGGCAACGCGGCCGCGGCGCTCGAGTCGTTCGACAAGGCCACCCGGCTTGATCCCGCGCGCGCTGATGCCGCAGGCCAGGCCAGCGAGGCGCTCATCGAGCAGGGCAAGCTGAAAGAGGGCCTCGAGGTGCTCGAGCGCCACCTCGCCGCGCTCAAAGAGAAAGACCCGAAGGTCACGCTGCACCTGCGCCTCGCCGACATGTTCCACGGCGCGGCGAAAGACGACGCCTCGGCGAAGAAGCACCTCGAAGCCGCCGTGAAGCTCGACCCGACGAACGCGACCGCCGCGTACCGGCTCGCGAAGCTGCTCGGCGACGCCGAAGAGCTCGAGGCGCTGTGGCCGCAGCTCGAGCTGGCCGTGTCTGCACCGAGGCCGGCGAAAGAGAAGGTCGCCTTTCTCGAAGGCGTCGCGATGCTCTACGAAGAAGACAACCAGCTGCCGCGCGCGTTTCAGGCGCTCGCGTGGGCGCTGCCGCTCGAGCCCGACCGGCCGGGCCTGCTCAAGGCGCTGACCGAGATGGCGCAGAAGGCCGAGGCGCTGCCGCAGCTCGCGCAGGCGCTCAAGCGCTCGGCGACGCTCGCGTCGTCAGAGAAGGTGTCGGCCGAGCTGTGGCGCGAGCTCGCCCAGCTGCTGCAGGGCCCGCTGGCGAAGCCGGTTGACGCCCTCGAGGCGTGGCACGAGGTCGCGAAGAAGAGCCCGAACGACATCTCGGCCGAGCAGACGATCGCACAGCTCCAGAAGTCGCTCGTCGAGGCGCCACAAGACCCGCGGCAGAAGCTCGAGGCCGAAGCGCGGCGCCTCGAGTCGACGGCGGCCGACCCGGTGTCGGCGGCCGAGGTGTACAAGAAGATTCTCGAGCTCGAGCCCGACTCGGTGCCGACGCTGAAGAAGCTCGGCGCCGCGTACACCTCGCTCGGCCAGTGGGAAAACGTCGCCGTCGTCGCCGAGCGGCTCATGGCGCTCGCCGAGTCGGGCGCCGACCGCGCCGAGTGGCGCAGCCGGCTCGCCCAGCTCTACGCCGAGCGCCTCAACCGCCGCGACGAGGCCGCGAAGCTGTTCTTGCAGCTGCTCGCCGAGGGCGGTGACAGCGCCGCGCTCATCGGCGGCCTCGAGCGCCTCGCCGCCGGAGGTGTGCGCCAGGCCGAGATCTCGCGCGCCCTCGCGCCGCAGTACGCCAAGGCCGGCGACTACCAGCGTCAGGTCGCCTCGCTGCTCGTGCAGCTGTCGAGCGTTCAAGAGAAAGACGAGCAGAAGGGGCTGCTCGACCTGCTCGCCGACACCACCGAGAAGCGCCTGCTCGACGAGCGCGCGGCGTACGAGTACCGCCTGCGCGGCCTCGCGCTCGACCCGGGTGACTCGACCTTTCGCGCCGAGGCCCTGCGCCTCGCCCGCGCGCAGAAGGTGCACGCTGAATATTCGCGCTTCTTGATCGAGGCCGCCGCGAAGGTCGAAGACGTCGCGCTCGCGCGCTCTCTCACGCTCGACGCCGCCGAGGTGGCCGCAGAGGGTGGGGCGATCGACGACTCGGCGTCGGCCCTCAAGGCCGCGCTCAACAAGAACGCCGACGACGTCGAGGTGCTCGCGCGCCTCTCGGCCCTGTACCTGAAGGCCGGCCGTCTCTCTGACGCCGACGGCGTGCTGCGCAAGCAGCTGCTGCTGGCAGAAGACACCGAAAAAGAGGCGCTGTACCTGCAGCTCGCGAGCGTCTCGACGAGCCTGAGCCGCCCGCGCGAGGCCGCCATCGCGCTCGCCGAGGCGATCAAGTTCGGCGCGAACGAAGAAGAGCACCTGCCGCGCCTCGCGCAGCTGCTCGAGGCAGCGAACAAGCCCGAAGAGCTCGCGCACGTGCTGGCGAGGTTGATCGCGCTCGCCGAGAAGGCGGGCGACGCCGAGAAGGCGCACGCGCTGTCGCTCAAGCGCGCGAAGCTCGAAGAGACGTCGCTCGGCGACAAGGCCTCAGCCGTGAAGCACTACGCCGAGGTGCTGGCGCGCAAGTCGTCTGACCCCGAGGCGATCGCCGCGCTCGAGAACCTGATGGGCGACGCCGCGACCCGCGAAGACGCGGCGCGCGCGCTGTTGCCTGCGTACGACGCGGTCAAAGATCACCGCAAGATGGTCGGCGCGCTGTCGGCGATCGCGACGGCCACGAACGACGGCCTCGAGAAGCTGAACGCGCTGAAGCAGGCCGCGCGCATTCACTCGCACCACCTGCGCCAGCCCGAGCAGGCGTTCGCGTCGATGGCCGAGGCGATGCGCCTCGTGCCCGACGACGCCGAGATTCGCGACCAGACGCGCACCTCTGCCGAAGAGGCCGACCTGCTCGACGCCTACGCCGAGCTGGTGGGCGAGCTGCTCGAGGGCCGCTCGCCGGCCGTCGCGCTCGCGCTGCACAAAGAGCTCGCCGACGTCTACGAGAAGAAGCTCAACGACCAGGCGAACGCCGTCAAACACCTGCACGACGTGCTGAAGCTCGAGCCGAAGAACCTCGACGCGCTCAAGGGCCTGCACCGCCTGCACCGCGTGCGCGAAGAGTTTCACGAGCTCGTGCCGGTGGTCGAGATGTTGGCTGCGGCGGCCGCCGACCCGGCGGAAAAGACCGAGCTCGACCGCGAAGCCGCGATTCTGTGCGAGCAGAAGATCGAAGACTTCGAGCGCGCCGCCGTGAACTGGCGCTCGATCGCCGCGCGCGACGTGCTCGCCAAAGACGCGGCGACCGCGCTCGACCGCCTCTACACCAGGCTCGACAAGCCCCAGGAGCTCGCCTTCGCCCTCGAGCTGCGCCGCAATCAAGAGGGCCAGAGCCCGCAGGGGCGCGAGCTCGCCTTCCGCCTCGCGCAGCTGCGCGTCGCGAAGCTGAACGACCCCGCGGGCGCCCTGCAGATGTACCGGCAGATTCTCGCCGAAGACGCCGCCCACCCCGGCGCCACCGAGGCGCTCGAGACCTGGGCGCGCAGCGACTCACCCGACAGCGCGGCGGCCATCGAAATTCTCGACCCGGTGCTCGCCCGGTCGGGTGATCACGCGCGGCGCATCTCGATTCGTGAGGCCCGCTTCGCCGGCGCGACCCCGGGCGAACGCGCCCGCCTGTCGGCCGAGATCCGCGCGATCTACGAGCGCGACCTGGGCCAGCCCCAGGCCGCGTTCATGAACGCGCTGAAGGCGTTCACCGACGGCATCGACCGCGACGGCATCAGGCCCGAGCTCGAGCGCCTCGCGCGCGAGACCGAGGCGTTCGAAGAGCTCGCCGAGATCTACGAGAGCACCGCCGAAGAGGTGAACGACGCCGAGCAGAAGGTGTCGCTCGTGCGCCGCGCCGCCGAGGTGCGCGAGCAGCTGCAGCAGCCCGACGACGCGATTCGCGGGTGGAAGCTGGTGCTCGAGCTGCAGCCGCAAGACCGTCAGGCGCTCGACTCGCTGTCGCGGCTGTTCGAGAAGAGCCAGAACGCGAAGAGCCTCTCTGAGGTGCTCGCGCGCAAGGCGCAGGTCGCGACCGACCCCGCCGAGCGGCTCGACCTGTTGGTCAAGGCCGGCGAGGCCTACGAGGCGAGCGGCAACGACGCTGCGGCCATCGACGCGTTCAAGTCGGCGCTGGCGATGAAGCGCGAGACGTCGGCGTTCGTCGCGCTCGACCGGCTGTTC
>JAEUJP010000211.1 GCA_016793725.1 Myxococcaceae bacterium | reverse complement strand
CGTTTCCGCGCCAGAGGCGCGGAGCTTCTCGCCGGCCTTCAGCGCGGGCGCCGGCGCGGCGTTGATTCGAAACTGAAACTTGAACCAGTTGATGAACGCGATGCCGGTGTAGCTGACCGGCACGTAGCGAAAGCCGCGGCGAATGTAGAACCAGGCCCAGCGCGCGGCGGCCCGCCCCGAGATGAGGCCCGGCCCCATCGCCGAGCGAAACGCCGACGGCACGATGTGGCGGTAGATGAAATGCGGGTCCCAGAAATAGCGCCGCGCGTGGCGCGCATAGGCGCGCTTGCTCTCGAGGTACACCTGCAGCTCGGGGTTGCCCCACGCGGGGTGGGCTTCGATCTCTGACCCGACGGCCCAGACCTCGGGGGGCACCTTGCGATCTCTCGTCAGCTCACGGAAGCGCTCGATGAGCGCGAGGTACGAGTCGCAGTTCGCCTGCATCGCGAGCTCACCCTTGGCGCCGTGGGCGAGCACGAGAATGTCGGCGTTCTTCAGCGCGGTGTCGCACGCGCGGTAGTCGAAGTACGTGTAGTTGACGCCGAACTTGAGCGGCACGACGTCGCGAGCGCCGGCGTCGAGCAGGAGCTCGGCGAACGGCCCGCCGAACGCGCCCGAGGCCCCGGTGATGACGACGAGGCGATCTTTCACCGCCGTGCCGGTGCCGAAGAGGCGATCGAACAGCGGCGTCGTGGTGCCGAAGTAGCGGTCGGGGAACTCGGCGTGCATCGCGTGGTACGCGCCGTCGACGAAGAGCCCACGCCGCGGAGCGGGGATGTTGCCCTTCGGCCGCTGCGTGGGGCGCGCGAGCTCGAGCAGAAACCGGCCGACGATGCCGGCGAGGGCGAGGAACACCGACAACAGGGGAAAGACGACGAGCAGCAGCAGCGCGACGGCGAGCTCGACGCCGAGCTGCACGAAGAGCCGGCCGGGGTGGCCGTTCTTGCACCAGCCGTTCTTCGCGAGCAGCCAGTGCAGGCCGTCGAAGGTGACGGTGGCGAACGCGAACACGAAGGCGGCGCCGAAGAAGTAGCCGATGACCACGGGCCTTGCACCCTAGCGAAGCGCCCGCGCCTCCGGCGCGGAAACGGGAGCGCAGCGACCAGAAGCCCCGCGCCTCTGACGCGGAAACGGGAGCGCAGCGACAGAGGCTTCAGGTAGAAACGTTCACCCTCGTGAAGGACCTGATCGACAAGCTGAAGAGCGGGCAGCCCGAGCGGCTGATCGCGCCGCGCAGTGAGGTGCCGGCGGTCGACGCGATGCCGGGCCAGGGCGAGGTCGAGCTGTCGGGGCGGCGCGCGGTGAACTTCGGCACCGACGACGCGCTGGGGCTCGCGACCGACTCGCGCGTGAAAGAGGCCGCGGCGGCGGCGATTCGACGGTACGGCACGCAGGGCCACGCGACGCAGCTGCTCACGCGCGACCTCGAAGAGCGGCTCGCGACGTTTCTGGGCCGCGAGCGGGTGCGCGTGTCGGGTGACCCGGCGGCGCTCTTGAGCCCGCTGGGCAGCGCGACGGCGGCGGTGGTGAGCGACGCGCGGCACCACGTGGGCCTCGACCGCCTCTTGCCGCGCGCGACGGCGCACAGCCGCGGCGATCTGCTGGCGCTCGAGGCGGCGCTGGCCGAGGCGGCGCCGCCGGCGCTGGTGGTGGCGGCGGGCGTGCACCCCGGCGAGGGCGACCTTTCGCCGCTGCCGCGGCTGCTCGAGCTGGCGACGCGCTCGGGAGCGACGCTGCTCGTCGACGAGACGCGGTCGCTCGGCGTGCTCGGGCCGACGGGCGCCGGGGTCGCCGAGCACCTGATGGGGCAAGAGCCGGGCCTGCTGGTCGCCGCGTCGCTGTCGGGGGCGCTGGGCTCGCGGGGCGCCCTGATCGGCGGGCCGCGGGAGCTGGTCGACACGCTCGAGGCGTCGACGCTGTCGCCGGCGAACGCGGCCGCGGCGCTGAAGGCGATCGAGCTGATTCAGGCCGAGCCGCAGCGCCGGGCGCGGCTGTTCGACGTGACGCTGCGGCTGCTCGATGGCCTGCGCGCGCGCGGTTTCGACGTGGGGCCGACGGTGACGCCGCGGGTGCCGCTGTGGGTGGGCGACGAGGTGCGGGCGATTCGGTTCGGGCGGGCGCTGATCGAGAACGGTGTGCTGTGCCAGATCGTCGCGCTGCCGCGGCGGGCGCGGCTGGTGCTCACGCCGCAGGCGACGCAGAGCGACGCGCAGATCGACCAGGCGCTCACCATCATCGAGCGCACGGCGCGCAAGCTCGAGATGATGCCCGAGCCGGTCGGCACCGAGCTCGTGCCGATCGAGCTCGCGCGGCCCGGGCAGTCGACGTTCGCGAGCCCATGCGCGAACCACTGGCTCGCTGCGCCCGAGAGTGCCGGGGCGGCCGTGGAAGGCGGCGGCGTGGCGGCGCCGGGCGCCGACGTCGCGGCGCGCGTGTTCGATGCGGTCGAGACGCTCACGTGGCGGGCGGCTGCGCGGGGGCGACAAGACCTGCGGCGCCTCGGTGCGCTCTGGCAGCGCATGAAGCGGTGAGGCTGCCCCTGACCCTCTAGCGTGCGGCCTCGCCGATCTTCTGGAGCCACGCCTCGGGCAACCCCGCCGATCTCGCCCCGCGCGTGAGCGCCTCGACGAAGCCCGCGCTCACCGGCCCATCACCGCTCGCGCGCGTGGGGTTCGTGAAGAACGCGGTCGCCTCGACGACCTCGCCGCCCACGCTCACGCTCACCGTCTTCTCGACGCACATGCCGGTGACGGCGCCCTCTTTGTGCTGAATGATCGCCCAGTCTTTGTCGGGCACCTCGAAGAGCCGGCCGTGCACGCTCGCGCCGGGCTGGTCTTTGAGGCCGGCGACGCGGCCGCCCCAGAACCGCGAGGGGAAGTCGAACACGAGCGCGAGATCTTTCGCCTCGGCGAGCTTGCCTTCGGGCAGCTCGAAGAAGTCGTAGCCGTGCTGCCCGCGCCACTCGAGAAACGCCGTGCGATCGAGAATCGTCGAGTACGCGAAGTAGCGGCGAACCCCCTGCCCGGCAGCTTCCCGCTTCTTCATCACCTGGTCGTAGTGCGAGTCCATGCCCCGGCTATAGCGCGTGGCTACTCCGACCGCATCGCTTCGACCGGGTCGAGCCGCGCGGCGCGGGCCGCCGGGTAGATGCCGAACACGAGGCCGACGCCCGACGACATCGCGAGCGACAGCGCGACCGCCCACAGCGGCACCGCGGTGTAGAGCCCCAACGCCCACCTCCCCAGAAAGGCGAGGCCGAAGCCCACGGCGATGCCGAGCACGCCGCCGGTGAGCGACAGCGTCACGGCCTCGGTCGCGAACTGCAGCAAGATGCGCCGCCGCCGCGCCCCGAGCGCCTTGCGAATGCCGATCTCTCTCGTTCGCTCGGTCACGGCGACCAGCATGATGTTCAAGATGCCGATGCCGCCCACCAGCAGCGACAAGAGGCACACGCCGAACGTCGCGGCGGTGATGACCTTCGAGAGATCGTTGAGCGTCTTGCCCATCGACTCGTTCGTCGAGATCTCGAAGTCGTTCTCTTCGTTCGGCTCGACCTTGCGGCGCTGGCGCATCACGCGCTCGACCTCGTCTTGCGCCTTGCCGAGCACGTCGGTCGACTTCGCCTGCACGCTCAGCGACACCGTGCGTCGCTTGCCGAACGCGCCGAGAAACGTGTTCATCGGCAGCACGACGACGTTGTCCATGTTGAACAGGCCGAGCAGCTTGCCGCGCCGCTCGAGCACGCCGATGACCGTGTAGGGCCGGCCACGAATGCGAATCTCTTGACCGAGCGGCTCGAGCTTGGGGAACAGCCGGTCTGACACGTCGGGCCCGAGCACCGCGACCTGCCGGCCGTCGAGATCTTCGGCCTCGTTGAAGAAGCGGCCGTCGGCCACCTGCATGCCGGCCGTGTCGGGGTAGTCGGGCGTGGTGCCCTGAATGAACACGTTGGGCTGCGTCTCGATCGCGGCGGTCGAGACCTTCAAGCCGG
>JAEUJP010000203.1 GCA_016793725.1 Myxococcaceae bacterium | reverse complement strand
CGAACGGGTATGAAGACCGTTCTGCAGACCGAGGGGGCTCCCAAGGCGATCGGGCCGTATTCTCAGGGCATCGCGACGCCGGCGGGGAAGCTGGTGTTTCTTTCCGGTCAGATTCCGCTCGACCCCGCGACGGGCCAATTGGTGACGGGCGACATCGGCGCCCAGACCGACCGCGTCATGCTGAACCTGAAGGCCGTGCTCGCCGAGGCGGGCCTTTCGTTCTCGAACGTGGTGCGCTGCACGATCTTTCTGATGGACCTGAACGATTTCTCTGCGGTGAACGAGGTCTATGGTCGCTATTTTCCCAGCGCGCCCCCGGCGCGGGCGACCGTTCAGGTGGCGGGGCTGCCGAAAGGCGCCCGGGTGGAAATAGACGCCATCGCCGTGGCGGTTTGATCATCTTCGCAAGGCCGAAGCAACGAAGGTCTGAATATGGTTTCGAGCGCTCTTCTGCTGGTCGCACACCTGGCTACGGCCCAGGCGGCGACCGATTTTCCTCCTCCGCCGCTCGTGCCTGCGCCGGTGCCGCCGCCGCCCATGAACGTGAACCCCGACGGGCCGCCGCCGACGCCGCCGCCCGAGCCGGGGCAGCCGTCGACGATGGCGCCCCCGGTCGCGACGCCCGCGCCGCCGTCTGCCGTGCCGACCGGCCCTTCGCCCTACGGTACGCCGAAGCCCGCCGGTGACGAGAAGCCGCCCGTCGAGTACGGGCTGATGGTGAGCGAGGGCCTGTTCGGCATGCTCACGGCGGCCGGTGTCTCGCTCTTGCCGTACTTCCTGCTCTTGCAGGGCTTCGTGAACGGGGCCCCCGGCGGGCTGTTCGGCAGCGACGAGACGGTGGGGTGGGTGGTGACGTCGATTCTGTTCGCGGCGCTGCCCTTGAGCACGGCGCAGACCGAGGTGTCGATCGCGAACGGCAGCCGCTGGTACTACAGCGACACGTGGCCGGCGGCGCTGGTCGGCCTGGGCGTCGAGGGGGCGGTGCTCGGCATCTCGTACCTGGCGCGCGGGCGGGTGCTCGGGGCCGGGCCGGGCGGGGGCATCGTCGAGCAGCAGCAGCGCCTGAACCCGATCGTGCTGCTGGTGGGCACCATCGCGATCGTGCCGCTCGCGCAGATGGTGATCATCAACCTGCTGAAGAGCCCGCGGTTCGGCAAGCCGGGCTCGGGCGGCGGCAACGCGCTGGTGAGCTACAGCGACGGCAAGTTCCACGTCGGCATCCCGGGCCTCGCGCCGGTGCTGTCGGCCGACCGTGGCGCGGGCGGGCTGACGGGCGGCCAGGTCTCGATTCTTTCCGGGCGCTGGTAGCTCCATCGCGGTAACGTGCCGGCCCTTTCGAGGGAATGGCGCGCAGAATCTTCACCGCTGTCTTGTGCACGCTCGGCGCCGCCGGCATCGCGCTCGCCGCGACCGGCCGCGATCGCCACGAGGCGATCTACCCGGCCCAGCGAATTCCCATCGAGTTCAGCCACGCGCTGCACGTGAAGCCCGAGGCGGCGGGCGGCGTCGGGGCGCCCTGCGAGGCGTGCCACGAGGCCGCGCGCAAGAGCGAGAAGGCGGCCGACAAGCTCGTGCCGCTCGCCGGCAAGCCGCGGGCGGGCACCTTCCCCGAGCACGAGGCGTGTGAGTCGTGCCACGACATCGCGGGCGCCGAGAAGGGCGAGAAGGTCGACCCGGCGGCGAGCTGCGACACGTGCCACCTCGGCGTCGACAAGAAGGCGAAGAAGGTGACCGCGACGGCGGTGTGGCCGACGCCGAACCTGATCTTCAACCACAAGATCCACTTCGAAAAAGAGAAGGGCATCGCGTGCGAGCGCTGCCACTTTGGCGCGACCGGCAAGGGCATGGAGGAGGTCGACCTCTCGACCCGCTACCAGCTGCCGAAGATGAAGACGTGCCTCGAGTGCCACAACGGCTCGAGCGCTCCGGCCGACTGCCGCACGTGCCACGTGACCGACCCGTCGGGCCGGCTGCAGATCGCGTTCGCGACGGCGACGCTGCGGCCGATGCAGGGCGACCCGCTGGGGCTCGATCACGGCCCGCGCTTCGAGCTGACGCACGGCACGCGCGCGAAGCTCGACCGGCGCGCGTGCGCCGACTGCCACACCGACTCGTACTGCGCGACGTGCCACGACTCGCTGCAGAAGCCGATCAGCGTGCACCCGAACGACTACATCACGCTGCACCCGACCCAAGCACGAATGGACTCGCTCCAGTGCGACAGCTGCCACCGCTACCAGTCGTTCTGCGCGGCGTGCCACGAGCGGGTGGGCATCGGCATGAGCGCCGACCCCACCTTGCGCGCGCGCAACCTGCAGGTGCACAGCGAAGCGTTCAAGAACGGCCGCGGCAGCCCAGAGCACCACGGCATCGCCGCGTCGCGCAACATCAACCAGTGCATCGCGTGCCACCGCGAAGAGTCGTGCACGAAGTGCCACGCGAGCACGACGGTGCCCGGCTCACAGATCGTGAACCCGCACCCGAACGGCTTCGGCAGCCGCTGCCGCGCGCTCCGGCAGGCGAACGATCGCGGCTGCGCCAAGTGCCACACGACCGCCGACCTCGACATGAAGACGGCCTCGGGGGTGTGCCGGTGAAGCGGCTCGCGCTCGCGCTGGTCGCGCTGTCGGCGTGCCTCGAGCCGGGCGTTTCGCTGTACGAGCGCGCCGACACCGAGCCGCCGACGCTGCTGTTCGACATGATGAACCCGCGCATCTTGGGGCCCGACGCGGGCGCCCTCTACATCGAGGGCGGGTCGACCATCACGCTGCCGTTCAGCGAACCGATGGATCCCGACTCCCTGCGGCCCGGCATCGTCGTGCGCGACGCGTACCAGTTGAACGAGATACCGCTGCGCATCGAGGCGCCGCCCGTCGGCACGGCCGGCATCTACACCGTGCGCGTCAGCTCGGCCGAGATGACGTTCGCTTCGGGCACCTACTCGATTCAGCTGCGCACGCTGCTGATCGACGCCGCGGGCAACCCGATGGTCGATCAGCTGAGCGGCTTCTTTCGCGTTCAGTGACACACGGTCGTCGCGCCGATGCAGCCGTACTGCGCGGTCTGCTGCACGCAGTGCGTGTGGCAGTAGACGCCGGCTCCGCCCGCGGCGCTGTTCGCGGGCAGCGAGTTGGACAGCTCGTCGGGTCGGGCGCACCGCGCGAGCACGGCGCCCGCGACCCCGACCGCGACGGCCCGGTTCGGCGCCGTGCCCGAGATGGCGGTGAGGCCCAGGCCGGCGAACGACACGAACGACGCTCCGGCAGCGGCCCGAAAGCCGATGCCGTGGGGCTGCGTGAAGAACAGGGTCGTGCGGGCCTGCGCCCACAGGCCGCCGAGCGACGCTGCGCCGATGTGCGTCGATCTCCACGCGCCGGCTTCGAAGTGGTGCAGCGCGCCGCCTTCGCCGGCTGCCCAGACGGCGTCGGCGCCTGCGGGCGTGATCGCGCCGGTGAGCCGCCCAGGCGCCACGGTCAACAGCTCGAACACCCCGTTCAGCTCGCGGTAGAGCTGCGTCGCCGTCGACGCGTACACCGGCCCCTGCGGGTTGCCCGCGAGGCCCAAGAACGCCTCGGAGCCCGCCTGCTGAATCGCCCACGACCGCCCGTCCCAGTGGGCAAGGCGGCCCGCCGCGCCGGCCACCCACACGTCGGAGTCACTGCGCCCCCAGATGGCGTTCAGCTCGGCCCCGGTCGGGCTCGGCTCGTCGAGGCCCAGCGCCGGCAGCTCGCGGCGAAGCGCGGCCCCGACGTCGGCCCTCACGAGCCACACCGTCTGGCCGTCGCCTCGTGACCACACGGCCTTCAGCCCTACGCCGATCGAGGCGTCGCCGGGCGGCGGTACGAACCGATCATTCTCGAGCACGAGCGCGCCCATCGGGCCGACGCCCCACGCCGTGGTCGCGCCGGCCCAGACCGCCGTCAGCGGCCGGTCGAGCATCGAAGGGAGCTGCAAGAGGTGCATCGTGCACGCCTCGGTGTCGAGGGCTCCGTTGCCGCCGATCGCCTCGCACCGGCCGTACGAGCCGCAGCGCTGGCCCGAGCCGCACGCGAAGCACGCCTGGCCGCCTGCGCCGCAGTACGCCGCAGTGGTCGTGCGCACGCACACCCCGTCGAGGCAGCAGCCGCTGCAGGTCTGGGCGGTGCACGCCGGTGGCACGGGCACGTCGGGCGGGTCGGGGGGCGAGTCAAAGCGCGTGCCTTCGCACGCAGCAGTGAGCGTGAGCACGGCGAGCAGCAGCGGGGTCGTTCGCATGGCCGACACGGTCTGCTGATGCCGGGTGGCGCGCACCGGGAAAAGCCGGGTCGGGGGCCGGAAAATGCGAGCGGCGCGGGGGAAGACCGCGCACAATGACCGGAAGTGGGGAAGCCGACCGCCAAACAGCCGTCGCAGCTGATGGAGCTGTTCCTCGCCACGGCGCGCGCGCTCGGCGTCGAGTCAGATCGCGAGCTCGCGCAGCTCGGCGACGTGACCGCCGACAACGTCGCGAACTGGAAAGACGGGTCGGTGCGCGAGCTGAAGCGCCAGACGTTCAACACCGTCGTCGAGCGGCTGACCGCGCGAATCGGCGCGCTGAAGGCGCAGTCGTCGGCGGCGCTGCGCGGGCTCGAGGTCGAAGAGGGCGCGAGCCCGACCGATCTGCAGCGCGACTTTCAGGCCCGCGTCGCGTTCGACTACGTCGGCCACCGCTTCCTCTACTACGAGCCGCAGGGCGCCCTCGCGTGGGAGCGCATCATCGGCGCGGGCTACGATCAAGATCGCTGGCTCGCCGGCATCGCGAAGAGCGCGCAGGGCTGGCTCGACACCACGAAGACGCCGTCGGGTGAGCTGAAGGGGCCGCTCGCGCGCGCGCTGGGCGCAGGCAGCAAGGGTGGGCTCAAGGGGCTCGACGTCATCTGCCTCGGGGTGGGCGACGGCAGCAAAGAGGTCGCGTTTCTGGGGCAGGTGCGGCGCTGGGCCGAAGGTCAGAAGCCGACGCTGCCGTGGCTCACCGCGGCGATGATCGACGTGTCGATACCGCTGCTGCTGCTCGCGGCGCGGGCGGGGCGGGCCGCGCTGCCAGGCGCGTCGGTGATGCCGTTCTGCGCCGACTTCGAAGAGGGGCGGCTCGACTTTCTCGAGCGGCTGCCGTCGGCGCAGGCGGCCGAGGGCCTCTCACGCAGGCTCGTCATGATCCTCGGCAATACGTTCGGCAACCTGCGCAACGAAGAGACGTTCGTGCGGCAGAAGCTGTACGCGATGTGCCGGCCGGGCGACCTGGCGTGGGTCGAGATCGCGCTCAAGCTCGATCGGCTCGAGGCCGACCCGCTGTACCGGCTGACCCAAGAAGGCAGCGCCGAGACGGCGGCCGAGGCGAGCCGCCGCATTCTGCTCGAGGGCCCGTACCGCCGGTGGGAAGCGGCGCTCGGGCGCCGCCCGTCAGATCTCGGCATGCGCATCTGGGTGCGGCAAGACGACGACAGCTGTCGCGTGCCGGGCTCGCTGAACTTCTGCCACGACCTGATGCTGAAAGACGAAGGCCGCGGCTGCACGATGCTCTACAGCCGGCGGTACGAGCTCGAGGGCCTGTCGCGGTGGTTCGAGTCGCTCGGCTTCGCGGTCGAGAGCCTCGAGAAGGTCGAAGACTCGCGCGGCACGCCCCGCGTCGCGAACCTGCTCTTGCGAAGGGCGTAGCGGCCGTGAATGTGGCTCGCGAACAGCAGTACCGTTCGCGGGCCTGATGAACAGCGAAGCCCGACCAGAAAGAGGGCGTAGCGGCCGTGAATGTGGCTCGCGAACAGCAGTACCGTTCGCGGGCCTGATGAACAGCGAAGCCCGACCAGAAAGAGGGCTTAACGGAAGAGCCGGAAGCCGAGCCCGAGGCGAATCGCCCATGCGGGCCGAATCTGCGTCACGCCCAGCGGCTCTTTGATGACGTCGATGCCGCCCTGGGCCATGAGCAGGCCCGACAGCGTGGTGCCCAGCTGCACCTCGGCGCCGAACCCCATGGTCGGGGTGAAGTGGCCGCCGGCGCCGCCGTTCGTCACGGCGATGGCCCACGGCACGTCGACGAGAAAGAGCCCCGTCGCGATCTCGCTGAACCGAATCGCCGTCAGCAGCGACGCGCGCGGTCGCACCGCGACGTAGAAGTAGTTCGCCTTGTCGTAGTACCGCGAGCCCGAGTTCGCCTCGAGCCCGACCGCGAGGTTCGGCACGAACTCGAGAATGCCCTTGCGATAGAGCGACACCTTGCCGCCGATCTCGCCGAGCGCCGAGGCCTGCAGGTAGTTGAGCCACACGCGCGCCTCGACCTCGAAGCGCTGAAAGCCCTGGCGCCAGCCGCCGCCGATGTCGGGGGCACCGAGCATCGCGTACACCGCCATCGACCCGCGCGGCAGAATCGCCGGAGCGAAGACGCCGCCGATGCCCTCTTCGGGGCCCTGCTCGGCGACGGTCGTGGCGGCCACTCCCGCGGTCGCGGCGGTCGCCGCAGCGGGCTCTGACGTCTTCTCTTCGGCGGGAGGTGGCGGCTGCGTCGCCGGTGAATCGCCCTCGGCCGCCAACAACACTGCAATCAAGGTGGGCGTGATCATGACATCGGCAAGGTAGGCCGGTTTTTTGACGCCCTCCAGTTTCCGCTACAGCCTTGTCGCATGGAACGTCGCAAGACCCGCCGCGAGTTCTCGTTGAATCACACGCGCCGCAGGTACCCGCGGCTGCACCTCGACGTCGACTGGTTCGTCGAGAGCATGGGCTGCTCGACGCTCGGCCGCGGGCTCGAGATCTCGCTGCGGGGCGCGCTGCTCCCGGTGACGTGCCTCGGCCAGTTCGCTCCCGACGTGACGCTGCACGTCGCGCTGCCGTCGCGCGCCCGCATGCTCAAGGCGCGCGGCGTCGCGATGTCGCGCCGCGAGCGCGGCTGGGCCATCGAGTTCCGCTCGGTCGCCGCCGATGATCTGCACCTGCTCGCCATGTCGCTCATCGAGCACCACGGCGTGGCCGCGATTCCCGCCCTCGAGCGCAAATACGCGAGATTCTTGGAATTCGAGCCGAGGCACCTGCGCGAGTCGATTTCGCCGGGGGCGCTCAGGTAGGTTCCGCGACCTCAATGTGGAGGTCGCAGCCATGGCAGCGGTTTCACTCGGTTCACGTACATTTCCGGTGAGCGGCCCGCCTTTGGAAACGCAGCCTCTGGAAACGACGGCGGGCAGGCAGGTGCTGGTGGTCGACGGCGACGCCAGCTCGCGCTCGATTCTCGAGGTCTCGCTGAAGCGAGCGGGCTTCGAGGTCACCCCGTTCACGACGGGTCGCGAGGCGCTCGCGGCGCTGCACGCGGCCCGCGCGCTGCCGCAGGTGGTGGTGCTGTCGAGCGAGCTGAACGGCGAAGATGGCTACTCGCTGTGCGCCCAGCTGCGGGCCGACCCGCGCACGGCGAAGCTGCCGGTGCTGCTGCTCGCGCGGGGCGACGACGACGAGAAGGGTACGCTCGCCGAGGTGGCGCAGGCCGACGAGCTGGTCGCGAAGCCCGCGTTCGCGCGCGATGTCGCCGCGCTCGTGAGCCTGTGGGTCTCACCGCGCGATGCGAGCGGGGCGCGCGTGCTCGACGCCTCGACGCAGCCGCTCGCGGTGACGTTGAGGGCGCTGCTCTCGACGCAGCGGGCGGGGCAGCTGAAGCTCGGCAGGCGAACGTTCATCGCCTACCGGGCGGGGCGGGTGACGCACGCCGAGACCGACGGGCTGATGGGCGCCGATGCGCTGGTGCGCGCGCTGACGTTGGGCCGCGGCCCGTACCAGGTGGTGTTCACGATTCCGACGGTGCCGGCGACGCTCGACGTGTCGCTGCGCGACCTGGTGAACGTGTTCTTCCCGCGCATCGAGCGCTGGGAGGCACTGGCCGCCCGCAGCGTGCCGCTCGAGGCTCGCTTTCAGGTCGACTTCGCGGCGCTGGCGAAGGCGCTGCCGACGATACCCGACGCGGCGAACACGATCGTGCGGCTGTTCGACGGGCAGCGGTCGGTGCGGCAGGTGCTGTTCGACAGCCCGCTCAACGAGACGATCACGCTCGAGGTCGTGAACCGGCTGCAGCTGATGGCGATCATCAAGCCGGCGCAGGCGCAGGCCGAAGAGATCGTGCCGAAGGTGGCGCCGCGGCTGTTCGAGCCCCGCGAGACCGAAGCCGAAGAGCGCATGAGCACGCTGTTCGGCGCAGGCAGCACGGTGCAGGAGCCGAACGAGACGCCGCTCGCTGAGGCGGCCGACTGGTACCAGCCGCCGAAGGGCACGGGGCTCGAGGTCGAGAACGCGACCGACGGCTGGGTCGAGCAGCAGCTGTCGGCGTTCAACATCGAGGGTGTGGTCGAGGCCGGCGCGCAGCGCGCAGGTGAGCGCGAGGTCGCGGCGTTCGCGAAGGGCGGCGAGGTCGAGGCGCGGGAGCAGCCGACGCTGCTGGAGCAGGCGATCGCGCCGATTCAGCTGACGGGCTCGATGGTGCCGATGCCGCTGACGACGCCGGCGCCGTCGGTCGAAGACCAGTTCTTCGAAGACACCGACCCGTCGGTGAAGACGGTGCCGGTGCCGGCGGCGATCGAAGACACGTACACGCCGGGGCGCTTGCGCGGCGAGGCCGAGCCCGAAGAGACGCTGCAGCTGCCGCGCGAGGGCTCGGGCTCGACGAAGTGGTTGATGGCCATGATCGGGGCGTCGCTCGCGGTGATCGTGATCGGCCTCATCACGTGGCAGGTGACCGAATACGAGAGCGGCGAGCCTGCGTTCGTGGCGCCGCCGATCGTGCTGCCCGAGCCGCCGAAGCCGGTCGAAGCGGTGGCCGAAGAGCCGAAGCTCGAGGTGCCCGAGGTGACGGTCACCGACGCGCAGCTGAAAGCGGCGATGGAAGAGGCGACGAAGCAGTACGACGAGGGCCAGTTCGGTGAGGCGATCGCGACGCTGGAGCAGGTCGCCGAGGTGGCGCCGTCGAACGTCGAGTGTTGGATGCTGCTGGCCATGGCGCGGCTCGACAACAGTGAGAACGCGCGGGCCGAAGAGGCGGCGCTGACGGCGCTGGCGCTCGACCCGAACCGGGCCGAGGCGTTCTTGCTGCTGGCGACGCTGCACATTCGGCAGGGCAAACGCGACGTGGCGGCGGGCGAGATCGCGCGGTACCTCGAGCTCGAGCCGAACGGGAAGCACGCGGCAGAGGCGAAGCAGCTCCTGAGGCGATAGACGTCTTCCCCTCATGTCGGGCCACAACCGGTGGACGAAGATCAAGCGCTACAAGGCGGTCGTCGGCGCTGCGAAGGGCCGCCTCTTCAGCAAGGTGATCAAAGAGATCACGGTGTCGGCGCGGCTCGGCGGCGGCGACCCGGCGGGCAACGCGCGGCTGCGGGTGGCGTTGGCGGCGGCGAAGGCGGCGAACATTCCCGCAGACACGGTGACGCGGGCGGTGAAGAAGGGCACGGGCGAGCTCGAGGGGGTGCAGTACGAAGAGGTGCTGTACGAGGGCTATGGGCCGGGTGGGGTGGCGATGTTGGTCGAGTGCCTGACCGACAACACGAATCGCACGGCGAGCGACGTGAGGTCGGCGTTCTCGAGCCACGGCGGCAGCCTCGCGGCGCAGAACGCGGTGAAGTTCGTGTTTCAGCACCGGGGCAACGTCGTGGTGAAGGCGGGCCCGGCCGAAGACGTGGTGATGGCGGCGGCGATCGATGCCGGCGCCGACGACGTGCTGAACCACGGTGCCGACGGGTTCGAGGTGAGAACCGAGCCGGGCGCGCTGCACCAGGTGGCGGCGGCGCTCGAGAAGGCAGGGCTGTCGCTGGGGGAGCAGAAGTGGATCTGGACGCCGACCACGAGCGTGCCAGTAGAGGGTGAGAAGGCGAAGCTGCTGCTCAAGCTGATGGAGGTGCTCGAAGAGAACGACGACGTGCAGAACGTGTCGGCGAACTTCGAGATGGACGAGAAGTTGATGGAGCAGTGGGTTTGACCTAAACATCCGTTCCGGTGAGGGTGCTCGGCATCGATCCCGGGAGTCGCTTCCTCGGCTGGGGCCTCGTCGAGTCGCGAGGCAGCGTCGTCACGCACCTCGATCACGGCGTCATCAAGGCCGACCCCGACGCGCCGCTCGCGGCCCGCCTGCACGAGCTCTTCGATGGCCTCAAGCACGCGATCGGCATCACGCGGCCCGACTCGGTGGCCGTCGAAGGCGTGTTCACGCACAAGAACGCGCGGTCGGCCCTGATTCTCGGGCACGCCCGCGGCGTCGCCCTGCTGCTGGCGGCCCAGATGCGGCTCGAGGTCTTCGAGTACCCGCCGGCGCGCGTGAAGCGCTCGGTCGGCGCCGGCGGCAACGACGGCAAAGACGCGGTCGCCCGCATGGTGTCGCTGCACCTGAAGCTCAAAGCGCCGCTCGAGCGCGCCGATGCCTATGACGCCCTCGCGGTCGCGCTCTGCCACGTTCACGCGTCGAAGGGCCCGAAGCCCACCGGGTCGCGCGCCTCGGCGCTCTCGAAGTTCGAAGGCCGGCTCGCACCCTCGATCGTTCGCGCATGATCGCCGCCTTGAAAGGCATCGTCGCCGAGAAGAACTTCTCGGACTGTGTCGTCGACGTGAACGGCGTGGGCTACCGCGTGAACCTGCCGCTGCTCACGCTCGCGTCGCTCGAGGCGGGCCAGACGGTCAGCTTTCGCATTCGCACCGTGGTGCGCGAAGACGCGTTCGACCTCTACGGGTTCTTGAATCGCACCGAAGAAGATCTGTTTCTGCTGCTCACCTCGGTCAGCCACGTCGGCCCCAAGGTCGCCCTCGGCATCATGTCGGGCCTCGAGACCAGCGAGCTCGTCGGCGCGATCGCGAAGGGCGAGGTCGCCCGGCTCACCAAAATTCACGGCGTCGGCCGCAAGACCGCCGAGCGCGTCGTGCTCGAGCTCAAAGACAAGATGAAGCCGCTGAGCCTCGAGGTGAAGCCCGGCACGAAGTCGCCCGCAGCCGCGTCGGGTGGAGTGACCGCCGACCTCGTCTCGGCGCTGGTCAACCTCGGCTACAAGCAGCCGCAGGCCGAGGCCGCGGCCGACGCCGCTCGAGAGCGCGCGGGCGAGGGCGCCCCGTTCGAGGCCCAGTTCAAAGAGGCCCTCAAGGTCTTGCGCGGCTGAAGGCTTCGCGCCGCTGGCGCGAAGACGGGAGCGCAGCGACCCGAAGCTTCGTCACCAGCCGGTGACCCGTTGGGCAGCGGCCAGCGATTGGTTTTGGCCTGCACCGGCAGCGATGATTGACTCTCGGGTCGATGGCAGTGAGCAGCTCGGCCGAGCACCTCGACGAAGTCACGGCGCTCGAGCTCGCGAACGGTGAGCTCGCGCTCGAGCTGCGGGAAGCCGCCGTGGCCCACCTCGATGCGTGCGCGCGCTGCCGGCAGTGGGTGAGCGTGCTGGGCGGCGAGGTGACGCAGACCGCGGCCGAGCCGACGTTGATTCGGCGGCCGGGCGAGCTGCTGGAGGGCCAGCAGATCGGCGAGTACGAGGTGGTGGGGCGCATCGCCGAGGGTGGCATGGGCGCCGTGTACAAGGCGCGGCAGCCGCTGCTCGGCAAGAACGTCGCGATCAAGGTGCTGTTGCCGCACGTGGCGGCCGACCCCGGCCTGGTCGACCGGCTGCTGATCGAGGCGCAGGCGGTGAACGCCATTCGTCACCCGAACGTGATCGACGTGTTCAGCTTCGGGCAGACCGAGTGGGGCCAGCACTACTTCGTGATGGAGTTCCTCGAGGGTGAGACGCTCTCGCAGCGGCTCCACGCGGCGGGCCAGCTCGGGCCGGTCGAGGCGATCGAGCTGCTCGACCAGATCTGCGCCGGGTTGGCTGCGGTGCATGGCGCCGGGGTGCTGCACCGCGATCTCAAGCCGGGGAACATCTTCTTGACGCCGCTCTCTGACGGCGCCGTGCACGTGAAGCTGCTCGACTTCGGCCTCGCCAAGCGCCAGCAGGGCAAGACGAGCACCCAGAACGTGGTGATGGGCACCGTCGGCTACATGGCGCCCGACCAGATCACGGGCAAGCCGGCCTCGCCGCAGAGCGACCTGTACTCGGTGGGCGTGATTGCGTTTCGCATGCTGACGGGGCGCGCGCCGTTTTCAGCGCTGAGCGACATCGATCTGCTCGTGCTGCACAAAGAGCACGACGCCCCGCGCGTCTCGGCGTTCTGGCCCGAGGCGCCGGCCGCGCTCGACAATCTCGTCGCGCGGCTGCTCGACCGCGACGCGGCGAAGCGGCCCACGTCGGCCGCCGAGGTGCGCCGCGAGCTGCAGCGCATCGGCCGCGAGCTGAGCCGCGCCGAGACGGTGGTGAGGGCGGCCGTCGCACCGCCCACCGAGCGGGTCGCCGCGGTCGCGCCGAAGACCGTCGAGACGCCGATCGTCGACGTGACCCCTGCCGAGCTGCCGCTGTACGCAAAGCTCGCGATCATGCTCTCTCTCGCCGCGCTCGTGGTGGGCGTGGGCTACTGGCTGGTGCGGCCGCCGCCGTTGTCGTCTCTGCCGGCGGAGCAGCCGAAGCCGGTCGCCAACGTGGTGCCAGCGCCGCCCGAGCCGGCCCCGGACGAGCCCGAGGCGCCGCTGGCCGGTGAAGCGCAGGCGCCCGAGGCACCCCCGCCCGCGCAGCCGACGCAGCCCCCCCAGAAGAAGAACAACGTGCGGAGACCCGTCGCGCCACCGACGGCCGAGTCGGTGAAGCTGCGGCTGCGCGACGCGCGGGCGCGCACCGCGAAGGTCGAGGCGCAGGGCATGCGGCGAATCGTCGAGTCCGAGCTCACCCGGCTCGAGCAGCAGCTCACCGCTGGCACGGCGCCGGCGCAGGTCGCGGCAGAGCTCAACCAGGTGCTGAAAGACTACGCTGTGCCGTGATGCTCTCTGCTCTGCTCATCACGGCGCTCGCGGCCTCGGGGGCTGGCGTCTCGCTCGGCGGAGCGGTCAACGTGAGCGCGGCCGACGCCGAGGCGGTGCTGGTGCAGCTCGACGCGGCACTGCGCACGGCCGGGCTCGAGCCACGCCGGGTCGCGGGTGGGTGCAAGGGTGATCGGCAGTGTGTGGCGAAGCAGGCTTCAGGTGAGGGGCTCAAGGCGATCGTGACGGTGGCGATCGCGGGCTCGAAGCGAGGGCTCGCCATCGATCTCGAGGCGGTGGCCGCCGACGGCACGTCGATCGCGCAGCTCACCGATCGGTTCGGCGCGGTCTCTGATGCACGAATGCCCGACGTCTTCGCCGAGCACGCGCGCAAGGTGCTCGAGGCGACCCGCCCCAGCGACACGCCCGCGCGGGTGGTCGAAAAGGCAGAGACACCCGCGCCTCCGGTCCGTGTCGTGGCTGCTCCGGTCGAACGTTCGGGCCCTCCGCGCTGGCTGTTCGCCGCAACGGCGGTCGTGTCGGTGGCGGCCATCGCGTCGGCCATCGCGTTCGGCGCGCAGGGGTTTCAGCTGAAGGGCGCCGCCGAGGGTGTCGGGGCCGACGGTCGCGCCCTGCACTCGGAGGTGCACTCGCAGCGCCTCGTCGACGACGCGAACGCCCGGCTCACGACCTCGCTCGCGCTGGGCATCACCGCGGGCGTGTTCGCGGTGGTCGCGGTCGCGCTCGGCATCGCGTCGTTCTGATTCGACCGAGCGGTGATCTTCGCCTCGAGCCGGCGCCGGATCAGCCCTGGTTCGTCTTGGTGAACAGCCGGCTGACGCGGTCTGAGAACGACAGCTCGAGGCCGCGCAGCAGCGAGTCGAGCTCGCCGGTCGAGAGCTTGAGCGACGCACCGAGCAGCTCGCGGGTGCGGCGCATCACGCGCTCTTGAGATGACTCGAGCCAGCGCATCACCGACGTGCGGTGCACGCCGTACGTCTTCGCGATGTCGTCGAGGTTCGCCTGATCGACGAAGCGCATGCGCATGACGGTACGGTCACGCGGCGGCAATTCGCCGAGCGCGGTCTTGAACGCCGCCGAGAAGGCGCGCTTGTCGCGGGCCTGCAGCAGCCGCGCCTCGGCCGAGTCGCCGGTCGCCTTCAGCTCGAGCAGCTCGTCTTCACCGTCATCTTCACGCCGCGCCTTCACCTCGCGCGAGGCGTCGATCGCGACCGAGGCCGCGACCGCCTGCAGCCACTTCACGAGCGCGCCCTTGCCCTTGTACGCGGCGATGCGCGCCTTCGGGCCACCCACCAGCACGCGTTCTCGAACGCGCTGGCAGAGCTCGTCGAGATCACTCACCTCGAGGCCCTTCTTCTTCGAGAGGCCGGCGCAGACGGCGCGAACGCGCCGGTCGAGCTCGGCGAGGGCGGCGGGGTCTTGCTGCTGGCATTCCCACGCGAGGCGCAGATCGGTCGTGTTGACGTCGGCGGTGTCGAGCCCCGTGTCGCGCAGGTACTTTTCGAAGCGGGTGTCGTTCGAGCTCAAAGCTTGTTGAAGAAGGGTGACAAGAGCTGCTGCAGATTACGACGTTCGCCGCTCGAGAAGCGCAACCGAAGCACGCGGTCGTTGAGCTCGCAGGGCAGGCCGACGATGCCGTACTCGGTCGCGATGACGGCGCAGGTCGAGTAGCCGGGAGCCGAAAAAGTGACGGGGAAGACGGTGGGCCCCTTCGGGGTAATGCGGGTGACCTGGGCCTGGCTGTAGTGAGGCATGGCCCAGACGTCGCCGTGGGGCCCGGTCGCCCTGAAGCCGATCGAGAGCCCACCCGCGTCGAGGCCGTCGACGGCGATGCCCGCGTCGGGCAAGGGCTGCAGGTGGGCGACGATCTGTGCGTTCAGGCCCGCGCTGACCAGCGACCCCTCGGCAGTCGCGTGCACGCCGAACAGCGAAGGCTGGCCCTGATATGGCCCCGAGGCCGGAAAGAAGCGCTCGTCGGCGGGAGTCGCCACGTAGACGGCCCCAAAACCATCTTGTGGCACGGCGACCAGCAGCTCCTGGCCGGCGCTCTCGACCCGGGCCACGCCCCAGAAGTTCGATGGCCCGCTGGTCGCGAACCACTGCACCGCGCCGCCGTCGCCCGTGACGCGGGCGATGCCGTGACCCAGGGCGGACACCATCCAGATGTCGCCGCGGCTGTCGAGCACGGCGCCGAGGAAGCCGGGGGGCTGACCGTTGCGAAACAGCTCCGGGCCCCACTCGAAGAGCACGTCGTCGCCCGCATCTTCACGCTCGTCGATCTGCAGAATGCGGTGGGCGGTGTTCGGGGCGGCGTAGATCAGGCCGTCGCGCCCGAGCACGCCGCTCACCCAGGTGCCGGCATCTTCGAGGCGGGGCTTGCCGAACGTGGCGCACGCGAGCGACTTCGAGTTCACGCGAAGGGGTTGCCGAGCCCCTTTCGGAATGCCGACCACGTTGCCGCTCGGCGCGAGCACGGCGCCGAACCACGGCTGACCGCCGCTGAACTCGGCGCACGGCGCCTCGTCGAGCTCGTAGCCGCCGTCGAGGCCGCCGTCCCACGGGGTGAAGCCGCTCGCGGCGCACGCCCAGGTCTCGCAGAAGAGCGGCTCGGCGCCGGCGTCGAAGCCCGCATCGGCTTCGCCGGCGTCGGCCGTGCCCGAGTCGGGGGCTCCGGCATCGGGCACACCCGCGTCGACCGCGCCGGAGTCGACCGCGCCCGCGTCGACCGCGCCCGCGTCGACCGCGCCCGCGTCGACCGCGCCGGAGTCGGGCTGCCCCGCGTCGCTCGGCGTGCCGCGGCACGTGCCGGCGACACACGCGCCGCTCAGACAGTCGGCGTCGACGGAGCAGGGGAAGCTCGCGTCGGGCAGCCGCGCGAGCGTGCACGCACACAACAGAAACGAGGCGGCCGCTGCGCGCATCGGCTTGGGACTATCTCACGGGCCCTGCTGCTTGCGCAGGAAGGCCTCGACGCCCTTCGCGACCGAGACGAGGTTCGGCTTGATCGAGCCGACGAGGAACTTCTCGACGAGGGGGCTCACGGTGCCCGACAACAGGCGCGGCACGCCCTTGATCTTGCCGGCGTCGACCTTCAGCTCGCCCGCGATCTTGTAGCGGGTCGAGGTGGGGGTGAGCTCTTCGTAGGTGTTCCACCCTTCGGCGTCGACGGCGTCTCTGAAGGCCGGCACGATGGTGCGCCAATGGGTGGTGAACTTCTGCTCGTCCCACGTGGCGTGATCGTCCCACTCGAGCAGATCGTCCGAGAGGAACTTGCGAACCGCGGCGGGTATGTCGCCGCCGCCCTTCCAGTGGTTCACCAGCTTCGAGACGTGGCCCTCGTCGGTGCGCGAGGTGACGGTGATGCCGCGCACGTTCGGCAGGTACGGCACGAGGTCGGGCAGCTTGTCGCGGTAGACGACGAAGATGTCTTTTCGCGGGAAGGGCAGGTCGATCGAGACGTCGAGGCGCATG
>JAEUJP010000183.1 GCA_016793725.1 Myxococcaceae bacterium | reverse complement strand
GAACGCCATGCCCTGGTAGTACGGCACGTACGGGGGCTTCGCGCCGAACGTGCCCATCAGCGTGCCGGCCTCGTCGAAGCGGCCGATGCGGCTGAACGAGACGTAGAGCGTGCCGTCGGGGCCCCGCGTGATGCCGCCGGGCTCGTCGACGCTCACGGGGAAACGCGACAGCACCGCCCCATCGGAGCCCAGGTGCATCACCTCGGGCTCGTGCCCGCTCATCGCGGCACCGTTGCCCTGCAGCGCCCAGAACGAGCCGTCTTCGGGCACGCGCACGATGTCGAGCAGATCTCTCAGCGCGCCCCTGCCGATCACCTTCTGAAAGTCGTTGTTCGGCGACGGCCCGAACACCGAGATGTACGACGCGCTCGCCGAGCGGTTCGCCACGTAGAGAAAGCCGTCGGAGTCGAACACCAGCGCGTTCACGTTCACGAACGGCGCCTCGGCCGGGTCGAGCACCAGGTTGCCGTCGCCGTGCAGCCGGTTGCACCCCTCGGCCGTGCCGATGAACCCACCGTCGGGCAGGCGACGGCCGCCCGTGCGCAGGCCGCACCCGGCCAGCGCGAGCCCAAGAACGAGGAGGAGCCCCAGCCGCATCGAGCGCCCCCTTACCTGTTTCGCGCCGAGCCCTGCAAACCGGGCTACGGTCACGCCCACTTCACGTGGACCTGAAGCTCGACTCCGTTTCCGTTCGCTTCGGAGCGCTCGAGGCGCTGCGCGCGGTCACCGCCACGTTCGCGGCCGGCACCCACACCGTCATCTGCGGCCGCGCCGGCTGCGGCAAGACGACGCTGCTCAAGGCGCTCGCCGGGCTCGTGCACCCCGACGAGGGCCACGTGCGCTGGGGCGACACCGACGTCGCCGCGCTCGACCGGTGGGCGCGGCGCGAGGCCCAGGGCGCCTTCGGCATGGTGTTTCAGACCGACGCGCTGTTCGACTCGATGACGGTGCGCGGCAACGTCATGCTGCCCCTGCTCAAGCGCGGGGTGCCCGAAGACGAGGCGACCGCGCGCTGCGACGAGGCCCTGAAGCGCGTCGGGCTGACCGCCGCCGCCGAGAAGCGGCCCGAGCACCTGTCGGGCGGCATGCGCAAGCGCACCGGCATCGCGCGCGCGATCATCGCGAAGCCCGAGGTGCTGTTCGCCGATGACCCCTTCGCCGGCCTGGACCCCGACACCGAGCGCTCGATCGCCGAGCTGTTGCTCGAGGTCAGCGAGGGCCGCACGCTCATCAGCGCCCTGCCCGACCCGTACGAGCCGCTCTCGCTGGGGCAGACGCTGGTGATGAGCGAGGGCCGCTTCCAGTGACCCTCGCCCTCACGCTTCCCCTGCGGGTGCTCGGCGCCGCGTCGCTGTCTGCCGCGCGCGCGACCGGCGCGCTCGCGCTCGTGCTCGGCCGCACCTTGTGGCACCTGCCCCGGTTGGACCTCAAAGAGACCGGCCGCGCGCTGGTGCTCTTCGGCTACCGCTCGCTGCCGCTCACGCTCGGCATCGCCGTGCTCACCGGCATGACCGTCGTCTTTCAGGCCGGCGTCTACGCCGAGAAGTTCGGCGCGCGCCTGTACGCCGGCTGGGCCGGCGCCTACGCGGTGCTGTGGGAGTTCGGGCCCATCTTGCTCGGCCAGCTGATGGCGGCGCGCATCGGCGCGCGCAACGCCGCCGAGCTCGCGCTGCTGAAGGTCAACGGGCAGATCGAAGGCCTGCGCGGCATCTCGCTCGACCCGTTCGGCCTGCTCGTCGCGCCCCGCGTCGTCGCGAGCGCCCTCGCCGTCTCGTGCCTCGCGAGCATCACGTTCTTGATCGCCATCGTCGTCGAGGCCGTCGCCGCGTACTTCACGCTCGACCTGCCGCCCCGCGTCTTTCTCGAGGCCGTCTCGCACATGATTCGGCCCACCGACTTTCTGGCCGGCCTCATCAAGGCCACCGCGTTCGGGGTCGCCATCAGCATCGTCTCGACGGCGTGCGGGCTGAGCGCGAGCGGTGGGGCGCGCGGCGTCGGGCGCGCGGCAGCCCAGGCCGTCGTCGCCAGCGCCGCCGCGATCTTCTCGCTCGACTTCGTGCTGACCGCCCCGCTCGCGAGGTGGCTCTCGTGAACGTGCTCATCACCCTCGGCGCCCCGTTCGTGCTGCTCTACCGCACCGCCGCCGCCGTGCGCCGCACGGGCCTCGCGCTGAAAGAGTGCGCCGTGCAGTTCGTCGAGCTCGGCACGCGCTCGAGCTGGCTCGTCGGCGGCGGCCTCGCCTTTCTCGGCGCCGTCATGGTCAACATCGCGTGGGCGCAGGCGCGCAAGTACACCGGCAACATCGTCGTCGTCGGCCCGGCCTACTTCGAGCTCATGATCCGCGAGTTCTGCCCGCTCACCGCCGCCATCTTGTGCGCCTCGCGCGCCGGCGCCGGCACCTCGGCCGAGCTCGCCGCGATGAGCGTCAACGAGCAGGTCGAGGCGCTCGAGCTCTCGGCCGCCGACCCGCACGCCGAGCTCGTCGCCCCGCGCCTCGTCGCCAGCGCCCTCGCCGTGCCGCTGCTCACCGTCGTCGGCATCGTCACCGCCAGCTTGAGCGCCTACGCCACCGTGCGCTTCGTCTACGCCGCCGACGGCCTCGCCTTCATCGACCCGCGCTTCGTCGACCTGGGCGACGTCTCGTGCTGCTTCCTCAAGTCGATTTTGTGCGGTCTCTTCATACCCCTCGCCGCTTCCCGCCGCGGGCTCATGGCGAAGGGCGGCGCCCACGCCGTCGGAGGCGCCGTCACCGACGGCGTCGTCGACGCCGCCATGGGCTGCCTGCTCATCGACTTCACCGTCACCGCCGCCTTCTTTCTCGTGGGCATCTGAAAAGCACGTGCTGCGCTTTACGCAGGTGGTGAAACGTTTCGAGCCCGGCACCCCGCCGGTGCTCGACGGCCTCGACGCCGAGGTGCCGCTGAAAGGGCTCACGTTCGTCATCGGCAAGTCGGGCAGCGGCAAGAGCGTGCTGTGCCGCCTCGCGGTCGGCCTGCTCAAGCCCGACGAGGGCACGGTCACGCTCGACGGCGAGCGCGTCGACGAGCTGCCCGAGCGAAGCTTGCGCCCGCTGCGCGCGCGGGTGCCCTACCTGGTGCAGGGCCCCGCGCTCATCGACTGGGTCAGCGTCGTCGAGAACGTGATGCTCGCCGCGAAGGGGGCGAAGGCCGCGCGCCGCGCCGCCGCGCTCGACGCGCTGAAGCGGGTGGGCCTGTTCGAGCTGGCCGATCGGTTCCCCCCGCAGCTCGGCCCCGGGGTGAAGAAGCGCGCCGCGATCGCCCGGGCGCTGGTGCTCGAGCCTACATACCTGTTGCTCGACGAGCCGACGACGGGGCTCGATCGCGAGGCGGCGGGCCAGGTGAACGAGACGCTGCTCGAGCTGAAGCGCCAGGGACTTGGAGCAATGATCGTCTCGCATGATCATCGCGCGATGAACTCGATGGCCGACCGGGTGCTAGAGGTGTCGGCCGGAAAAGCAAAATGGACGAATCGAAGCTCGAGCTGAAGGTCGGCGCGCTGGTGCTGCTCGCCGTAGGCGGCGGCCTGGCCCTGCTCGCGCTCATGGGCGAGCTCGGCTTCGGCGGCGGCAAGCGGCTGCTCGTCGATCTCTCGCACACCGGCAACGTCGTGAAGGGCGCCCCGGTGAAGCTCGGCGGCGTGCAGATCGGCAAGGTCGAGAACGTCGAGCTGTTCCCCACGCGGCGCGACGAGTTCGGGCTGCCGCTGCCGGTCACGCTGACCGCCTCGGTGACGAACGAGGCCGGCGCCGCGCTGAAGGTCGACACCGCCGTCACCATCTCGAGCCAGGGCCCGCTCGGCGAGCCGTACCTCGAGCTGAACCCCGGCTCGGCCGAGACCGCCCTCGACTTCGCGAAGCACGTGCGCGGCACCGACGCCCCGCGCATCGATCTCGTCTCGAACCGGCTCGCGAAATTTCTCGAGGTGGTCGGCGGTGCGATCGAAAAAGACCCCGAGGCCATCACCCGGCTCATCGGCGGCGTCTCGGGGCTCACGCGCACCGTCGACGGCGTCATCACCGACAACCGCGCCGACATTCGGCAGATCGCGCAAGAGCTCGGCGAGGCCGCGAAAGATCTGCGCGCGCTCTCGGCGGCCCTGCGCGTTCAGTTCGAGCCCGGCGGCAAGACGGCGCTGCTCATCGACGACGCCCAGGCCACCGCGAAGGTGCTCAGGGCTGACGTGCCCGTCATCACGAAGCAGGCCCAGGGCGTGCTCGGCGGCGCCGAGAAGGTCGCCGGTCAGTTCACCGAAGAAGACGGCCGGCAGCTGCGCGCCGCGATGCTGAAGTACGCCGCGCTGTCAGAGAAGCTCGACGGCATGGCCTCGCGCGCCGATCGCATCTTCAAGAAGATCGAGGCGGGCGAAGGTACCGCCGGCGCGATGATTCAAGACAAGCAGGTATACGACGATCTGAAGGCCCTGCTGGCAGACCTGCGCAAGCACCCGTGGAAGATGTTGTGGAAAGACTGAGCGCGAGAACCCACCCCCGCTGGCGCTGAGCGTAGGCCGCAGGCCGAAGTCGAAGCGGTTTCGTGCGATGCCTGCTGACCCATTCGATTACAGGCCTTCGGCCTTCCGCTCACGGCGAACGGAGTCGGTTTCGACTGTTCACGGGCAGACGCGCGTCTCGACCGCCGAGATCGTCGTCGCCCCGATGACACACTCGACGTGACCCTCGAGCCGCACCCGCCCCAGCCCGCCGCCTCCCGCACCCCCTCCATCACCCCCGCCCCCCCCGAAACCGAACGCCGCCACCACCGCCCCGGCAACGACGCCC
>JAEUJP010000657.1 GCA_016793725.1 Myxococcaceae bacterium | reverse complement strand
AACTGCCGCCACCTCGACCGACGCGAGCTCGCCGCCCAGCACGTCGAGCGCCGTGACACGCACCGCACCCGCCGGCGCCCGCGTGCGCTCGGTGCGCGCCATGCGGCTCGAGCCGACGCGCAGCTCGGCGACGGGGCGGCTGGCTCCGTCGGTGATCGAGATGATGAGCTCGTCGGCGTCGCGCGTCGCCCCGAGCAAGACGGGCGTCGCGTCGGCGCGGGCCGCCTCGAACGGCGCCGTCAGCTTGGGCGACAGCCCACCCGGCAGTGCGGCGCCGGGCTCGAGCGCGAGCAGGGCCGCGAAGACCCGGCGTGCCTTGTCGATCTCGCCGACGCCCGCGAGGCTGAGGCCGATCAGCCGGTAGAGCTCGCCGCGGTCGGCGGTCGCCGCCAGCGCGTCGGTGCAGCTCACGATCGCGTCGCGGTACCTCAGCGCCGCGTAGTGCTCACGGCACGCCTCGCTCGGAGCCGCCGCCACCATCATCGCGACCAGCGCTACCACTTCACCTTCCGCGTCGTGAGCTCGCCATCGACGATCACCACCTCGACCATGCGGTCGATCTTCGCCTGCTTGTTCACCGCGCGCAGCTTCTGCCTGCCGGCCGGCAGCTCGACCTCGAAGATGGGCGTCGTGCCCAGCTTGCGCCCCTGAAAGTACACGTCCGTCCACGGGGTCGTGTCGAGCGACAGCGTGCCTTCGCCCCGCGCGACCGGCCGCTTCGGCTTCGAAGGCGCCGCAGGCACCACCGGCGCCGCAACGGGTGCCACCTCGGGTGGCGCCGCCGGGGCCGGCACCACGATCGAGATCGGCGGCGGCGTGAACGGCGCAGGCTTGAGCCCGACGAACGCCGCAGCGCCTGCGAGCGCGACCGCGGCCCCCGCACCCGCGAGCAGCGGGGCCTTCGACCTGCGCTCGACGAGCGCCACCGTCTTCTTCTTCTCGGCCCGCGCGAGCTCTTCGGCGCGCTCGGTCTCGAACAGCTCGAGCACGTACGCGCGCAGCTCGGCCGCCGTGCCGCCCAGTGCGTCGAGCGGGCCGACCAGCTCACGCGCGCTTTGCGGCCGCTTCGTGCGATCGCGCTCGAGACAGCGCGCGACGACCTCGGCGACGCGCGGGTCGGCCTCGGGCGGCAGCGCCGGCACCGGCCGCCGCAGCACCGCCTCGATGGTCGCGAGATCGGTCTCGGCCTCGAACGGCGACGTGCCGGTGACACACTCGTGGAGCACCGCCCCCAGCGCGAAGATGTCGCTGCGCGCGTCGGCGTCGGCCTCGGCGATCTGCTCGGGCGACATGTACGCGAGCTTCCCGCGCACCTCGCCCGTGCGCGTGCGGAACTTGCGGTCGGCCGCCCGCGCGATGCCGAAGTCGAGCAGCTTCACCTGCCCGTCGTACGTCACCATCACGTTCCCGGGGCTCACGTCGCGGTGCACGATGTTCAGCGCCACGCCGTCGTCGCCCACCCGCTCGTGCGCGTAGGCCAGCGCCTCGGCCGCCCGCGCGACCACGAACGCCGCGAGCCTCGCCGGCAACGGCCGCGCGACCCTGAGGCCCCGCCGCACCACGCGCCCCAGCGTCTGCCCCGCGAGGTACTCGAGCACCATGAAGTGCCGCCCGCCGTCTTCGCCGGCGTCGAACACCTGACAGATGTTCGGGTGCGACAGGCGCGCCGCGAGCCGCGCCTCGTACAGAAACAGCTCGAGCAGCCTCGGGTCTTCGGCGAGCTCGGGCAGCAAGACCTTCACCGCCACGAGCTGCTGGTCGCTGCGCTCTCGCTTCGCTCCCGTTTCCGCGCCAGAGGCGCGGGGCTTCTGGTCGCTGCGCTCTCGCCTCGCTCCCGTTTCGGCGCCAGAGGTGCGGGGCTTCTGGTCGCTGCGCTCTCGCTCCGCTCCCGTTTCCGCGCCAGAGGCGCGGGGCTTCTCGAAGTCGCCTGGCGCATGGTGCACCGCGAGGTACACCTCGGCCATGCCGCCGGTAGACAGATGTGTCTTGATCTCGTATCGGCCGAGCCGCTGCGGCACGCCGGCATCGTAATGGGCCTGTTCGAATCGAAGAAGACGCGTCGCATCGAGGGCGAGTCGATCGTCAAGGTCGGCGAGTACGCGCTCGCCGTCGTCTCGGGCCCCAACAAGGGGGCGAAGCTGGTGCTCACCGGCCGCCCCGTCGTGCTCGGCAGCGCGCGCGACTGTGATCTCGCCCTCGACGACGACACGGTGTCGGCCCGCCACTGCGAGCTCGCCCCCGACGGCGACACCGTCGTGTTGCGCGACCTCGGGTCGACGAACGGCGTGTTCCTCGAAGACGTGCGGGTGCGCGAGGCGGTCGTCGAGCCCGGCGCCCGCATTCGCCTCGGGCGCAGCAAGCTCGCGCTGAAGCCGCACGGCACGGCCGAGATCGCGGTGCTCGACTCCGATCGGTTCGATCGCCTGCACGGCAAGAGCCGCGTGATGCGCGCGCTGTTCGCGAAGCTCGCCCAGTGCGCCCGGTCTGACGCCGCGCTGCTCATCGAGGGCGAGACCGGGTCGGGCAAAGATCTCGCCGCCCAGGCCGTGCACCGCAGCTCGGCGCGAATCGACGGGCCGTGCGTCGTGCTCGACTGCGCGGCGGTCGCACCTTCGCTGGTCGAGGCCGAGCTGTTCGGCTACGAGCGGGGGGCGTTCACGGGCGCCAGCGCCGCGCGCATCGGCCTCGTCGAGCAGGCGCACCGGGGCACCCTGATCGTCGACGAGCTCGGCGAGCTGCCGCTCGAGCTCCAGCCGAAGCTCCTGCGCGTGCTCGAGCAGGGTGAGGTTCGGCGGCTCGGCGGCGATGCGCCGGTGAAGGTCGACGTGCGCTTCGTCGCCTGCACGAACCGGTCGCTGCAGGCCGAGGTGAAGGCGGGGCGGTTTCGTGAAGATCTCTTCTTTCGGGTCTCGGCGCTGACCGTGCGCATGCCGTCGCTGCGCGAGCACCTCGAAGACGTGCCCGGCCTGGTCGACGAGCTCTTGCGCCGGGCGGGGGGCGCCCAGCGCTTCGACGAGCTGCCCGAGAGCGACCGCGCGCTGCTGCTCGCGCACCGCTGGCCCGGCAACGTGCGCGAGCTGCGCAACGTCGTCGAGCGGCTCATCACGTTTCCCAAGGGCGCCACGCGCGAGCTGATCGCGCCGGCGGTGGCGCCGCTGGCGCCGGGTGAGCTGCAGGCGTTCAGCGAGGCGCGAGAGGCGGCTCACGACGCGTTCGAGCGGCAGTACGTCGACGAGGTGCTGCGGCGGGGGAGCGGCTCGATCTCAGAGGCGGCGCGGCTCGCCGGAGTGTCGCGGCAGTTCATTCAGAAGCTGATGCGAAAGCACGGCCTGAGGTGAAGCTCACACGATCGGCCCCTGGCACAGGCTCGCCAGCCCGAACGTGCTCGAGCTGATTCCGCACGCGTTCTGCACCGACACCAGCAGGTCGTTGTTGTTGCGCCCGCCCGCCTGCACGATGCGCCCGGTCGAGAACCGCCCCGCGCCCTGACCCGCCAGCACGAAGGGGATGTTGGTGAGAAAGTGCCCCGACGACGAGTTGCTCCAGCACTCCATGCCGAGCACCACCGCCGAGTTGTAGAGCGCCGACCGGCCGCCGCCGTCGTCGATGGCTTTGAGCTCGGTCAACAGCCGCGCGAACTTCTCGGAATAGTACGTGCCCATCGTGTTCAGCGCCGCCACGTTGTTCGAGTGCTCGAGCGAGTGGTGCGCCTGCGACACCCCGCGCGACGGGCACGACTGCCCGCTCGACGCGCCCGACAGCGTGAACGCCACGACGCGGGTCAGATCCCACTCGAACGCCAGCCGAATCAGGCCGATCATCGTGTCGTGCACCGGCGAGAGCTGGTCGAGGTTCGAGCGGTTCGCCCCGTTGCCCGTCGCCCGCGCCGTCGTCGGGCACGCCATGCCCATCGTGGGCGGGCTCGTCGGCCCGATCGCCTGGAGCTGCGCGTTCGTCGCGCTCTCGACCTGCCGCCACCCGTCGACCAGCCCGTCGAGCTTGCGCGCGTGCTCCGAGTCCATACCCAGCGCCCGCTTCGCGCCGGCGATGTCGCCCAGCCGAAAGTCGATCAGGCTCTTCTGGTGCAGCAGCGCCGCGCGCAGGCGCTCCCGATCGCCCGACGGCTGGTTCGACATCGTCGAGCACAGCGTCGTCACCCGCGCCATCAGCGTGTCGTAGACCTGCCCCGCGTCTTGAATCGGCTCGATCGCGTTGCCGTACTGCGTGTCGCCGGCCCGGCGCGCCCGAAACGAGATGTAGCGCTGGCCGAGGCCCACGTTGTCGGCGTCAGAGTGTGCGCCCGCGCCGATGCACAGCGACGCGAACGGCAGCGACGAGAGCATCGGCCGCGCGCGGTAGCTGTCGGCGATCACCTGATCGATCGACGCGTGGTCGGTGTACGCGTAGTACGAGTCGTTGCTCGAGTACTTGTAGCTGTTGCCCGTCACGCACCCGAGCAGCCCGGCGCCGTGCTCTTCCTGGTAGCCGTTCGACTTCGGCGAGCCACCGTGAATGTTCATACCCTTGAACAAGATCACGTCTGACGCGTGCGGCTGCAGCGGCGCGATCGGCGTGCCGGCCAGCGCCGACAGCGACGCCGGGTTCGTCGACGCCGGGTGAAACGCGCCGCCCTTGAAGAACATCACGAAGCGCGGGGCGCCTTCGAACGTGCCACCCGCCACGTAGCCCATCGCCCGCGCGATCGGCGTCAGGGCGAACGCGAGCACGCCGAAGCGCTTGAAGAGATCGCGGCGCGTCAGCTTCACGGGGCCTCCGAACGTTCGTACAGGCGGGGTGAGCTGCCGAGCGTGCGCAGCAGCTTCGTCAGATCTTGCGCGTCGTCGTGCGCGAACCAGAAGAACATGTCGCGGAGCAGCGGAGCGTCGGACGGCAGCTCGTCGCGCCCGACGTAGTAACGGAACAGCTGCTTCACGAAGCACTGCTTGAACCGCGCCGACGACGTGAACGCCTTCAGCGCCGCGACCGGCGAGTCGGCGGTGAGCTCGCCCTCGTCGAGCCACGGCACCGTGACGCGCGGGTCGATCGGGTGACCGTCGTCAGTCGTGCGCCAGCGCCCGATCGCATCGTAGTTCTCGAGCGCGAAGCCGAACGGGTTGATGTACGCATGGCAGCCCTGGCAGCGCGCGGGCGTCGTGGCGTTCTCGATGCGCGCGCGCTCGGTGTCGCCGCCTTCGGTCGGCAGCGTCGTCACCACGTCGGGCGGGGGAGCCCCCAGGCTCATGCACAGCGCCTTGCGCGTGAAGAACACGCCGCGCTTCACGAGCCGCGTCGTCGTCGGGCCCGAGTGTGAGGCGATCGTCGCGACCTGCGTCAGCACGCCCAGCCGGTGCTCGGGCCCCGTCTGTGCGCCGTAGAGCGCGGTGAGTGCGGGCGAGACCTGGGGCGTACCCTGCGTCACGTCTTTCAGGCTCGGCGTCGGCTTCGCGAGCGCCGATGCGATGAAGCCCGCCGTCTCTGCGCGCGCGGCCGCGGCGAGCGCCGGCGTGAACTCGGGGAAGGCCGACGGCGCGATCGTGAACTCGTCTGCCTCACGAAGTTCGAGCCACGCGAAGAAGAAGCGCTGCAGCTTCGCGCGTGCGGCTTCCGACGCGAGCACGCGGTCGACGGCGTCGGGGGGCGAGACGGAGCCATTCAGCCCCAGGGCCTCGGGCGGCACGTCGGCGAGCGTGTAGGTGAGTGCGGCGAGCGCCTGTGGGGCGAGCAGGGTGCCGCTCGCGTCGGTCGACACCTCGTCGCGAAAGGCGAACGCGGGTGCGCCGACGGTGACGTCGACGAGATCGGCGGCGGCGGCGGCGACCCCGGCGTCGGCGGCCCGCGCGATGAAGAGCGCTGCGTAGCGATCGAGCTGCACGTCGTTCGCGCTGCCCCGAAACGCCCGCTGCACGAAGTCGCGGGCCGCCGAACGAAGGCAGGTCGTGCTCGTGGGCGCACACGAGCCCGTGACGGCCGACGGAGCGCTGGAGCTCGCGAGGGCCGCTGCCCACTCGGTGTATGGCGTGAACGTCGCCGGCCCGAAGCCCAGGTTCGCCGCATACTCGTAGTTCGTCTGCAGCGGGTCGCGCGGCATGGTCGCCGAGATGGAGCCGACCGCGTGCGACGGCAGCAGCGCCCGCGCCGTGAGGTCGAGCTGTGTCTGCGTCAGGCGAAAGAGCCGCTTCGGCGGCGCGCCCGCCGCCTCGCCGGGGAAGTACTTCTGCGCCAGCTCTTCGAGCGTCGGGTTCGTCTTCGTGCGGGCCTCTTCGCCGGGGTCGATCGCCGAAGGCGGTCGGCCCGAGGTGATCGCGCCGTCACACCCTGCGAGCAGCACACACAGCCACGTGAGGGGCCTCATCGTGGGGGCGCAAAGAGCAAGCCTGGGGCCACCCGCTGCCCGAGGCGTCACGCAACCTTGCGAGATCGCATGCACCCGCGCGGTTGCGGGGGTGGAGCGCCGGCCCCCCAGCGACTGACGCGTTCAGCCGAGTCGATTCGGGTGCACGCGCACCGCGCAGGGCATTGACGAGAAGCGCTCGTGAAGGCGCGGGGCGCGACGCGCCGCAGCCGATCGACTCGACGGAGCGCGGGTCTAACGGTGCTCGCCCAGCCACCGGTCGACGTCGTCGCGCTCGGCGCCCTCGAGCGCCGCGCGGGCCTGCGTCGCGAGCGCCTTCGCCTTCGGGCGCCGCTCGGCGAGGCCCCACAGCGCCTTCGCCGCCATGAAGCGAAACGGCGCCAGCATCGGCGCCGCCGCCGTGCTGCCGTCGAGCACCGACACCACGTGGGCCAGCACGGCCTTCGCTTCGGCCTGTTTGCCGTTCGCGATGAGCGCGCGGCCCAGGGCCGATCTCGCCGGCAGCGTGTCGAGCTCGTCGCGCAGCCCGCTCGCGTCGAACAGGGCCGCCGCCTTGCGCAGGTTTCGTTCGGCCTCTTCGGTCTCACCCTGCTCGATCTGCACGTCGCCGAGCAGCCCCAGCGCCTCGCCCCGGTACGGGTTCGGCATGGGCCACGGCTCGGTCTGCGCGACCTCCATCTGAAAGGCGCGCGCCGCGGCGTCGAGCCTGCCCGCGTCGCGCTCGAGCTCGCCGAGCGTGCCCCAGGCCTGCGCGACGCTCAGGCGGCTGCCGGCCTTCTGCGCCTCGGTCACCGCGCGCATCAGCACGTCGCGCGCTTCGTCGAACTGGTGGGCCTTGCGCAGCACGTTGGCGAGCACCGACAGCGAGCGCGCGAGGTGGCTGCCTCCGGTGGGGTCTGACTCGGAGGCCGCGACGGCCTTTCGCGCCGCGGCGATGCCCTCGGGGTACTGCCCCGCGACGGTGTAGTGGTCGCACAGCACGCGGTACGTGTGCGCGAGCTGCGCCGGCGACGGCAGGCCGAGCGCCTCGAACCGCCGCGCCGCTTCGCCCGTCGATGCGATCGCCGCCTTCAGGTCGCCCGCGTGCGCCAGCGCCTGCCCGTGCGCGCGATACCACCGCGCGGCCAGCAGCTCTTCCGAGGGCAACAGGTCGAGCCTCGACTTCGCCACCGCGAACAGGCGCTCGCCCTCGGCGTAGCGGCGCATGATGTTGGCGACGGTGCCGGCGAGGCTCACCCACGCCGCCGCCTCGAGCCGGGCGTCGCGCGCCGCCAGCGTCGCGGCGAGCGCCTGCCACGCCGCGTCTTCACACTCGGTCGTGCGGCCGGCCACGTTCAGCACGTAGCTGCTGAGCAACAGCGCCTCGGCCAGCGCCGGCGCCCAGCCCAGCGCGCGGGCCTCTTTCACCACGTTCGCCGTCAGCGGCTCGGCCTCGTCGGTGCGGCCCAGCTCGAACGTCGCCCGGGCCTTCGCCAGCGCCTCTTGCACCTGGGTGAGCTGCGCGCGCGCCTTCAGCCCCGCCGGAGGCGGCACCACCTCGAGCAGCGCCCGCGCGTCGGCGCACTCGGCGATCACCGGCAGGTTGCCGACGGCCTGCAGCGCCTGCCCGGGCGACCCGCTCTCTGACGCCAGCAGGGTGGCCGTCGCCGCCAGCGCCGCCCTGCGCGCCGCGAGGCACACCATGCGCCGGTCGAGCAGGTCTTCAGACTGTTCGCCGCGCACCCGCGTGGCCTCGCACGCCTGCCGGTGCGCGAGCGCCCACCGGGCGGCGTACACGTCGAGCGCCTCGGGCACGTGCGCTCCGTCGAGCTTCGCGACTGCGAGCCGCTGTACGACCGCCGCGCGCAGCGGCGCGCCCCACACCTCGGCCACCTCGGCCTCGCCCCCCGCGCACAGCCCGGCGTTCGGGCGGGCATAGAGAAACCCCGCGACGACGAGCACGATGAGGCCCGCCACGCCGAACAGCCACGGCCGCCGCACCGGAGCCCGGGCGCGCTCCAGCACCTCGAGCAGCGCAGAGAGGTCGGGGTGCCGATCGGCGGCGTTGGCGCTCCGACCCTTCTCGAGCGCACGCACGAGCTCGGCGCCCACCTTCGGGCCCTTCGTCGGGGCCTCACCCGGCGCGGCGCCCCACAGCGCCTCGTGCACCGACACGCAGAACGCGTACTGGTCGGCGCGCGCGTCGGTCGCCTCGCCGGCCTGCTGCTCGGGCGGCATGTAGCGGCGCGTGCCCATCACGGTGCCCGTCTCGGTGAGCGAGGTGGGGCTCGTGACCGCCCCGGCCGCGCTCGCGGCCACGCTCGTGCCCGTCGGCCGCGCCAGCCCGAAGTCGAGCACGCTCACGCGGCCGTCGGCGCGCACCATCACGTTGTCGGGCTTGAAGTCGCGGTGAACGATGCCGGCCTGGTGCGCCGCCTCGAGCCCGCGCCCCGCCTGCAGAAAGACGTCGAGCACCTCGGCCGTCGAGCGCTCGGCCTCGAGCCAGCGGCGGGCGGTGACGCCGACGATGAACTCCATGACGACGAAGTCGCGGCCGCCCGCGCTCTCGACCCCGTAGACGGCGGCGACGTTCGGGTGGCTCAGGCGCGCCATGGCCCGCGCCTCTTGCGTGAGGCGCGCCCGGTCTTTTTCGCGGCCGGCCTGGCGCAGCACCTTCACGGCCACCCGCCGGTCGAGCTCCGAGTCGTAGGCGCTGTAGACCACCCCCATGCCGCCCTGGCCCACCTGCTCGAGAATGAGGTAACGGCCGAGCGCGCCGCCGCGCACCAGCGGCCGCTCTGCTGAGGCGTCGTCGGCCCCGTCGCCGAGCGACCTCGCCACCTCGGACACGATGATGCGGCAGTCGGAGCACCCGTCGACGTGCGCCCCGATGCGGGCGGCTTCTGTCGCGGGCAGCTCGCCGCGCGTGAACTGGAGCAGCTCGGCTTCGGTCGCGCACCCCTTCATGGGCCTCGAACGATGAGTGTCGGACCCCTCGTGTATGGAGGGAAGCATGAACTTCGCGAACGTGGCGCTCGCCCTGGCCGGGGCCATCGCAGGCATGCTGGCGGGCGCCGGGGTCGTCTTTGCGCTGATGCAGAAGCGGCTCCAACAGGCCGCCTCCGACCGGGCGGCGGCGCTCGCCGAGCAGCGCGCTGCCGTGGCCCGCGCCCACGAGCTGGTCGCCGAGCGCGATGCCGCCCGCCAAGAGGCTTCGAGCATCAAGCTCGAGCACGCCGCCAACCTCGCCCGCCTGCAGGCCGAGCGGCACGCCGCCGACGAGCGGCTGAAAGCCGTACAGACCTTGCAAGACAAGCTCGACGCCCGAATGCGCGAGACCTTTTCGTCGCTGGCCACCGCGACCCTCGAGACGTCGGGCAAGCAGCTCATCGAGCTGGCCCGCGCCGAGCTCAAGGGGGTCTCTGAGACCGCCAAGGTCGACCTCGACGCGAGGCAGAAGGCGATCGAGGCCTCGATGAAGCCCGTCGACGAAACGCTCAAGAAGGTGGGCGAGACGCTCGAGAAGTCGCGCCTCGAGAGCGCGCAGCTGTTCAGCCAGGTGAAGAGCCTCGGCCACGAGACCTCGAACCTCGTGAAGGCCCTGCGAACGCCCTACGTGCGCGGCCGGTGGGGCGAGCAGACGTTGCGGCGCGTCGTCGAGATGGCGCAGATGGTCAACCACTGCGACTTCATCGAGCAGAAGACCATCGACGGCGACGACGGCCGCCTGCGCCCCGATCTCATCGTGCGCATGCCCGGCGGGCGCAGCGTCGTCGTCGACGCCAAGGCCCCGCTCGACCGCTACCTCGCCATGGTCGAGGCGCAAGACGACGCCACCCGCGCCCAGCACCTCAAGGCCCACACCGCCCAGGTGCGCGATCACGTGCAGAAGCTCTCGGCCCGCCAGTACTGGGAGGCCGTCAGCCCCGCACCCGAGCTCGTCATCATGTTCTTGCCGTCTGAGCCGCTGATGTCGACCGCCCTGCAAGACGACCCGAACCTCATCGAGTTCGGCGCCCAGCGGCAGGTCGTGCTCGCGTCACCGCTGACCCTCATCTCGCTCTTGCGCGCCATCTCGTACGGCTGGCGGCAGCAGCAGGTCGCGCAGAACGCCGAGGCGATCCGCTCCCTCGGGCAAGAGCTCTACACGCGCATTCGGGCGATGGCCGAACACTTCGAGGGCCTGGGGCGGCAGCTCAACACGACGGTCAACACGTACAACAAGTGTGTCGGCTCGCTCGAGCACAAGGTCTTGAGCGGCGCGCGCAAGTTCGTCGAGCTCTCGGCGGCGTCGGCCGAGCACCCGCTGCCGATGCTCGAGCCCATCGAAATTCAGCCGCGCCTGCTCGCGGCCGACGAGCTGAAGACCCGGCGCGTCAAGCAGGTGGGTGACTCGGCGCAGGGCGATCTCCTGTCACTCGGGGGCGAGTGAAGGTGGTAGAGACGCCGCCGATGAAGAACGGTCGGGCAGGGCCGAAAGCAGGTTCGGTCAAGACTGCTGTGGTCGAGGCGCTCGCTCAGCTCCCTGCGTCGGTTCCGGTTCCGGTTCCGGTTCCGGTTTCGGTTCCGGTGTCGCCGCCGGTGCTGCCCGAGAAGCTGACGCCGATGATGCAGCAGTACGTCGACACCAAGGCGCAGGTGGGCGACGCGATTCTCTTCTTCAGGCTCGGCGACTTCTACGAGATGTTCTTCGACGACGCGCTGAAGGCCGCGGCGGCCTTGAACATCACGCTCACGTCGCGCGCGAAGGGCGACGAGCGCGTGCCGATGTGCGGCGTGCCCTACCACTCGGCCCGCAGGTACATCGGCCGGCTCGTCGGGCAGGGCTTCAAGGTCGCGATCTGCGAGCAGGTCGAAGAGGCCGGCGGCCAGGCCCTGGTCAAGCGCGAGGTCGTGCGCATCGTCACCGCGGGCACCGTGCTCGACGAGAACCTGCTCGAGCCCGCGCAGAACAACTTCCTCGCGGCGCTGAAGCCCCCCGACGCGCAGGCCACCACCCCTTGGTGGGGCGCCGCGGTGCTCGACGTCTCGACCGGTGAGTTCACGGCGCTCGCGCCGGGTGGCCTGAACGAGCTCACCCCCGAGCTGCTCCGCATGAACGTGAGCGAGGTGCTGGTGCCCGAGGGCACCGACCTCGCGCCGCTCGAGGGGCTCTTGTCGGGCTACGGCAAGCGGCCTGCCGTCGCCACGCTCGAGGCCGACGTGTTTCAGGTGTCGCGCGCGAAGGCCTACCTGCTCGGGCACTTTCAGGTGCAGTCGCTCGAGAGCTTCGGGCGGCCCGACTCGAGCCCGTCGGCGGGCGCGGCCGGGGCGGCGCTGCGGTACCTCACAGACACCCAGAAGAGCGACGGCGGCCACGTCGACCGGCTGTCGCTGCAGCCGCGCGGCGGCTACCTGGTGCTCGACGAGTCGACCCGCTCGCACCTCGAGCTCTTGAGGTCGCTCAAAGACGGGGGCCGCACCGGCACGCTGCTCTCGGTGCTCGATCGCACGGTGACCCCGCTCGGCGCGCGCAAGCTGGCTGCCTGGCTCACGGCGCCGCTCTGCAACGTGCCTGCGATCACCGCGCGGCTCGACGCCGTCGAAGAGCTGGTGAAGCGCGGCGCGTTTCGGGCCGAGCTGGTCGAGGGCCTGAAGGGCGTTCAAGATCTCGAGCGCCTGTGCGCCCGGCTGTCGCTCAAGACCGGCACGCCCCGCGACATGCGGGCGCTGGCCGTGTCACTCGCCGCGCTGCCGAAGCTCGGCCGCGCCGTGGCGCCCGCCTCGGCCGGGCTGCTCAAGCTGCTCGAGGGCCCCTTGAGCGCCGAGGCCGTCATGTCGCTCGGGGCGACCCTGAGCGCGGCGATCACCGACGAGCCGCCGGTCACGGTCGGCGAGGGCGGCTTCATTCGCCAGGGCTTCGATCGAGAGCTCGACGAGTACCTGGCGCTCTCGAGCTCGGGCAAGAGCACGCTGCTCGAGCTCGAGGCGCGCGAGCGCGAGCGCACCGGCATCGCGAGCCTCAAGGTTCGCTACAACCGGGTGTTCGGCTACTACCTCGAGGTGACGAAGGCGAACCTGCACCTCGTGCCCAAAGACTGGGTGCGCAAGCAGACGATGGTCGGCGGTGAGCGCTACGTCACCGAAGAGCTGAAGAACTACGAAGAGAAGGTGCTGAACGCCGACGAGAAGCGCGTCGCGCTCGAGCTGAAGCTGTTCGAAGAGCTGCGCGCGCTCATCGTGGCGCGCACGTCACCCTTGAGGGCTGCGGCGGCGGCGGTGGCGGCGCTCGACGCGCTGTGCAGCTTCGCCGGGGTGTCGGCCGAGCGCGGCTACTGCCGCCCTGCGCTCGACGAGAGCGACGTTTTGCGCCTCACCGACGCGCGGCACCCCGTGGTCGAGCTCTCGCTCGACGGCGGCACGTTCGTGCCGAACGACACGAAGCTCGACCGCGACGAAAACCAGCTGCTCGTCATCACCGGCCCGAACATGGCCGGCAAGTCGACGGTGATGCGGCAGGTCGCGCTCGCCGTGGTGATGGGGCAGGCGGGCTGCTTCGTGGCGGCCAAGAAGGCGCACCTGGGCCTGTGCGATCGGGTGTTCACGCGCGTCGGCGCGTCAGACAACCTGGCGCGCGGCCAGTCGACGTTCATGGTCGAGATGACCGAGACCGCGAACATTCTGCACCACGCGACCGCGAAGAGCCTGGTGGTGCTCGACGAGATCGGCCGCGGCACCTCGACGTTCGACGGCCTGTCGATCGCCTGGGCGGTCGCCGAGCACCTGCACGACGTCGTCGGCGCGCGCACGCTGTTCGCGACGCACTACCACGAGCTCACCGACCTCGCGCGCGAGCGCCCCCGCGTGAAGAACTGCTGCATCGCGGTGAAAGAGAAGGGGGGCAAGGTCACCTTCTTGAGAAAGCTCGTCGATGGCGCAGCCTCGAAGAGCTACGGCATCGAGGTCGCGCGGCTCGCCGGGCTGCCGCCCGAGGTGCTGGGCCGAGCGCGGGAGCTGCTCGTGAACCTCGAGGCGCACGAGCTCGACGAGGTCGGCCACGCGCGGCTCGCCAAGAAGCCCGACCACCAGCTGGGGCTGTTCGGGGCGCCCCCGCCCGCCGACCCCATCGTCGAGGCCGTGCGCGCGTTCGTCGTCGAGGGCTCGACCCCGCTCCAGGCGCTCAACGCGATCGCCGAGTGGAAGGCGATGCTCGGCCGACGCCCGAGCTGAGGGTTCTGTAAAAGTTCGTTACGGCGCCGCCCGAAGACCATTTGGGGGCTGCATCGACAATGAAACATCTGCGCGGCGCTCCCAAAGGGCAGGGGGCGCAGGTGCTGAAGCACAAGTCTGAGTCAAATCTCGAATGGGCCTGAGCGTGAGGGCGCTCGGGCCCGTTCACTTTGCGGGCGGGCGCGTCGCCCACGTGGTTTTGCGGGTACGCTCCCGGGCGCCCGTGCAGCTCGCGATACCGAAAGCGCCGCGCAAGGTGAAGCTCGCCCAGGTGCCCGGCGCGTACCGGCGGCTGGCGGTGGTGGCGGGGCTCGGGTTCGGCATCTTCGGGCTGGTGTCGGCGGCGGGGCTCCTGGCGGGCCGCTGGCTCGGCGACGAGGCGGGCTTCTTCGGGCGGGCGGTCGAGGTCGAGGGGCGGGTGAGCGGGGTCTCGCTGCCGAAGTGGGAAGACCGCACGCGGCTGCCGGCGAAGCTGACGGTGCTGTACACGTTCGACGGGCTCGACCGCAGCGTGAGCGGCGTGCTGGCGTCGGCCGAGCGCGCCGAGGGGCTGGGGCACGGCGCGAAGGTGACCTTGCTCGTCGACCCGAAGGCGCCCGAGGCTCCGCGAGAGGCCGACTCCGCGCGTGAGGGGCGGGGCCTCACGAGGCTGGCGCCGTTCGGCGTCGGGCTGGGGCTGCTCGTGGCGGTGTTGCTGGTCGCGCTCGAGGTGCGGCGCGCGGTGCGCGCTGAGCTGCAGCCCCTTCGCTCGGGCATGCTCGTGTGGCTGACCTGCGAGGGAGGCCTGCCCGACACGCGCGCCGAGACGACGTTCGCCGCGCACTACTTTCAACAAGACGTGAAGCGCGAGGTGCGGGCGCGGGCGCGGCCGGGCCGTGCGCCGGTGAAGAACGGCGAGAAGGTGCTGGCGGCGGTCGTGCCGTCGCAGCCGACGTGGGTGCGCGTGATCGACGAAGATCTCGCGCGCACGCTCGGCTGGTACGCGTGAGAGGGGCCGCACGCGCTCTTTCGGCACGTGCGGCCCAATGGCGCTCCCACCTCACTCAGCCGTAGAGGCCGCAGGTGCCGTCGCACGTGCGGCCCGCGATGCGGAAGCGGCGCTTCGAGACCCACGCGTAGGCGGCCGACGCGATCGCATGAACACCGGGCAGCCGCACCCGCTGCAGCAGCGGCCCGTACCACCGGCCCTTCAGGGCGGTCGCGAACGTGGTGACGCCCACCTCGACCGAGCCGTCGGCGCGCACGAGGTGAACGGCGCGCTCGAGGTCGGCGAGCTTCAGCCCGTACGACTCGGGCACGCCGTCGTCGCGAAATGAGCGCAGCACCAGAGCGCCGCGCGCCGCCTTGCGAACCCGGTGCGCCGACGCCGTGCACAGCCGGCAGTGGCCGTCGTAGAGAAACGTCGCGGCGCTCACTTGCGCTCCGCGTGGTCGGCGATGTTCGCGTGCGCCGCCTGCCAGATGACGTGCTGGCGCGCGATGGGGTCGGCGTCGACGAGCGCCAACGCCTTGCCGCCGACCGACGCCGCGAACGAGCTCATCTGAAACGCCGACGACTGGCGCAGCTCGCAGTCACCGTTCGTGTTCTCGTCGAAGCTGAACTGGTTCACGCCGCGCAGCGGGTGGCCGTCGAGGGTGGTGATGCGCACCGTCTTCGCGCGCTCGTCGACGTGCACCTCGATGGGGGCCCACACCGGAGGCGTGATGCCGGGCTCCTGAAGAAACAGCCGCGCGCCGTCTTCGAGCTTGTTCGTCGGCGGGTGCAGCGTGATGCCCGAAGCGCCGAACCAGGCCGACGGGTTGTTCTTGAAGTACTCGAACGCGCTCTCGGCGCTGACGCCCTTCAGCGTGCTGGTGTAGTCGACGTATTCGGTCTGCTTCTTCGTGTCGGGCGGCGTGGCGCCGAGGCCCGAGAGCGTGCCGCGGGTGAGCACGTCGCTCTCGTCGGTGAACGCGCTCTCGAACGCGCGCTTCGACCACTCGGTCAGGTACGCGGCCTGCTCGAGCTGCTGCGAGACCGAGCCCTGCGCAGTGGGCTTCGCGTCGGCGTTCGAGACCTCGTAGCCGGTGTCGGTGCAGACGTTCGACGAGACGGCGCCTTCGATTCGGTTCGGCATGGGTGACCTCGTGGGTGATGCGGGTGAGGTCGGCCCAGGTTGCAAGACCGGCGCTGAGGCCAGGTGCCCGAAACGACTGCTCAGGCGTGCGTGAAGAACTCGGCGGCGTAGACGCCGAGCAGCTCGTGCACCGAGAGGTTGGGCCCGAGCTTCACACCGGCGCCGGCGAGCCGGGGGCGGCCGTCTTTGTCGGCCGGCTCGGGGGTGACGATGCCCATCTGCTTGAGGCGCATCTCTTTGGGCAGGGCGATGACGAGCTGACCCTTGCCGGCGAGCTCGACGACGGCCTTCGGGTCGGCGCGCAGCCAGCCGCGCGACGGGCCCTCGGCGCGCAGCCAGTCGACGGTCTGCGCCAGCGTGAGCTCTTTGACGCCGAAGAAGTGCGGCACCTCGCAGTTCATGGCGCGGCTCACGTCCCACACGAAGATGTGGCCGCGCGGCTTGCCCGGCCCGTCGGGGTCGAAGCGCGGGTTCTTGCCGATCGCGAACTGCGCGAGCACCTGGTGAAAGATCTTCTTCGACCTGCGCCCCTCGCGGCTCTGAACCGGCGCCTGCACCGCCTTGAACAGATCGCGCGACGTGAGCTCGGGCGCCGGCGTCACGCCGTCGAACACCTTGCCGAGCGCGGTCGCCTCGTCGTCGTCGTCGTCGCGCTTGGCGCCCGGTGCCTTGCCCAGCACCAGCGCCGCCGCCTTCAAGCGCGCCTGGTCTTGAAACGCCGAGGCCAGCTGGTCTTTCTGATGCCCCGTCATCTGCTTCGGCGCCGTCGTGCCGCCGATGGGCTGCGGCCCCGTGTTGCGCTGCGAGGGGAACATCTTCTGCGTCACCCGCTCGCGCTCGCCCGGCTGCGGGTGCGAGCCCGTCGTGCGCGCCGGGGCGGGAAAGGGGCCGGTCGTGCGCGTGCGCTCACCCGGCGCGACGAACGAGGTCTCGCTCGTGTCGTGGCGCTCGGGCGGTTTTTTCTGCTGGCTCATCGAGAAGAGGGCGGGGCCGACACTTTATCCACCTCCGGCGCCTTTTTTGCCACCGTGTAGGTTTGATGCTCACATTGCACAAACCTGTAGCGAATGACGCCCTACGCCCTTCTCATCGCCGCCACACTCTTCGCGACGAACGCGAAGCCGACTGATCCGGCAGAGGCCGCGTGGCAGGCCGCGAAGACGGCGCGCACCGAGCTGAAGGGCGACGAGAAGCGGCGCAGGTTTCGCCACCACTGGCAGAACGTGGCGAAGAAGCTCGAGGGCGTCGCGCAGAAGTACCCGAAGAGCCCGCGCGCGGCCGAGGCGCTGGTGCTCGCGGCCCAGACCTACGAAGAGCTCTCGAAGTTCTCGGCCAACCCCGAAGATCTCGAGGCGGCGCGCAAGCTCTACGCGAAGGCGCCGAAGCCGGTCGTGAAGCCGGCTCCGGCTGCTCCGGCCGCGAAGGCGACGCGCCGCGCCGAGTCGAGCGGCGACGCGAGCGCAGCAGCGCCGACGGTGCGGGCCGAGCCTTCGAGCGCGAAGGGTCGCCGCTCGACGTCGCGCGGCCAGAAAGCGGCCGAGGCGCAGGTGCTGCGCATCGCCGACGCGTTCAAGAAGCTCGACCTGCCGGTGCCCGAGCGCGACCGGGCGCCCGTCGCCGAAGAGGCGGCCGCGGTGAGCGAGACGCCGGGCCTGCACGTGCCGTCGGTCGAAGAGCTGGCCGAGAAGCTGCGCGACGTGCGCGTCGGCGAGCGCGACGTGAAGGCGCTGCGCGGGGCGGCCATCGATCAAGAGCTGACGCTCGCCGAGCAGCTGGGCCTCAAGGTGAAGCGCGTCATCATCGACGCGGGCCACGGCGGGCACGACACCGGCGCGATCGGCAAGAACGGCACGCGTGAAAAAGACGTGGCGCTCGCCATCGCGCTGAAGCTCTCGAGGCTGCTCACCGAGGCGGGGCTCGAGGTGCTGATGACGCGCGACGACGACACGTTCGTGCGCCTCGAAGACCGCACGGCGTTCGCGAACAAGAAGAAGGGCGACCTGTTCATCTCGGTGCACTGCAACTCGGCGCCGACGAAGAACCTCGGCGGGGTCGAGACGTACACGCTCAACACCTCGTCAGACCGCTACAACGTGCGCCTCGCGGCGCGCGAGAACCAGATGTCAGACCGCGGCGTCGGCGATCTGCAGCTGATCCTCGCCGACCTCGCGACGAAGGCGAACACCGAAGAGTCGGGCCGCCTCGCGAACCGCGTGCAGCGCGAGCTCGTCACGTCGCTGAAGAACAAGAACCCGTCGGTGCGCGATCTCGGCCACAAAGAGGCGCTCTTCTTCGTGCTGCTCGGCGCCAAGATGCCCGCGATTCTCGTCGAGACCAGCTTCCTCTCGAACGCGACCGAAGAGCGGCTGCTCGCCTCAGAGGCGTACCAGCTCGACGTCGCCGAGGCGATCGCCGAGGGCGTCAACGGCTTTCTCGAAGAGCGCAACAAGGTCGCGCAGGTCGACTGACCGACGGGCCGGAACCCGACGACCGGACCCGGCGGGCGTCCCCGGACCCCGTCCCCGGCCCCGGCAGTTCAGAAGCGGGCACCCACGCGAGAACCCGCGCGCCTCTGGCGCGGAAACGGGAGCGCAGCGACCATAAAGCCCCCTCACGGCGGAGCGACGCCGCGCAGCACGCCACCGCCGCGCGAGCCGATGAACACCGTCGTCGCCGCGGTGCCGTCGATCGACGTCACCGCGCGCTGGCTGCCCGTGTCGACCTGCCGCCACTCGGCGCCGTTGAAGCGCAGGCCCAGGCCCGACGAGACGGGAATCTGTGTCACGCCGACCGCGTACAGGTTGTCGGGCGACGAGGCCCACAGGCCGCTGATGACGTCGGGGCTCGTGCCGCCGGGGCTCTCGACCAGGCGCAGCGTCGTCGTGTCCCAGTACGTGCCGAAGCGGGCGTCGCCGAACGCGAACACCTCACCTTCACCCGGCGAGTACAGCGCGCGGTACGGCGCGTGGCCCACCTCTTCCGAATCTCTCGGCATCCACATGCCGGAGCCGCGCCGCGTGAACAGCACCCCGTCGCCGCCCGCCCACAGCTCGGCGTCAGACCGGCACGTCACCGCCCACAGGTGATCCATTCCGATCGCGCCCTGCGGCGCCACGTTCGTCGGCCCCCCGCGAAACCACGCACCCGCGACCCCCACGCCGATCACCGGCGTGCCGCAGTATTTGAGCGAGAGCGCCGTGCCGCTCCCCACCGCCGGCGACCAGACCGTGCCGTTGAAGAACCAGAACTGACCGCCCGAGCCGTTCGGCTGCGAGACCGCGACGACGAGATCGTTCTTCGACTTCGCCGCCATCGACCAGATGCGACCCCCGAACGGCGCCGCCGAGCCGCCCAAGAACGAGAACGTGCCCGCCGCGTCGCGCTGGTAGACGTGCGGCGTGAACGCCGTGCAGTTCGAGTTCGCACACTCGTTGACGCCCACGAGCACGTCGGCGCCCGCCGTCACCACCGAGGCCACGTCGCCGTAGAAGCCGTGCGACTCTTCGACCAGGCCGTTCGCCTGGTACCGCCACACCGCGCCGTAGTCGCCCACCAGGTAGCCCACCGTCGACGCCGTGCCCTGCCCGAAGTACCCGCGCGGTATCTGCGGGCCCCGCATCGGCACCGTCACCCACGTGTCGCCCGCCATGCCGCCGTCGGGCTCGGTCGAAGGCGGCGTCCAGATCATGCCGTAGCCTGTCTTGTTCTCACGCCCGCCGACCACGATCTTGCCGTCGACCAGCCCCAGCGCCGTCGCCTCGGTGAGCAGCGGCGTCGCGGGCATGTTGAACGACGTCCACTGATCGTTCGCGAAGTGCCACATCTTGTTGCCGCCGCACGCCCACGCCTCGCTGCCGCTCGCGTTCGTCAGCGCCCCGGCCGTCAGCAGCACCGCCAGCTGCGTCTGGAACAGCGAGTTCCACCGCATCGTCAGAGGGTCGTACTTGTAGATGCTGCCCTGGCCGCCCAGCACCACGAAGCCGCCCGCACCGTCGCCCACCACCGACAAGAGCGGCTCGAACGACGGGTTGTACTCTTTCACCCACTGCCCGCCGCGCCGCACCAGCACGTCGTTGCCCGTGCCCACCGCCATGCCGTGCGTGCCGTCGAACCACAGGTGCGACGGGTTCGCCGTCGGGTGCGTCGTCACCCTGGGCTGGTTGTTCGTGAGCTCGACCAGAATGCCCGTCGTGCCGAGCACGCCGATCGCCACCGCGTTCGTCAGCGTGGTGCCCGCGATGCCCTTCAGCGTGAAGCCCGGCTGCGAGAACACGCGCGAGTAGCTGCCGTTCGTGTCGCGAATCAGCACCGTGCCGTTCGTGCCCACGAACGCCGTGCCGATGGGCCCGACGCTGCCGCCCCACAGATCATTGCCCGTGGGAAAGGGGTTCTCGTGCACGAACGTGGCAGGCCCCACCGCGGGCCCCTTCACGTGCACCTTCGCCTCGGCGCTCTCGTTGCCCGCCCGCACCGTGACGGTCGCGATGCCGGGGTCGAGCGCCGTGTAGAGGCCCCCGTCGGGGCCGTCGGTGATCGAGCCGATGCGCGGCGCCACCGCCGACCAGTGCAGCTCGACGGGTATGATCTCGCCCGTCGGGTCTTTCACCTCGGCCGTGAACTGCTGCGTCTGCCCGACGTCGATGAACGCCTCTTCGGGCGTGAGCGTCAGCGTCGCCACGTCGGGGTTCAGCGGCGACGTGTTCCAGAACAGGCCCAGCCGGTCGGTCTGCGCTTCGACCGTCTTCGTCTCGGGCCGCGCCGCGCTGCCGGGCAGCGCCAGAAACGGGTCAGACGTCGTCTGCCGGCGCATGTCGTACGTCGACGAGGCGACGCCCTTCACGAGGCGGCTCTCTTGCCAGGGTATGTAGAGCGTGATCGGCGTCGCGAACTTGATGCTCGCCGGCGAAATTCGGTACCCGAGCGAGATGCGCTTGCGCATCGGCACCTCGGGGATGTTGGTGTCGACCACCGTGACGGTGATGAGCGTGTCTTCGGTCAGCGCGCCCTTCGGCACGCTGAGCCCGATGCCCGAGGCGGTGTCGATGAGAATGCCGTCGGTGCCGTTGGGGCCGATGGTGAGCGGGCCTCCGTCGGTCGTCGAGATGGTGGGGCAGCCCGCGAGCAGCGACGCGAGCGACGAAACGACCGCCAGGCGAATGAGCCGGCTCATGTTGAGATGATGTTCCTTCCCTCGGCCCTGCACGTCGAAGACTGTCGACCTCTATACCGGGAATCCCACCCGAAGTGGAACGTTGGTGGCAACCCGGAGCGATCTGCTTTAACGGTACGAAAGCCATGCCCTACGCCCGCTTGCTCGTTTCGGTCTCCCTGCTGGCTCCCCTGCTCGCGTATGCCCAGGTCACCGTCAAAGAGGCGACCCTGCCGTCGCTCGCTCCGCTGGTCGAGAGCGTGAAGTCGGCGGTCGTGAACGTCGACGTGCAGAAGCGTGAAGAGCGCAACAGCGAGGTCGACGAAGAGATGCTCGAGAAGTTCTTCGGCATGAAGCGGCCGCGCGGCAAGGGCAACATTCTGCAGGGCCTCGGCAGCGGCTTCGTGATCGACCCGAAGGGCCTCGTGCTGACCAACAACCACGTGGTCGACGACGCCGTGACGCTGCGGGTGCGCTTCGACGACGGCCGCGCGTTGGACGCCGAGGTGGTGGGGCGCGACCCGCTGGTCGACGTGGCGCTGCTGCGCATCAAGGGCAAGGTCGACAACCTGCCGTCGGTGAAGCTGGGCGACTCGGGCGGCATGCGGGTGGGCGACTGGGTGGTGGCGATCGGCAACCCGTTCGGCCTCGCGTCGAGCGTCTCGAGCGGCATCATCTCGGCGACCGAGCGCAAGATCGGCGCGGGCCCGTACGATCAGTTCATTCAGACCGACGCGGCGATCAACCCCGGCAACTCGGGCGGGCCGCTGTTCAACCTGAAGGGCGAGGTCGTCGGCATGAACACGGCGATCTTCTCGAACCCGAACATGATGGGTGGCGCGGGCGGCAACATCGGCATCGGCTTCGCGGTGCCGTCGAACCTGATCAAGGCGCTGATGCCGCAGCTCGAAAAAGACGGCGCGGTCACGCGCGGCTGGCTCGGCGTCGGCATTCAAGATCTGACGGCCGACCTCGCGAAGGCGATGGGGGTGCCGGTGCCCGACGGGGCGGTCATCACGACGGTGAACGACGGCTCGCCCGCGAAGAAGGCCGGCCTGCTCGAAGACGACGCCGTCACGGCGATCGACGGCGAGAAGGTGCTGTCGGCCGATGCGTTTCGCCGGGTGGTGGCGCTGAAGCGGCCCGACTCGACGGTGGCGCTGACGACGTGGCGCAACGGCAAGTCGATGGAGCTCAAGGTCAAGCTCGGCACCCGGCCCGACCTCGAGAACCTGAGCGCGCGAGAGAAGAAGAGCGCGCGCTCGAGCGACCCCGAGCAGAAGCCGTCGCGGCTCGGCCTCTCGTTTCAAGACATGGACCCGCGCCTGTCGCAGAGCACGGGCTTGCCGTCGCAGGGCGCGCTGGTCGTCGAGGTCGCCGTCGGCTCGGTCAGCGAGCGGGCGGGGCTGCGGCGCGGCATGGTGGTGATCGAGGCGAACAAGAAGCCCGTCACCGGGCGCGATGACCTGGTGAAGGTGATCAGCGACGCGAAGACCGGCGCGCTGCTCTTGCTGCGCGTCGTCGCGCCGGGCGGCGAGGGTCGTTCTCTCAAAGCGTTGGAAATGCCGTAGCGCGCGCGCCACGCACTCTTTTCAGACAGGTGCGCATCGAGGTGCCAGCGGCGCCTGGAGCACCCTCGAACCATGTAGGTGTGCGGCCACGTCAAGCGGTGGAAACATCTGGGTGGCAGCGGGCGTTGAATGCTGGCCGACGACTTGCTGTCTGTGAGGTTCGTCCATGAACGCAGCGCCTACACCCATCAAGCGCCCCAGCCCGAAAGACGTGGTTCTGCCCGTCACGCGGCTGGTCACGACGCTCTCGATGACGGTTCAGAACGGGCAGCTCGTCGCGGTTCCGCTGGTGCTCGCTGCGGCGAGCTGATCAGACAGCCTTTTGTCACCCACATCACGACGTCTTCGAACAGCGCACCAATCGCGCCGAGGCCGATTTACCGGCCTTGGAGCGCGTGACACGACGTGTAGTGTCATGCTAATGCCCGCGACCCAAGCCCCCTAAAATGCGAATCAAACGTCTCGACATCTGTGGGTTCAAGTCGTTCATGGACCGGAGCGTTCTCTCGTTCGGCGACGGCGTCACGGGCGTGGTGGGCCCGAACGGCTGCGGCAAGTCGAACGTGGTCGACGCGATTCGTTGGGTGATGGGCGAGCAGAGCGCGAAGAACCTGCGCGGCCGCGGCATGGAAGACGTCATCTTCAACGGCTCCGAGTCGCAGGCGCCGCTGTCGATGGCCGAAGTGACGATGACGATGCAGGTCGAGCCCGAAGACGTGCTGCCGCCGACGATGGCGGGGCTGCCAGAGGTCTCGGTGACGCGGCGCCTGTTTCGCAGCGGCGAGAGCGAATACGAGCTGAACAAGACGAAGTGCCGCCTGCTCGACATCACCGAGCTCTTTCTCGGCACGGGCGTCGGCACGCGGGCGTACAGCATCATCGAGCAGGGCCGGGTCGGGCAGATCGTCTCGTCGCGCCCCGAAGATCGCCGCACGTTCATCGAAGAGGCGGCCGGCGTCACCCGCTACAAGGCGCGCAAGAAGGCCGCCGAGCGCAAGATGGAGCACGCGGCCAACAACCTCTTGCGCGTGAACGACGTCGTCGCCGAGCTGAAGGTGCGGCACGACTCGCTCGACCGCCAGGCGAAGAAGGCCGAGAAGTACCAGCGCCTCAAGGCCGAGATGCGGCGCATCGAGCTGCACGCGGCGAGTCACCGCTGGCTCGAGCTGAACGCGCTGCGCAAGGTGGTCGACGCGCGGCTGTCGAAGCTGGGCGACGACGAGCGGGCGGCGTTCGAGGCGGTGCAGGCGAAAGAGGCGGCGATCGCCGCGGCGCGCGACGGGCTCGAGCAGGCCGCGGCCGGCATCGAGGCGCTGGCGGGCGAGGTGCACGCGCTCGAAGGGCAGACGAAGCTCGATGCGTCGAACCTCGAGCACTGGTCGAGAGACCAGGCCGCGACGCGGGCGCGGGTGACGGCGCTCGAGGCCGAGCTCGTCGAGCTGGCGCAGGGCCGAGAGGCGGCGACGGTCGAGCAGGCGTCGAAGGCGGCCGAGGCCGACGCGCTCGAGATCGCGGGCAAAGAAGACGACGTGGCCGCGCAGGTGCTGGCCGAAGAGCTGCGCCGGGCGAGCGAGCTGCAGGCGCAGGTGCACGAGCGCCTGGGGCGCGATCGCAACGAGCTGCTCGACTCGAGCAAGCGGGTCGCGAACCTCGAGTCGTCGTCGACGGCGTTCGAGCAGCGCAAGGCCGACGCCGAGGCGGCGAGCGCGCGGCTGCTCGGCGAGCTGCAGGGGCTCACCGAAGAGCGCACGGTGGTCGAGCAGGGCAAGGCCGAGGTGCTGGCGCGGGTCGGGCAGGCGCGCGCGGCGCACGCCGAGCTGCAGGCGCGCCGCGGCGAAGAAGAGTCGTCGCTCGAGCGCGCGCGCGAGGCGTTCGCCGAGAACGAAATTCAGGTCATCTGCCTGCGCGAAGAGCTGGCCGACAAGCGCAGCCGGCTGCACTCGCTCGAAGACATTCAGAAGAACTACGAGGGCTACGACCGCGGCGTTCGTGCGGTGATGCATCAGGCGGGCGATGACCCGTCGGCGCAGGGCATCGTGGGCCTCTTGTCTGACCTGCTCTCGGCGCCGCCGACGCTCGAGAAGGCGCTCGAGGCGGTGCTCGCCGAGCGCATGCAGCACGTCGTGGTGCAGTCGCCGAAGGTCGCCTGGGAGTGGATCGAGAAGCTCGGTCAGCGCGGCGAGGGCCGGGCGACGTTCATTCCGCTCGGGCCCGACAACGTCTCCGTTCACCCTGAGCGGAGCCCCGACGAAGTCGGGGCGGAGTCGAAGGGCGCCGAAGAATCGGCACCGGCAGTCGAAGTCGAAGCCGCGCCGGTCGTCGAAGGTGGCGTCACCGAAGTGCCATTGGCCTCGCCTCCGCAGCCGCCGCCCGCGCCGACGCTGCCGGTCGCGGCGCTCGCGGTCGTTCACCCCACCCGGGCCGAGGCGAAGGCGCTCATCGACGTGCTCCTCGACGGGGTGCAGTTCGTCGCCGACCTCGCGGCCGCGAAAGAGGCCTCGGCGCAGAACCCCCACCACACGTTCGTGACGCTGGCGGGCGAGGTGATTCGCCCGGGCGGCGTGGCGACGGGCGGCGTGCTCGAGGGCGCGGGCGTCGGCGCGCTGCACAAGCGTCGCGAGATCGAAGCCCTGCGCGAAGAGGTGCTCGGCATCGAGGGCCGCTACAACGAGATCGTCACGAAGCACTACGCCCTGCAGAAGCAGATGGGGCACACCGAGGGCGTGCTGAAGGGCCTGTCGCGGCACGCGCACGCCGAAGAGCTGTCGCTCGCGTCGTACGAAAAAGACCTCTCGGCCGCTGCCGCCAGCCTCGCGAAGCTCGACGAGCGCGTGACGGCGGTTCGCCACGAGCTCGAGGCCGCGGCGCAGGGGCTCGAGGCGCTGGCGCGCGAAGGTGACGCGGCGCGCGACGAGCTGCTCCACGCCGAGGCCGATCGTTCGGCGCGCGAAGAGCGCGTGCGGCTCTTGAGCTCCGAGATCGAGTCGCTCGAGGTTCGGGCGCGCGAGCTGTTCGAGCAGCAGACGGCGCTCAAGGTGAAGGTGGCGTCGACGTCAGAGCGCGTCGAGGCGGCGAAGTCTGCGGCGACGGCGGCGGCGGCGCGCATCGTCGACCTCGCGGCGCGCAACGAGCGCAGCGCGGTGTCGCTCGACGAGGCGAAGCAGCACCTGGTCGGCCTCGACGAGCGCATCGCGACCGTCACGGCCGAGGGCGAGGCGCGCAAGGCCGAGCTCGCCGCGAAGCAAGAGGCGCTCGGCCAGCGGCGCACCGAGCACACCGCCGCGGTGCAGAGCGTTCGTGAGCAAGAGACCGAGCTGAAGGCGCTGCGCACGCAGGCCGACGAGCACACGCAGGGCCTGTCGCAGCTGTCGATACAAGAGCGTGAGGCGTCGATCGAGCTGCAGCACCTCGAGCAGCAGGTGCTCGAGCGGTGGCAGATTCCCATCGGGCACGCGGTCGGCGAGTTTCACTTCTTGAAGCAGCTCGACGAGGTCGGCCAGAAGCAGCTGAAAGAGCTGCGCGGCCAGGTCGAGCGCATGGGCGAGGTGAACGTCGCCGCGATCGACGAGCTCAAAGAGGTCGCCGAGCGCTACGCGTTTCTCGAGAAGCAGCGGCTCGACCTCGAGAGCTCGATCGAGCAGCTCAAGGCGGCGATCAAGAAGATCGACGCGACGTCGCGCGAGCGGTTCTCGCAGACGTTCGACGCGGTCAACGACCGCTTCCAGAAGATCTTCCCCCGGCTGTTCGGCGGCGGGCGCGCGAGCATCGTGCTGACCGAAGAGGCGCCCGGCATGGAGGCCGGCGTCGAGATCGTGGCGCAGCCTCCCGGCAAGAAGCTCCAGAGCGTGCAGCTGCTCTCGGGCGGCGAGAAGGCGCTGACGGCCGTCTCGATGATCTTCGCCATCTTCCTCATCAAGCCGACGCCGTTCTGCCTGCTCGACGAGGTCGACGCGCCGCTCGATGAGGGCAACGTCGGTCGCTACAACGACATGGTGAAAGAGATGAGCAAGCAGTCTCAGTTCATTCTCATCACGCACAACAAGCGCACGATGGAGATCGTCGACAACATCTACGGTGTCACGATGGAGGAGCCCGGCATCTCGAAGCTCGTCACCGTGAAGATTCGCGAGGCGGTCGCCGCGAACGACGACAAGGTCGTCGCGTAGGGCTTCGAGCCGCTACATGCCCGAGGCGAGGCGCAGGAGCGCGCCCCACCAGGGCCTCTCGTCGCTCTCGAAGTCT